>NZ_JAUBPN010000027.1:0-69843 GCF_036700745.1 Microcoleus sp. S36a_B3 | reverse complement strand
TGACTAATGACTAATGACTAATGACTAATGACTAATGACTAATGACTAATGACTAATGACTAATGACTAATGACTACCCTTCGACTTCGCGAGCGGGTAAAATGACTGATGACTAATGACTAATAACTAATGACTAATGACTAATGACTTCTTCCTTCTGGTATAATCGTGGCAAAATAGGGAACATTGGTATCCGCACTGTTAAGATATGTACGAAAAAATTGTAGCCCCGACAACTGGTTCTAAAATTACATTCAAAGACGGTTTGCCGATCGTCCCCAACGACCCAATTATTCCCTTCATACGCGGCGACGGTACGGGCGTGGACTTGTGGCCAGCATCGCAGAAAGTCATGGATGCCGCAGTAGAACAGGCTTACGGCGGCCAGCGAAAAATTAACTGGTTCAAGATTTACGTAGGCGACGAAGCCTGCGATGTCTACGGTACATACCAATATTTGCCCCAAGATTCCCTAGACGCCATCAAAGAATACGGAGTCGCCATCAAAGGCCCGCTGACAACCCCAATCGGTGGCGGAATTCGATCGCTCAACGTAGCATTGCGGCAAATCTTTGACCTCTACGCCTGCGTGCGGCCATGCAAATATTACGATGGAACCCCATCGCTGCACAAAACTCCTGAACTGCTAGACGTAATTATTTACCGGGAAAATACAGAAGATATTTACCTCGGAATTGAATGGGCAAAAGGCAGCGAAATCGGCAAGAAATTGATTGAATACCTCAATAATGAGTTAATTCCCGCCACACCAGAACACGGCAAAAAACAAATTCGCCTCGATTCTGGAATCGGCATTAAACCAATTAGCAAAAGCGGTTCCCAGCGTTTAGTGCGGCGGGCTATGACCCACGCTTTGCGGTTGCCAAAAGACAAGCAACAAGTAACCTTGGTGCACAAAGGCAACATCATGAAATACACCGAAGGAGCTTTCCGAGATTGGGGTTACGAACTAGCAACCACCGAATTTCGGAACCAATGCGTGACAGAAAGAGAATCTTGGATTCTGGGCAACAAAGAACGCAATCCCGAGATTAGCTTAGAAGACAATGCCCGCCAAATCGATCCGGGATACGATGCCTTGACTCCCGAAAAACAAGCTAAAATCCGCCAAGAAGTTGCCGACGTTCTGTTTGCAATTTGGGACAGTCACGGTAACGGTAAGTGGCAAGAAAAAATCATGGTTAATGACAGAATTGCTGATAGTATTTTTCAGCAAATTCAAACCAGGCCAGGCGAATATTCGATTTTGGCAACCATGAATTTAAACGGCGATTACTTATCCGATGCGGCGGCTGCAATTGTCGGCGGATTGGGAATGGGCCCCGGCGCGAATATTGGCGATGAATGTGCAGTTTTTGAGGCGACTCACGGCACTGCACCAAAACACGCTGGTTTGGATAAAGTCAATCCCGGTTCCCTGATTTTGTCGGGGGTAATGATGTTAGAATATATGGGATGGCAGGAAGCCGCAGATTTAATTAAAAAAGGTTTGGGCGCGGCCATTTCTAACGGTGAAGTTACCTACGATTTGGCAAGGTTGATGGAACCACCTGTGCCGGAACTGAAGTGTTCTGAGTTTGCGGATGCGATTATTCAGCATTTCGCTGATTAGGTTTTAAAGATTTTTTAACCGCAGGTGAACGCGGACAAACTTAGATCTAATTAGTGATATCTTTGTTTGTCTGCGGTTAATTTTTTTGATTTTTACATCGCGGGGACAGCCATGCCGCGCTCAACTGCTGGGCGCTTCTGCAAGGTTTCTACCCAGCGTTTGAGGTGGGGGTGGTTGTCGAGGGTTAATCCTTGAAATTCGTAAATAGCAACCCAGGGATAAATAGCCATATCGGCAATTGAATATTCGCCGCAGATATATTCGGATTTTGCTAGTTGAGTGTCTAATACTCCGTAGAGTCGCAAGGTTTCTGTTTCGTAGCGTTGAATGGCATAGGGAATTTGTTCGGGTGCATAGCGTTTGAAGTGGTTTAGCTGACCGAACATTGGCCCGACACTAGCCATTTGAAACATCAGCCACTCGATAACTTGAAAGTATTTTTCTTTTTCGGTGGGTAGAAATTTGCCGCTTTTTTCTGCTAGATAGATCAGGATGGCGCCGGACTCGAAGACGGTGATGCCGTTATCGCGATCGACTATTGCCGGAATTTTGCTGTTGGGGTTGATGGCGATAAACTCTGGGCTAAATTGGTCGTTTTTTCTGATGTCGATGACGTGCGTGTTGTAGGGTAAACCTATTTCTTCGAGCATAATCGAGACTTTGCGTCCGTTGGGCGTGGTAAAAGTGTAGAGGTCGATCATAAATTGTCCGCCTTTTCTGTAGCAGGTATAAACTATATTATAATCATTTTAGGCAAATCGCTAATCGTAATGGATATTATTCAAGTTATCACCGAGGACTACCGTAGATTTCCTGAAAATCAGACTTACAGCATTTATGCTAAAGATGTTTATTTTGAAGACCCTCTAAATCGATTTACAGGAGTCGATCGCTACCAAAAAATGCTGGGGTTTATGGGGACTTTTTTTCAACAAATTCAACTCGATTTGCACGATATTTCTCAGTCGGGAGATGCCATAGAAACTCGCTGGACTCTGAGTTGGATCGCACCGCTACCTTGGAAACCAAAAATGGCGATTAGCGGGAGAAGCGAACTGAAGGTCAACAGCGACGGTTTAATCGTTTCCCACATTGATTACTGGAACTGTTCGCGCTTTGATGTTCTCAAACAACTTGTATTTCCCGTCGCTACTCAAAAGTGACTGTCGCTTGCTGCGTTCCCTTTGCTTGCTATGCACCAGGTAAAACCTTTTTTAATTTGCCCGATTAAAAGCGATAGATGATTGCCGATCGCGCGATCGCAGAATTTACCAGCCACTACTATGACAGCGCCTCAATTTCTCATCTAGTCAAACAGTCTTGGCTGCAGCGTTATAATGACAGCTTTGGTGGCGAAACCGGCGATCGAACTCAACACTTTAGTCGATCGAGTCAGGCCTCACCACCATCATTTGCTCAATTCCTCTGGCTTTGAGCGATCGAACCTAAAGGCCACCCTGTTGCGCCATCATCCTTGGCTTAATGGCGACAGCGCAGATTGCGCCATCAACTGCATTCTGTAGCAATCAAACCCAGGTGAGACCTTGATACAAATATGCAATGTGTAGAAAAATGTCTTGCTTGAACTGGATAAATCTTAATTCTCGTCGAACTAATTACCTGTGGCACAAAATTGCCTTGGCAATTGGTGCATTCATCTTCCTCTTGGGCGCGTCGATAGTGCCAGTGGTCGGACAACCCTCATCTCCAGAACCACAGCGATTATTCAATATTTATTCCGCCAACGATAGCACTAACTTTGTTGTCGGTGATGTTTATTTAGATGGTCGTTCGATATTTGCTTTGACAGCTCCTGCGCTCAACACCAAGCAGCAAGAAGCAATTTCTCTTTCACCCATTCAGCAAAGAGTAAAAACCGTTACAAATCAGCTTCAAGGAATTGCCAATACCAACTTTGAACCGGGAAAATTAGAAGTCGATTACAGCGTAGACCAAACGAGTCAACTTCCAATTATTTCTGTCAATAAAAACTATTTGATGACCGTTACCACTGACGATGCTCGCCTGTACGGAGTCGAGCTAACCACTCACGCTCAAAACTTGACTCAAATTATTAAAAATGCCCTGCTTGCGTCTCAACGGGAGCATCAGCCAAAGTTTTTAGCAAAACAGGCATTGCGAGCGGGCGGAGTCATCCTATTTATGCTCCTGCTCAGTCTGGGAATGCGCCTCAGACAGCGCTATATCAAAGCCCGTTATGCAGCAGTCTTAACACAAATCGAACAACTCAATGCTTCCCAAGAGCAAGTAGAAGATTTGTCTGAGCAGGAGCAGGATGAAGCTGCAGCGATTGCTTGCAAACAGCAACAAAAAATTGCTCGGAAGCAGCGGCTCAAATTTTGGTATGAAGTGCGACAGCGGTTATTACAACTCGGCCAGCTTGGCCTGTGGGGAGGCGGAATTTCATTTTGTTTGAGCCTGTTTCCGCAGACTCGATGGCTGCAATCACTATTGCTGAAAAGTTTGAGCGTCACCTTACTCAACTTAATCTTAATTGGGGCTGCAACTTACCTAATACTTCGCATCAGCTTCGTTGTAATTGACCATTTTGTAGCAGCTCTCAGTCAGGGGCAATTCCTTCCAGACAGTGCATCAGTCCGAAGGATTCAGCGGCTAAAAACCTTTTCTGGCGTGATGAAGGGAGCTAGCGGTTTCTGTTGTATTGCTGCTGGCGGATTGACTGCTTTGTCAATTTTGGGTGTTAACATTGTGCCGCTTTTGGCAAGTGTGAGTATTTTTGGGTTAGCGATTTCCTTTGGCTCTCAAAGTCTTGTCAAAGACATGATTAACGGATTGTTTTTTCTCTTGGAGGATCAGTATGGCGTTGGCGATATAATCACTGCTAACAATGAAAGTGGAACCGTGGAAACAATGAACCTGCGGGTAACTCAATTACGGAACCAAGATGGCGATCTAATTAGTATTCCAAATGGCAGTATTACTATGGTGAAAAACCATACTAGCAGTTGGTCTCGTGTGAATTTAGGTATTGAGGTTGCTTATAATACCGATATTGACCGTGCGATCGCCGTAATTAAAAAAGCAGCGACTCAAATGAGTTTGGATTCTGAGTGGCAAGAATTAATATTAGAACCTCCCAAGGTACTGGGCGTTGATGCGTTTGGTGAAAATAGCATTACGATTCGCCTCTTGATTCAAACTCAACCCCTGAAAAAGTGGGAAGTCGGACGCGAGTTTCGCCGGCGATTGAAGCAGGTATTTGATGAAGAGAACATTTCTATGCCATTCCCCCAGCAGTCCATCTGGTTTAAAAATTCGCTGCAGGAAGTCTCAAAGGGCGATCGTAATTCCAATGGATCGCACGCTTTAGATGAAAAGTATGACCAAAAAATGCGATGAGTTCGCGATCGAGCCATCGGACACGATTTAAATTTTATTGCTATTGACATCGCACCGATTTCGTGCTTTGTTGACAATTGGCTGTGTCCGGCGGGCGATCGCCCAAATTAATTACCCCACTAAATTAATCTCCGTTACATCCCGTTACAATATATAAGTAAAGAACTTTCAGGCGAGCTAAACAATCAATGCGCTTAATATTAATGACCGGAAAAGGCGGCGTCGGCAAAACCTCCGTAGCCGCTGCTACGGGCTTGCGATGCGCCGAATTGGGATACAAAACCCTAGTGCTGAGCACAGATCCCGCCCACTCCTTGGCCGACAGCTTCGACATGGAACTCGGACACGATGCTCGACTGGTCAAACCCAATTTGTGGGGAGCAGAATTGGACGCTCTCAGGGAATTAGAAGGCAATTGGGGAGCAGTCAAACGCTACATTACTCAAGTTTTGAAAGCGCAGGGACTTGAGGGCGTGCAAGCTGAAGAATTAGCCATTTTGCCGGGAATGGACGAAATCTTTGGTTTGGTGCGGATGAAACGCCATTACGACGAGGGCATATATGATGTTTTAATTATCGATTCCGCCCCCACAGGTACAGCATTGCGACTGCTAAGTTTGCCGGAAGTTGGCGGCTGGTACATGAGAAAATTTTACAAGCCTTTGCAAGGTATATCTGTTGCCCTCAGACCTTTAGTTGAACCGTTTTTTAGACCACTTGCGGGCTTTTCTTTGCCCGACAAAGAGGTGATGGATGCACCTTACGAATTTTACGAACAAATTGAAGCTTTGGAAAAGATTTTAACTGACAATACTGTAACTTCGGTCAGGCTAATTACTAATCCTGAAAAAATGGTAATCAAAGAATCTTTGCGGGCTCACGCCTATTTGAGTTTGTACAATGTTGCCACAGATTTAATTGTCGCCAACCGGATTATTCCTGAAGAAGTAACCGATCCATTTTTCAAGCGTTGGAAAGAGAACCAGCAGCAGTACAAGCAGGAAATTCACGAAAATTTCCGGCCGCTTCCTGTAAAAGAAGTCCCGCTTTATTCCGAGGAAATGTGCGGTTTGCCGGCTTTGGAACGCTTGAAAGAAACGCTTTATGCAGATGAAGACCCAAGCAAGGTTTATTACACAGAAAATACGATTAGAATTGTGCAGGACAACAATCAATATGTTCTCGAACTGTATTTGCCGGGAATTGCTAAGGATCAAATTCAGTTGACGAAAACGGGAGATGAGTTGAATGTTCGGATTGGGAATCACCGTCGCAATATGGTTTTGCCGCAAGCTTTAGCCGCGCTGCAACCTTCCGGGGCGAAGATGGAGGATGATTATTTGAAGATTAAGTTTGCTTGATGCTGCGGGTAAGGACACGGCATTGCCGTGTCCCTACAATTAATCGGCGGTAGTTACATCTCTCGCGACTATTGTGGCTGGGAGTTTTTGCCCGTGCTGCGATTATTTTGATGTAGGGAAACGGCATTGCCGTGTCCTCCGTTACTGCTAGATACAATTAACATGATTTAGCATCAACGACTTCCTTTAATGCCTCATCAATCACTGCATCGCTGACACCTCGACGCTTCAAACTTGCTACTAAGGCTGTGACTGTCTCGCTCTCAAATCGTTCTAAATCAACGCGCAAACCTTGACCGATATAAGCACGAATTAATGGCTGATAACCCGAAAAACCCAACAATGGTGCAACTTTTTTTAAATCTTCCACAACATCTTCGGGCATACGGATTGTTACGCTAGTCATTGGACGGTTGCGGTCTAATCGCTGCTTTAATGCTTCAACCTTCATACTCTGCCCTCTCCTGACGAGTTGCTTTACGTGCTGAAATAATCCGAATGACATTTTCTTCACGCTCAATGTGAACCACATACAGTAGATTCCACCGACTATCTAGCCCAATCACAGCATCACGCGCTTCCTCATTGCGGCTGGCATCAACGACAACTAGAAATGGATCAAAGAAGCATTCAGCAGCTTGTTGAAAAGTAACCCCATCATGATTTGTGGGATTAATCCGCGCTTTTCCGTCATCCCATACAAAGGTAATGCCATGGAGCACGAAGTATACATTCATGCTCCCTAGTATAGGTAAAATGTATTTACAATGTCAATACGTTCTTTGAGTTAGACGATTGCTAGACAGGTATCGAGCACTTTAGCAAACGGCTCAGGCGCTGGGTGCAGTCTATGGGCGATATTAACCATTACCAACTGCGAGATCCAGTATTTCAAAGTCAACTAGATCCACCAACCCATAACCATTCTCAGAGAACCGATATTCTCCTCGTTCTAGTGCATTTGCAAAGGTTTCCAGATAAACTCGAAAATTAGGTGCAATAAGCCCTCTAGTAGCCTCCTGCCACTCAACAATAATGACTTGTCCAACATTTCCGCCTGCTGCTGGGGCTAAATCTACGCATTCGCAAGCACCATTGCTTTCGTTTGTGAATGGAATCCAATTCCGGTTCCACCAACCGTTCCAGATTCCTTCAAAAATGTTTTCACGATCGCACCTAAAATTATCGTCAGAACAATTCTGCCATTTTTCAGATATTTCGATCGCGCTTTGGATAGAGAGTAACTCCAATTGGGGGAATAGGGAATAAGATTCTTCATCCTGACCGTTATGCACGCGGTAAGACAGCTTGAAATCTTCGGGAAACTCTACACCAAAGAATGCTTCTGCTCGATAAATCTCCTCATCAGTAGCGCCGGGCCTGAGACTTTTCAGCACTTGAGGTGCATTGGCTGCGAGCCAATTATCAATTCTTTCCCAAATTATTTCCATGAGAAAACCTCCGAAGCCTGTTGGTTTAAGTGCAGTTCATTTTCGCGATAATTCCGCAACATCCGGCCCTGACTGTAGGCAAGAATTGGGAAGGTATCGAAACAGTTCGTTGCGCGGTCATTTGCACTTCACTTTTCAATCCGCTGAAGTTCTTCTCGTACAACTCTTCGCAAAGTTTGTTCCAAAGGCTCAGAACTCTGCTGGATATGTTGACGCAACGCTTCATTAATCAAGGTTTGGTAGTTCCCTCCATCTGCTAAATGAACTTGTTCGCGAAACCACGCTAAAACCTCATCATTTAACCAGATTGCGATCCGAGTTTTCTCAGGTAATGTTGGATCGATCGCCCCTCGCTTACCCTGACTAAAATCATACTCTGTTTCCATGACTATTCCTCCTCGTACTGCTGTCGCTCTTGCCTAGTCGCTTTGCGGGCAGAAATAAGTCGAATTTCATCACCCCGCAATGTGTAAATAACAACCAAAACTCTGGCAAAGCCATCCATGCCAATCGTGACGAATCGTTCTTCATCAAAACGCTCATCTGGAATTGTAATTGCCAGAGCATCTGAGAAAACCGATACTGCATCAGCAAAGTCGATACCATATTTGCGAAGATTGGCTGCTGCTTTCTCTGGATTCCATTGGTAAGCCATCTCAATTATAGTATGCACATCTGTACATACTACCAGGAAGAAAATACTTGTCACCTGTTCTCGTCCTACCAATGACCTTAGAACACCGTCCTATCTTAAAGATATAACTTCCCCTCCCTCTTCTTTTCCATCCTCTGTGCTCTCTGTGTCCTCTGCAGTTCCTTCACTCTTTCCCGCATTAACCTCAATTTTTTTCTGCTGGCGTTCCGACGCATTTGTTTTCAACATTTTCAACTTTTCCGGGTCAGCATCCGATCGCCAAAACAACTTATGCCCCTTAATTCTCACGCAATTGTCCTCCAAACACTTCACCCATTCCCGATATTTCTTAACGACGGAACCATCAAAAATCCCTAACTTTGCCTCTTGGCGGGTGAGTTTCGCGAACTTTTCGTAATGCGGATAATTCGGATTAACAAAAGCTTCTTTTTTAACTAAAATTGGCGGATTGTACGCATCTGAATAGTCTTCGTAGCTGACAGAAAGATCGCGCAAATGTATGTGCATAGACCTGTGGAGGGCTGGATGCGGGTTAGTATCAAAATCGGGATAAAATAAATAGGATATCTGCGGTTTTGGAGTGTGAAATTTGATAATTGTAGCACCGTCAAGCCTGCCAATTGTGCGGTTGGCGCAGCCTTCGTAGAGTCGCAGCAAAGGGTCAAGTTCTTCTAAACATGAGACGTGAACTGAAAGGGAACCGGGTTGTTTGTACCCGATCGCGCTATCCTCGCAACAATCCGCCACAATATCAGCTTTGCCCAAACTGTATAGCATTAAATCTGCCAAAGTGCAAGCTTTTTGATAACTGTCAAACAAACCCTTAATGTCATTGCGGATTTGAGCCGGAAGCCGGCGCATCGAAGGACGCACCGCGTCGCCATCCTGTAGGGAATCGCCCAAACGGTTGAGAGCGAGATATACTAGCAAATCCTGGCGGCGCTTGTCGGCGATTTTCTCCCAATCATCCGCATCCGTTGCTTGCAAAATCACCCTCCAAGCGCGGTTAAAACTGTGGAATTCCTGCTTGATTGGCGATTCTTCCGCTAATTCGTCTTTCACCGGAAGACGCCCCCGATCGCTCACAAAAGCCATCAAAGGAGCCAGTATTTCGGCATAATCCTCAAATCGCTTGACTTGCGATCGCACTCTGGGAGTCGATAAGCGCGATCGAAACCGAGAAGCCCGAAAACCCTCACCCGCCGTCGCATCCCGAAACACAAAATAAATCCCCAAAGCCACAGGAATCGCATCAACATTCAAAACTTGGTCAATATAAACCTTCAACTCTTGCTGTTCGTAATACTTCTGAAAAGTATTGCGAGAAGTAATCACCCCATCCCCATAAGCAATTTGACCGCGATCGCCATCATCAATCAAAACCTGAGCCGCCACAACCAATAAATTCTTAGTTAAATCCCAAGCATTCAGCAAAGCTTCTCGCCTTTCCCCCAAAGACTCAATCACATTAATCACATAACCAACATTCACAATATCCGCACAAATTCGCGGAGTTTCCGGCTGATAGTACGGGTCCCAACCCGCAGCCACATAACCCTCTCCCGCAATATATTTAACATCGCCGCCATAGCCGCAACCGTAATCAAAAAAAGTCATCCCATCCACAAACAAATCCGATTCCAAAACCAAACGCACCGGCTTAGAAACAGAGTTTCGTACCATCGCAGCTTTGTGGCGTTCAATTTTAGGAATTGAAAGATCGCTATTCTGCTGTTTCAAACGTTCAACAACAGTATGATCTTGAATTTCTACACCGCAATATCCCAAATATTTCAGCCAACCCTCGCGAGTACCGATAACGCTAGTATTGTCAAGCAGTCCCCATCCTTCCTCGCTGCGAGTCAGTCGAGCAAACTTTTCGTAATTGGGATAATCCGCAATTACAAAAGTTTCCTTGCGGTGCAAAACCGGGGGATTTTCGCTGTTGCTATAATCGAAACATTTAACTTCGCCTGTTTCCAGATTAATTTGGATGCTGGTTTGCAAAGCAGGGTGAGCGTCTGTGTCGAAATCGGGGTAAAAAAGATAAGATATTTTAGGTTGCTGAAGTGAAAATTTAACTAAAGTTGCTTCATCAATGTTTTCGAGATTTTGTCTCGCACAATTTTCGTAAATTGCGAGGACAGGATTGAGCGCTGACAAGGCAGAAACGTGAATGTAAAAAGCTGTCGGTAATTTTTTGCCAATTTTGCTTTCCCGACAGCAGCGAGCTACTTTTTCCACAATACAATTTACCGCCACTCCCCCGCCATCGGCTAGAGACTGGTAATGCAATTCCAGAGGTTCTGCTTCTAGTTCGTGCAACAAAATTTGTTGAGCAAAAGCCATCAAAGGTGTTAGCAGTTCTCGATCATTTTCTAAGGGTTGGGTATCTAAAATAGGGTTGTTACTGATATCGTAGGTCATAGCTAAATTAATTTATTTTTTTTAATTAACCGCAGAGAACGCAGAGGACACAGAGTCAAGAAAGAAAGGATTTATTTGTTATATCAATTCCGGTTGTACCGTCAGGTGATTGTTGACTGTTGACTGTTGACTGTTGACTGTTGACTGTTAACTGTTGACTCGATTTTATTATTCCGATGAACCGGAAACGATATTAGTCTGCTAGGAGTGGACTTTGTTTTTGTAGGCGCGATTTCAATTACTACTACGTTCGACTATGGACGATAGGCTAACATATTATTAACCAAATATTCGAGTTTCTACAAATTCTCGAACCCGCGCTAAATGACTGGATAAACTCACTAATATTTTTTGAACTACCTCAATAGTTGATAATTGAGCCGCTGCGGGTTCAGATTGAAAGCTTCGGGCATAATTCTCTAATTGTGCCGCCAAATCCGACATCAGGGCAACTCCCACATTTGCAGCAGTTCCTTTGAGACGGTGTGCTTGATATTCCACAGTTGGCCAATCTTTAGCTTCTACGGCTATTTTGGCAGCAGCCACATCAGCTTGCGCGTTTCCTACAAATGCTTGCAAAAGGCGATCGGGCAATTTAATATTAACTCGTCGGAGTTGCTCCAATCTGCTTTTGTCGAACAGTCCGTCACAGTCTCCGTGTTCCCAAGTTTGAAGCGCGATCGCCCTTGATGCCGGCACAGCGGCCACCTCTACTTTTTGGGAGGTTTCTGTATAATATGTTACCGCTATCTCCGGTTCTACCAAATTAATATTTTGAACTCCATAGTTTTTAAAATGAGCGTTTTGGGCTTCATACTTGTTCAGTGCCGCCGCCAAAGCATCTAAATCTACTGGTTTGCTGAGATAATCATCCATCCCCGCCGCCAGACACTTTTCTCGTTCCCCCGGTAAAGCGTGAGCTGTTAAAGCAAGCACAAAAGTATGCCGATCGCCCTTTTCTCGTTCCCTCAACTTTCGCACAGTTGCGTAACCGTCAAGTACCGGCATTTGACAGTCCATCAACACTAGATCGTAGTTGTTTTCTGCCAACAAATCCAGCGCTTCTTGACCGTTGGCGGCGCAGTCAGCACGATAGCCTAAAGCTGCCAACTGTTCGACTATAACTTGTTGATTGATCGGGTGGTCTTCCGCCAGCAAAATTTTCAGCGATGAGGGCGAATTGGAAGTAACGTATTGAGAATTAGCTGCTGGAAAATTGCGACTATTAGCAGCCTCCAAGCTGTCAAACTCTCCCCTTTCCTTAACGGGGGCCAGCAAAGCCTCAAGCAAGCGGGAAGGCCGCACCGGCTCGATCAAATAGCCGCTAAAACCCACACTGCAAAGGGCTTCCGCTTTCGCCTGTTCCCGCAAAGCAGTCATGGCGATTAACGAGTCAACTGTTGAGAGCGATCGCACTTTCAAACCAAATTCCTCCGCATCCAAATCCGGCATTTGCAAATCCACAAGCACCGCATCGCAGCATTTTTCCCCTTCCCCCGAATCCTCAGAAATCCCGCCCCGAGAATTTTGCAACCAAGTCAAAGCATCAGCAGCAGTTTCTGCTTCATCGCAGCGAGCACCCCAACTTTGAGCGAGCGATCGTACCGCCGCCCTCCTCAAAGCGCTTCCAGATACTACTAACAGCTTCTTACCTGCTAGTTCGGGCGATTGAGGCTGAACTTGCAACTGTTTTTCCAAAGGTACAGCAAACCAAAAAGTCGAACCGCTATCTAGCAAACTGCGAACTCCAATGTCGCCTTCCATCATATCCACTAACTGCTTGCAAATCGCCAAACCCAAACCCGTACCGCCGTAAGGTCTAGTAGGAGAATCGTCTACCTGAGAAAAAGATTGGAACAGCTTTGTCTGCCCTTCCGGCGAAATTCCAATCCCAGTATCCCGGACTGAAAATAGCAATTTAATATCTTCTTTGCCCTCTACCAGTTGCTTGCTCCGCTTGACAGTAACGTGAATAAAAACTTGACCGCGATCGGTAAATTTTATGGCATTTACAGTCAAATTTATCAAAATTTGCTTCAGCCTGCCCGAGTCGCCCACCAACTTTTTCGGCACCGAACTATCAACTAAAATATTTAATTCAATATCTTTTTCATCTGCCAAAGGCGCTACCATTTCTATCACAGATTCAATGCAGCTATCTAAATCAAAATCAGCTTTTTCCAGCCGCATTTCTCCAGCTTCAATCTTAGAAAAATCTAGGATGTCATTAATCACGCTCAGCAAATGTTCAGCACTGCGGTAAATAGTCTGAGCGCACTCGCGCGGTTTCGGTTCCAGAGGAGCCAGCAACAGCAATTGAGCCATCCCCAAAACCCCATTCATCGGAGTGCGAATTTCGTGACTCATGTTCGCCAAAAATTGCGATTTCACCCGGCTTGCTTCTAGGGCAGTTTCCCGCGCTTCCACCAATTCATTAATCTTGTCCGCTACCATCACCATTCCCCCCACTCTGCCGTCGGGATTGTACCAAGGATGAGCAGCCCAGCGCAAATACAAAACAGAGCCGTCTGCTCGTTCCCAAGCATCTTCGCTGAAAGAAACTATCTCGCCTTTGAGCACTTCTTCATACATTACTTTCCAGCGATTTGGCGTATCTGGAAACACTTCGTAATGACTGAGATTAGTCAGAGACTGCCACTCCAAATTAAATTGAGTCAGCCATTTGTGAGAGTTAACTAAATAGCGCATTTGAGTATCGAACATCGCCATTGCTACCGGCACGCAAGCAATAATTTGTTTCAATTGCTGCATTTCTATTTCTAGAGCATCTTCGGCTTGTTTGCGCTCGGTAATGTCGCTAATTATGCCGGCCATCCGCAGTGCTTTTCCTTGCGCATTCCGCTGAGCTTTTCCCTGAGAAGTGCAGTAGCGGTAAGCACCGGATGAATGCAGCAGTCGGAATTCTACATTGTAGTCAATTCCTTGTTCTAAGTGATCCCCGATCGCCCGAATGATGCCGTCCTTGTCCTCTGGATGCAGGCGGCTGTATAGAGCATCCATCGTGCTGCCAAATTGATAGCGCGACAACCCGATCATTCCCAAAAGGCGATCGTTCCAATAAACATCATTTTTACTTAAATCCCAATCCCAAATTCCGTCATTTACCCCCTCTACAACTAACCTGTAGCGTTCCTCACTTTCCTTAAGTTTTTGACTCGTCAGAAGCGCCTTATATTCGGCGCGGTAAACGCGAAGTGCATTAAACAAACTGCGCGACAAACTATCTGGAGACATCTTGCCTTTAACGATATAATCAGAAGCTCCAGCCTTCATCAATTCCACTGCAATTTGTTCATCGCCTTGACCTGTGAGGACAATTAAGGGGATTTTGATCCCAGCTTCTCGTATATCTTTCACTAAACTAAGTCCGTCTCCGTCCGGTAAGCCGTAGTCTAGGAATACACAGTCAAAGTCGCACTCAAATATTTGATTTAATAGCAGCGAGTTGTCTGTCTCCTCAACGTTCCTTAAATGTGAGGATTGATTTTGTGTGGAGAGTTGATCGGCCGCTGTGCTAGAATTTTTCCTGATCGAGAGTGTGGCGAGGGCCTCGGCACAATCTTCTGCTTCAGTAACTTCTGCCCAAACCCCAGCAGACTTTAGCGAACGTTTGACCCTCATCCGATCGACTTCATCGTCATCAACTATCAGAATTTTAATAAGCTTGTCCATAACAAGAGAATTAGAGATTAATCAGAAAAAGCTGTGGCATACAAAGACTAATAGAATAAATGCACCGCTAAAAAATCAGAAAAGCCACTTTGAAACTTTTTTGTTAAATTTTCCATAATCTAGGGAATTTCGCTCAGCATCCAGTATCTGTTGAGGGTTCCCATAACTTCTACAAAATTAGAAAAAGTGACTGGTTTAAGAATATAGCCAGCTACATTCAAATTATAAGCTTCTACTTTATCTCTATCTTCATTAGAAGTTGTGAGGACGATCACTGGAATCGATCTCAGATTTTGATCTTGCCGCAATTCTCGTAAAAACTCAATGCCGTTCATTCTCGGCATATTCAAGTCCAGCAAAACCAACCTGCGCGTTTGAGGCATTACAGGTTCTATTTTTTCTTCTTGGCGTAATATAGCCAGAGCTTCTAGTCCGTTGGCAGCCATGTATAGCGGATTGACGATGTTATTTTTTTTGAACGCTCGCTGGACGTTCATCACATCTACTTCGTCATCTTCTACCAAAAGGATATGAATTTTTTTTTCCATAAATCAGTCTTTTTATAGATATGTTTTAACGACTCTTGAGCGTTGGGAGTTTCCGTCGATTTTTGGATTGAAGATTTACCGGAAAAAATGGGTTTAAAGCCTCCCCGTTGTATGGTGCAAGGAAACATTAATTTCCCTCGCTGACAATTTCCTGGCGCGCGCAATACCAATTTCATTAAGTAGCGTTACATCTCACCCCCCCCAAGGCATCGGGGGGCTAGGACTTCATCTATATAGCACATCTTTAAAAAAATGGTAGAAGTCCGAAGTAACTGTTAACTGTTTGCTGTCAACCTTGAATGCTGGCAACTGTTGAACCGTTTTTGGGTTCGGGCGCGGGGGATAGCGAACAAAGCCGGTCTAATCTCTATTTTGCGTTGTCAAGAATCATTTATGGCTAGACCGATCGCAGTATCTATCCACAGAGGTACTCGCCTGTGAGGGGCGGGGGCGGGGCTGCCGAGAGCCAAACACTCGCCAATAATGCGCGATCGAGCTACTGTAAAATCTACAACTCATCTACATTATGAATCGCCATGTCAGCCGGACGCAAACTCTACGAAGGCAAAGCCAAAATCCTCTACTCCACCGAAGAGGGCGAAATTTTGCTGACCCACTTCAAAGACGACGCTACAGCCTTTAACGCCCAGAAACGCGGCAGCATTGTGGGGAAAGGCGAAATCAACTGCGCCGTATCCGCCCACCTGTTTCGGATGCTAGAAGCCAAAGGCATACGCACCCACTTCATAGACACGCCAGCGCCCAACCAAATGCGAGTCTGCCGCGTCCGCATCTTGCCCTTAGAAGTTGTAGTCAGAAACATTGCTGCCGGTAGTCTGTGCAAACAAACCGGAATTGCGATGGGTACAATTGTCAATCCGGCGCTGGTGGAATTTTATTACAAAAACGATGATTTGGGAGACCCCCTGCTGACCCAGGGCAGACTGCAGTTAATGCAGCTAGCCACCCCGGAACAAGTAGAACAACTAGAAATCGCCGCCCGCGAAATTAACGAAATACTCAAAGAATTTTTCACCCAGTGCGGCATCACGCTGGTAGACTTCAAACTAGAATTCGGCATCGACCAACATCAAAACCTGATTCTCGCCGACGAAATCAGTCCCGACACCTGCCGCCTGTGGGACAACGCAGAAACTGACCCCGACGCGCGCGTTATGGACAAAGACAGATTCCGCCGTGACTTGGGATCGGTAGAAACCGCTTACCAGCAAGTTCTCCAGCGGGTTCTAGCTCAGAAAGTTTAGAGCACTTAACAATGCGCTACAATTGCACAGTTTGTCGCCGTTGTGCTTTTGATGAATGTCAGCGGGATCGTCTCAGTTTTGATCTTGTATTAGTGCTGTCCCCGCTTGCTGTATATATAAGCAAGCAGACAAAAGCGGGGACAGCACTGTTACAACAGGTTTTTACTCTCATTGAGATGTTCCCGATGTAATTAGTCATTGACCCATGATTAATGACTAATGACCAATGACCAATGACTAATGATATCAAGTCCGATCGATTACCATCACAAAAACGGTTCGCGCGTGCGGAATGCGAGTCTGCGACAAAGCAAGCGTATGCCAGGACGCACGCGCGAACCCTACTGATTGCGGTTAATCTACCAGACATGATATGACCAATGACCAATAACCAATAACTAATGACTAATGACCAATGACCAATGACTAATGACTAATGACTAATATCGTGTGTGTGTGATTGCCCAAAAGAGTGAACAAAAATGCGCTTATCTGCTGTATTGGTGGCAGTTCTTACTGTCTCAGCAACATTCGGATTATCAAATTCGGCAAGCGGTCAAACATCCTACTCTGAATCAGCAGAGGGGACTGTGGCGGCCGTTCCTCCGGTTGGGTCGATCGAATTACCCGATCGCCCGGTTCCAGAATTAACCCAAAATCCTTCTCAAAACCCTAAAAAAGCAGCTAAAAGCAGCTTGGCCGAAGACCTCAAAATAGTGGCGGCCCCTGCCAGAGGAGAAGACGACCGCGACCCACCAAACCGAGTCACAGACTCGCCATCCCCGGTTTCGCCCCAGCTTCAACTCAAACCCGAGCTAGCATCCAACCCATCGCCCGCCCCTAGCAGTCAAAACGCGCTGCAAGAGGCACAACCAGACAGCCAACTCCTCCCTTCGGAAGTGGCAGTAACGCCCGCCTGGGTCGCAGTAGAGCCTCGGAAACAGGAGGGAGCGGGGACGATCGCCCAAAACCTACAAGTTTCTCCCAGAGCGACTTCGGACGCATCCGGGGCGATCGGTCAAAACGCCCAAATTCCCAGACCGGCCCCCACCAGACCGCCGGCAAACACAGTTCCCACATTGCCCCCTGGCCCGGCAGAATCGCAGCCCAGACCAACCCCAGCACCCGCCGAAGCGGCCGAACCGCAAGTGCTAGTTGCCGAAGTTACCGTCACCGGGGCAACGGGAGACCTAGAAACCGAGATTTACCGAGTCATCAGCACTCAACCGGGACGCACCACCAACCGCAGCCAACTGCAACAAGACATCAACGCCATTTTTGCCACGGGCTTTTTCAGAAACGTGCGGGCAGTACCGGAAGACACCCCGTTAGGCGTGCGAGTGACTTTTATCGTGCAGCCCAATCCAGTGCTGCAGAAAGTGACAATCACCGGCCAGCAAGTGCTGCCCCAAACCGTAGTTGACGAAAGCTTCGGCGATCAGTACGGCAAAATTCTCAACCTCCGCCGCTTTGAGGAGGGAGTCAAAAAAATTAATGCGTGGTATCAAGACAACGGCTATGTTTTAGGCCAAATCACAGATGCCCCGCAAGTAGCAGACGACGGCACAGTCACCTTGCAAGTGGCAGAAGGCCAGATCGAATCCGTTGATGTCCGTTTCCTGAACAAGGAAGGAGAACCAACCGATCCCACCGGTCAGCCGATTCGAGGCAACACCAAGCGTTTTGTCGTCACCCGCGAAGTAGAACTCAAGCCCGGAGATATCTTTAACCGCACCAAGGCGGAAAGGGATTTGAGGCGGGTGTTTGGTTTGGGGATTTTTGAAGACGTGCGGCTTGCTTTGGAACCGGGCACGACTGACCCCCGCAAGGCCAGAGTAATTGTCAACGTCATTGAGAAAAATACTGGTTCTCTGGCGGCGGGTGCGGGTTTGAGTTCCGCTACGGGTTTGTTCGGTACGGTGAGTTACCAGCAGCAAAATGTGTTCGGTAGGAACCAGAAATTGGGGGCTGAAGTACAAATTGGAGAACGGCAAACGCTGTTTGACCTGAGTTTTACCGATCCTTGGATTGCGGGCGATCCTTACCGGACTTCTTATACGATTAATGCTTTTAGAAGACGATCGATCAGCGTGATTTTTGACGGCGGCGAACGGGAAGTCAGATTGCCCAACAACGATCGACCCCGCATCGTCCGCACCGGTGCCGGCATCAATTTCACCCGTCCCCTGTCGCGCAATCCTTTTGTCGATTCTGAGTGGATTGCTTCACTCGGCTTGCAGTATCAGCGAGTCTCAATTACCGATCGCAAAGGCAGGCGCGAATCCGATGACGAACTCGGCAACCAGCTAAGTTTTAGCAATTCCGGCACCGACGACTTGACAACAATCCAAGCAGGTGCTGTGCGCGATCGGCGCAACGACCCCCTCCGCCCCACTAGCGGTTCCCTGCTCAGGTTTGGGATGGAACAATCCATTCCTGTAGGTTCCGGCAGCATCCTGTTCAACCGCCTGCGGGCCAGCTACAACTTTTACATACCAGTCAAGTACACCAACTTTACCCCCGGCCCTCAAACCCTGGCATTTAGTTTTAAAGGTGGCACCGTATTCGGAGATTTGCCTCCCTACGAAGCTTTTGCCTTGGGCGGTGCGAACTCGGTGCGCGGATACGACGAAGGCGAAGTAGGAGCTGGCCGCAGTTTCCTAGAAGCCAGCGTTGAGTACCGTTTCCCGATTATTTCGTTTATCGGCGGAGCGCTATTTTTGGATGCTGGCACCGATTTGGGCACGGGCAAAGATGTCCCCGGCGACCCGGCCGGTGTCCGGGGAAAGCCCGGTAGCGGTTACGGTTACGGGATCGGCGTGCGGATTCAATCTCCGTTAGGGCCGATCCGGATCGATTACGGTATCAACGACAGTGGCGGCAATCAAATTCACTTTGGGATTGGTGAGCGGTTCTAAGTTGGCAGTTGACTGTTGGCAGTTGACAGTGGTCAGTTGTTATTAGTTACGAGTAATAAGTAATAAGTAATTGGTAATGGGTGATTGGTAATTACTAATTCTTCCCCTCTTCCCTCTTCCTTCTTCCCTCTTCCCTCTTCCCTCTTCCCTCTTCCCTCTTCCTTCTTTCATGACTCAAAGTACCTTAAAATCTGAATTTGAACTGTCAGGAATTGGTTTGCACAGCGGCGCAGAAACTCGCGTCCGAGTTTTGCCTGCTGCGGTTGGAGAAGGTCGCTATTTTGTCAGAATTGACTTGTCGGGCGATCGCAGAATTCCTGCAACAATTGAGGCGGTTTGTCAGACTGCACTTTCTACTGAACTGGCAAATGCTGCGGGCGATCGAATTCGCACTGTAGAGCATTTATTAGGCGCTTTGGCGGGGATGGGAGCCGATAATGCTCGAATTGAGGTTGATGGCCCGGAACTGCCTCTGCTGGACGGTTCTGCTGAGGTTTGGGTAGAGGCGATCGCCCGTACCGGCTTGGTGCCTCAAGAATGCCAAGAAGACCCCACTGCATCATTCGCCCTCGCCGAGCCGATTTGGGTTCGTCACGGGGATGCTTTTGTGGCAGCTTTACCGTCGGCCCAAACTCGGTTTAGCTACGGAATTGATTTTGAGGAAGAGGCGATCGGCAATCAATGGTACAGTTGGTCGCCAGAAGCAGAAAGTTTTGCGACGGCGATCGCCCCAGCCCGTACTTTTGGACTTGCTCGCCAAGTTGACCAATTGCGACAAGCAGGTTTAATCAAAGGTGGTACCCTAGATAACGCCCTCGTTTGCGATCGATCCGGCTGGCTCAACCCGCCCTTGAGATTTGCCAACGAACCGGTGCGCCATAAAATCTTAGACTTAGTAGGCGACCTCAGTCTGCTGGGAACTTGGCCAAAAGCTCACTACTTGGCTTACAAAGCCAGTCACAACCTGCACGTCCAACTTGCTCAAACGCTGAAATCTCAAACTTTGGCGGTGCTAGAGACAAGTTAGAAAAGGTTCGAGCATTCGTCACCGTTACAATTCACAAACCAAGGTGCGAACCCTTGCGTTTATCTAGCAACTGCCAAGGCAGTTAGGACATTCTTAATTGCTGAATTCATTGCAGTGAATTGCTTCTCTGGCGACATAACTAAATCCTTCCATCTTCCATCTTCCATCTTCCTGATGACGTTGGACGGAAAGCTCGGAGACGACAGCACTAATGACTGATGACTAATGACTGATGACTACTGACTAATGACTACTGACTACTGACTACTGACTTCTTCCTTCTTCCTTCTTCCATACCACACTCACAAGTCTTCAAGTAATGTCCACGCTCACTGAAGTTAACACCCTCAACACTGCTAATTCTGAATCCGTTCCAGCCGAAAACGGTGAAGATTCTCCAGCGGTTAAATCTACTTTTACTCTGGAAGAAATTCAGAAAATATTGCCTCACCGCTATCCCCTGGCGCTGGTAGACAAGATTCTCGATTATGTGCCGGGATCGCGGGCTGTAGGAATTAAAAATGTCACTTTCAACGAACCGCATTTTCAAGGGCACTTTCCCGGAAGGCCGGTTATGCCTGGAGTCTTAATCGTTGAAGCGATGGCTCAAGTTGGCGGTATTGTTCTGGCTCAGTTACCCGACATCGAACAAGGATTGTGGATGTTTACTGGGATTGATAAGGTCAAATTCCGGCGTCAGGTTGTACCGAGCGATCAGTTGCTGATGACTGTAGAATTGCTGTGGGTAAAACGCCGCCGCTTCGCAAAAATTCAAGCTCTAGCTGAAGTGGACGGACAAAAAGTTTGTGAAGGAGAATTGATGTTTTCGATGGTAGATTAAATTTGGGAATTGGGAATGGGGAATTGGGAATTGGGAATTGGCCAAACAGGGCATTGGGAATTGGGAATTGGCCAAACAGGGCATTGGTAATGACTAATCAGTAGCTAATAACAGCCAACAGCCAACAGCCAACAGCCAACAGCCAACAGACAACAGCCAACAGCCAAGAGTCAACAGACAACAGTCAACAGACAACGGACAACAGACAACGGACAACTAACAACTGAAAAATGCTTACTTTGATTCACCCAACTGCTGTGATTCATCCCCGCGCCGAACTGCACCCGACTGTAGAAGTGGGCGCTTATGCTGTAATTGGGGAAAGAGTGAAAATCGGGCCAGAGACTAAGATTGGCGCTCATGCAATTATCGATGGGTTAACAGAAATAGGTGCTAACAATCAAATTTTCCCCGGTGCGGCGATTGGCCTGGAACCTCAAGATTTGAAATATGAAGGTTCGCTGACTAGGGTAACAATTGGCGACAGCAATGTGATTCGGGAATACGTGACAATCAACCGCGCTACAGGAGCGGGAGAAAGCACCACAATTGGCGATCGTAATTTGTTGATGGCTTACGTTCATGTCGGTCACAATTGCGAACTCGGAGACCAGGTAATTATCGCCAATGCCGTAGCCTTGGCCGGACACGTCAAAATCGAGTCTCAAGCCAGACTGAGCGGGGTTTTGGGCGTTCACCAGTTTGTCCGCATCGGCCGCTTGTCGATGGTGGGCGGCTTGAGCAGGATCGATCGAGATGTACCTCCTTATATGCTAGTCGAGGGAAATCCTTCGAGAGTGCGAGCAATCAACAAAATAGGCCTCGAACGCGCCGGTTTAACCCCCGAAGATTTGCTAGTTTTGAAGAAAACTTTTCGGATTTTATACCATTCTGGCTACACCCTAAATCAAGCTTTGGAACAGTTGGATTTGTTGCCAGAAAATCCCCACTTGCAACACCTGCGGAGATTTGTGCAGCAGTCTGTCAGCAAAGGGCGGCGCGGTTTGATTCCTGGTAAAAAGTGAATGGGCTAGAATAAATCTATCCACAGAGCAATGCTGGCCCTATGAATGTATATACTTCAGTCAAATCTACATTTCTTGAAACAGAACAAGATGGCTGCATCAGGTTATCAGATGTTAGCTGGGAGCAATTTGAAGCGATCGAATCAGCCTTTAAAGATATCGGCGGTGTAAAATTTTTCTATCTCGATCGCATCCTGCAACTTATGACTGTCTCCCCGGAACACGAAATCATCAAAAAAACGCTCTGTATGCTGCTAGAAGCATACATGAGAGCAAGCGGGATTCGATTTTACGGCAAGGGCGGGCCGACTCTGGGTAACAGAGAGTTGGGAGGTAGAAAAGAGCCGGATGATTCCTATGATATAGGTGCTCCAAAAACAGTCCC
The DNA here is from genome assembly GCF_036700745.1 of Microcoleus sp. S36a_B3. Classification (NCBI taxonomy): domain Bacteria; kingdom Bacillati; phylum Cyanobacteriota; class Cyanophyceae; order Oscillatoriales; family Microcoleaceae; genus Microcoleus; species Microcoleus sp. S36a_B3. The sequence goes on along the minus strand of NZ_JAUBPN010000027.1, from coordinate 47,233 downwards.
AGATATTGCTATTGAAGTGGTAATTACCAGCGGCGGAATAGATACTTTAGAATTTTACAAACGATTGGGAGTTCGGGAAGTTTGGTTTTGGCAAAACAACCAGTTATCTCTCTACTGCTTGAGAGGTGAAAATTACGAGCAAATTACCCGCAGTACATTTCTGCCAGACCTCGATTTAGAATTACTCCTGCGCTGTGCTAATATGCCAGATCAATATGATGCTGTGACTGAGTTGTTACAACAAATTTCACCCGTTTAAAATCAGAATTTAATTGAAAATATGAAAATTTTTATCAGCACTGGTGAGGTTTCTGGCGATTTGCAAGGAGCTTTGTTAGTTGCTGCCTTAAAACGTCATGCTGTCGCCGCTGGTTTGGATATAGAAATAACAGCTTTGGGTGGGGGACGCATGGCGGAAGCTGGGGCTACTATTTTAGGCGATACTGTCAGTATTGGTTCTATGGGTCTTATAGAATCTGTGCCGTATATTTGGCCGACAATCCAAGTTCAGCAAAAAGCTAAACAATATCTAAAAAAATTTCCCCCGGATGTGGTTGTATTGATTGATTATTTGACTCCAAATCTCGGTATTGGTAGCTATATTCGCCGCTGTTTGCCAAATTTGCCCGTGGTTTGGTATATCGCACCTCAAGAATGGGTTTGGTCGATTTCTCCTCGCAATACAAATCTGATTGTCAGTATTGCCGATCGCATTTTGGCAATTTTCCCCGAGGAAGCTAGTTATTATCGGGAAAAAGGAGCCGAAGTGAGTTGGGTAGGTCATCCTTTAGTGGATAGAATGCAATCTGCGCCCTGCCGGGAAGTTGCCCGCAAAATGTTGGGAATTGCGCCGGAACAGGTGTCAGTGGCTCTAATTCCGGCTTCTAGACAGCAAGAACTAAAGTACCTGATGCCGGTTATATTTGAGGCTGCTCAAATTATTCAAGCCCAATTTCCCGAGGTTCATTTTTGGATTCCGCTTGCTAACCCAGCTTTCGGCAGTAAAATAGCAGAGGCGATCGAGAATTACGGTTTGCGGGCTACTTTGTTGGAAAATCAAACTCTGGAACTTTTGGCTGCTGCCGATATGGCTATTACTAAATCTGGTACTGTTAATTTGGAGCTGGCTTTGCTCGATGTTCCGCAAGTTGTCGTCTACCGCGTCAGTCGGATTACGGCTATGATTGCTCGCCACGTACTGAAATTTTCGATTCCTTTTATGTCTCCGCCGAATTTGGTGGAAATGAAGCCGATCGTCCCGGAGTTGCTGCAAGACGATGCTACTGTGGAAAATATTGTCAAACACGCACTGGAATTGCTGCAAAATGCCGATCGACGCCAGCAAATGAAAGCGGGCTATCGCCAAATGCGAGAAAGTCTCGGAGATTTGGGGGTTTGCGATCGCGCGGCTGCCGAAATCGTCAACAATGTTAAATTAAATACAGCAAATTAAAGCAATTTTATAATTGAAATGTTATGTCAAGCAATCGGAAAAAGCGACCGATCGCTGTTGATTTATTTGCAGGCGCGGGCGGCATGACTCTCGGCTTTGAACAAGCAGGTTTTGATGTACTTGCTTCCGTTGAAATTGACCCAATTCACTGCGCTACACACGAGTTTAATTTCCCGATGTGTTCTATTTTGTGCAAAGATGTCGCACAGCTAACAGGAGCGGAAATTAGGAACAAATCTGCGATCGGCAGGCGGGAGATAGACGTAGTAATCAGCGGTTCGCCCTGCCAAGGATTCTCGCTGATGGGAAAGCGCGATGTGGATGACCCACGAAATTCTCTGATTTTTCACTTTCTACGCTTAGTTTTGGAATTGAAACCCAAGTTTTTTGTCATGGAAAATGTGCCGGGAATTGTGGCCGGCAAACACAAGGAACTTTTGAATCTTTTAATTAGCTCTTTTGGGGAATCGGGATATCAAGTAGAAGAAAATTATCAAGTTCTGAATGCCGCTCACTACGGAGTGCCGCAAGCTCGCAAACGATTGTTTTTGATTGGGTGCAAAAAAGACTTTGAGCTGCCAAAATATCCTCAGCCAACGACTATGCTACCGAAAAAGAAACTTCCTAAACGCTATAAAAAAATTAATTTACCTGCTGTTCCGACTGTTTGGGATGCGATTGGAGATTTGCCGGAAGTGGAAAAGTACAGCGAGTTGCTGCACCGAGATTGGGTAGTAGCAGAGTACGGAAATTGCAGCAGCGATTACGCGAGTTTTTTGCGCGGATTCGATGATTTTGAAAATGATTATGGTTACGATCGCCAGTACGATCGACAAATCCTCTCTTCGAGTCGGCGCACAAAACATTCTCTCGAATGTATGGAAAGATTTGCAGCCTCCGCCTACGGCGAAAAAGAGCCGATCAGCCGCTTTTACAAGCTGCACCCCGACGGAGTTTGCAACACTCTCAGGGCTGGAACCGACAGGGAGAGGGGCGCTTATACTTCGCCAAGGCCGATTCACCCGATCGTCCCTCGGTGCATTACAGTCAGAGAAGCTGCGCGGCTGCATTCCTATCCTGACTGGTTTAGATTTCACGTCACCAAATGGCACGGTTTCCGCCAAGTCGGAAATTCTGTACCGCCGCTATTAGCGAAAGCTGTAGCTGCACAGATTATTGGCGCTTTGGGTGTGAAAGCAATTAAGCCTAGTGTCAAGTTTTTAGTTGGAAATGATTCCTTGCTTAAACTAAATTGGTTGGAAGCGGAACAATATTATATATCGAGTTTGTAGCGAGGACGAACAGCCTTGGCCCCGAACAATAGGATCTCAAGTTCGGCTAAATATAGCAATCCTCGCATCAGTTGTGTGATTTTTGTAGGGACAATCCCCCCGTGAAGAGCTGCGATCCGTGGGGCTAGGCACTCTTAGCACTACCCCTACATATTTTACGAACCATTTGAGCCAGGGCTATCAAAACCCGGATCTTCGAGCACTTACCAGATTTTGAAAGTCTGCCGGGAAAAATTTTTGATAAATTTCGCTGAGTTTTGCAACAATTACGAGTCTTTGGCAATTCTAGAGCTATCTTTGTAAAAAGTGTATTTTCAGGAGACTACTATGGGTTGGTTTAAAAGACTGTTCGGACTCGAAAAGCCTGCACCCCAGGCTGAACCGATGGCACAAGTAGTACAGCAAGCAGCCCAATCGCAATCCATCGCCCCTGCTAAAGTCGGCCCAGACGGAAATTTTGACGAAAGTGGCTTAGCGAAGCGGGTAGCTTTGGCTTTTGACGGCGATTCAGAAGTTGCTGATATCGAGACGGTGTGGGTTGCTCAGCTCAGCAGCACGGTTGTTCTCAAAGGTCAAGTTCCCAGTCAGGAAATTCTCGACAAGTTAGTGGCGATCGCCTCTGCTGAAGAGGGCGCGACAGCAGTCCAAACGGATCAAGTGACAGTCGGGTAGTTCTTTGGAACCGCAGCAGTTTTGCTCTTGATGTCCGTCGAAGGACTCAAAAGCTCAATTAAACCCGCTGTTGCGGGTTTTTTCCTGCTCTTTGGGTTTCACAATATTAATTTATGTAAATTAACGCATTTTTCTTAAAGAACCGTATAATTGAATACAGAAAGTAAAAACTTTTTACTACAAAAATCACACCAGACCTGACTGCTCTTTTTATCTGAATATAAGGATCGAAAAATATGCAACTCACTTATCGCGGCGCAAACTACGAATACGACATTCCCACAGTCGATATGATTGAAGGCCAAGCCGCAGGCAAATATAGGGGTCAAGACTGGAACTATCGGTATCCCAGACACATTCCCGTCCCCCAAAAATACGGGGGCGCAAACTCTAACACAAAGCAAGAGGTTCAAGCCCTGCGGGATGTCGCAGCAGCTAGCGCCATAGCGGCGGTTCAATCTTCCCCAACAGTTGCGGAAGTGGCGCAAGTCCAGCGGAGGCATATTTGCAGTATTCTCGATCGCAGACAGCAAGTGGCCAAAGCCAAAGGCGATGAAAGATTGATGCGCTTGCTAGAAATTGAGTGGAAGCAAATGGCTTGTTAGCAAATAGCCTCACAAAACAAAGCATTTGTCAACAGGAGGAAATCGAAAGCGATTTGATTTCCCCCATCTTCCCATACAGAACTTTTCACCTAAGTCAAGTACAAATAATATCGTTTCCGGTTGCATCGGAATAATACAATCGAGTCAACAGTCAACAGTCAGTAGGGGCGGTGGATGGTGCGTGCGGGCCCTCTTAACAGTCAACAGTTATAGCCTTTCAAGCGAAAGATGAGATACTATCCGGGATAGGGCATAGGGCATAGGGCATAGGGCATAGGGCATACCTCACTTTTGTGAGAACCGCTATAACAGTCAACAGTTAACAGTCAACACTCAACAATCACCTGACGGCACAACCGGAATTGATATAAACCAATTTCTGTCAGCCCTTAACGCAAACCACTTGCTTGAGAGTTGCCACAACCTCCACCAAATCCGACTGCTGACTCATCACTTCCTCAATGGACTTATAAGCCCCCGGAATTTCATCTAAAAATTGCTCATCTTTGCGACACTCAACCCCATCAGTCTGCCGCACAAAATCATCAAGAGTAAATACATTTTTCGCCTTAGTGCGAGACATCAACCGCCCAGCGCCATGACTGCAACTGCAGTAACTTTCAACATTTCCCTTCCCTTTAACAATAAAAGACTTCGCCCCCATCGAACCCGGAATAATCCCGTAATCCTCAACATCCGCCCGCACAGCACCCTTGCGAGTAACATACACATCTTCGCCAAAATGCACCTCTTTTTCCGCATAATTGTGGTGGCAATTCACCTCTAATAACGGCTTAACAGATTTGCCGCCCGCCGCGTACTTTTCCACAATTCGCTTAAACCGATTCATCATCACATCGCGATTAAAACGAGCATAATCTTGCGCCCACTGCAAATCGTGCCAGTAAGCGGCAAACTCCGGCGTACCTGTTACAAAATAAGCCAAATCTTTGTCAGCCAGATTAATTTCTGCCAGTTTAGCTAAATCTTTCGCCGTCTCGATATGCTGCTGTGCGAGCAAATTCCCAATGCCGCGAGAACCAGAGTGCAGCATCAGCCAAACAAAGTTTTCCGTATCAACGCAAACCTCAATAAAATGATTGCCGCCGCCCAGGGAACCCAATTGTTTTAAGGCTTTATTATCTTGGTGCTGCACGCCTTGATGAAGTTCCTTGAAATCGCTCCATTTTTGCCAGTTGGTGACAGATTTTTCGACTTCTTTGTTTTCAGCAAATCCGACGGGAATTGCTGCTTCGATATCGAGGCGAATTTGTTTGAGTTTGCCTTCTAATTTGTTGGCGGTGAAAGGCATTTTTACGGCAATTATCCCGCAGCCAATATCAACGCCCACAGCCGCCGGAATAATCGCTTCTTTTGTGGCAATTACGGAACCGACTAAAGCACCTTTTCCTAAATGTACGTCGGGCATCAGTGCGACGTGTTTGAATACAAAGGGCAAAGATGCGACATTGGCGGCCATCTTGGTTTCTTTTTCGCCCAAGGCGTGATTTGCCCAAGATAATACTGGTTTTGGGGTTGATATTTCTAATTTTTCGTAGGGCATTTTGGTTGAGGTTTCTTTTGCCAGTTATTGCATACTACGTATGGTACTACAAAAGATCTATGATGTCAAACGTACTAATTCTCGTAGGGTGTGTCAGTCGGGATTTTTTGGGGGAGTCAAAGAATATTGACCGATACTAAATCCGGGTTTGAGACTCCCTTTATTTTTTAGTCGGCGCAGGCCGACATCGTTTGACAAGACGCGGTTTCAACCGCCGGATCATCTTTTACAAATTCGCATTCTTTCTTGCCGCCTTCTGCACAGGAATAGCAACCGCCTGCGGTTTCTTCTTCCCTGCAAACATCCCGAAGAAATCGTGCAGCAAAATGTAAAAACACGGAATAATAAACAGCGTCAGCAGCGTTGCTAGCGACAAACCGGAAAACACCACAACCCCCAAAGGTTGCAAAAACTCCGAACCTTCTCCAATTCCCAAAGCTAGGGGAAACAAACCCAAAACTGTGGTGATAGTTGTCATCAAAATCGGACGCAAACGTTGAGGTGCTGCCCTGAGAATTGCCGTGGCGCGATCGACCTTTTCGTCTTCGAGAATTTGGTTCGCCAATTCCACCATAATAATCGCATTATTTACCACAATTCCCACCAGCAAAATCGCCCCCAAAATCACCGTCGCGCCGATCGCAGTTTTAGTCACATACAGCCCCAAAATCCCCCCAGCCAAAGCCAGCGGCACCGTCAACATAATCACCAGCGGATCGACAAGCGAATTGTACTGCACTGCCATCACCACAAATACCAAAAACGCCGCCAACCCACCCAAAATCTTCAGCGAAGTTTGCAATTCCCGGTTAGTTTCCGCCGCCGAACTCGGAATCACCCGCACTCCCGGTGGCAATTTGATGTCCGCCACAACAGCATTGACTTGTTTTAAAGCATCCCCCAAACTTGCGCCCTTGTTAAGATTCCCCGCAATCAAGAAAACTTGGCGCTGGTTGAGTCTTTGAATTTCTCCCGGTGCTTTTCCCACCTCAATACTCGCCACGTCGCCCAAGCGAATGCGAGCGTTATTCCTCGCAGTTAAAGGGATAAACTTGAGTTCAGAAATTGACTGGATAGAATTGCGATCGAACTGTACCCGCACATCAACCAAACGGTTTCCCCGCTGCAACTGCGTGGGAATAGCACCTTGAATTGCTGTCTGAATAGTTTCTCCAATTTGCCTCGCATTCAACCCGTAGATTTCCGCTTGTTCCCAATTGGGGCGAATCTGCACTTCCGGTTGCGGCGGATCGGTATCAGGGCGAAAGCTAGCTAACTTTACCTTCTCTTCCAAAGTTTCCAAAATGTCGCGGCCAGCTTCCAGCAATACCTGCTCATTTTCGCCCTGAAGCAGAACATCAACCTCCGCACCCCGCACGGGAGAATTAGTCAAAACCAAGCCCCGCACATTTTCAGGAATCAATCGCAACCGAGTTTTTTTAGGAACCTTAACTTTCTTCAATTCTTGATTAACTCTTTCCACAAAAGCTAAGGTATTGCTGCCCGATTTTAGTGTAATATTGCTGCCACCGCGCAGCAAATTCTCGCTCGTATTAGTGCCGAACAACAGCCCGCCCACCGTAGTCAAAGTGTATTCAGTTTCCGGCTGACTGAGCATAATTTTATCAACTTCCGCCATCACTCTTTGATTAGTTTCCAAATTAGTACCTGCGGGAAACAAAGCAAATAACCTCGCTTGACCGGTACTAATTTGAGGTAAGATTTCCTGGGGAATTTGACCGGCCATCTGCCAACTACCGCCGCCTAATATAAAGATCGCCAGTACAACGACAATTAACCGCCACCGCACTATTCCCGATAAAAATTTCCCGTAACCGGCGGTAGCATTGGTAAAAGATCGGTTGAACGCTTGCAGCAGCCAAAAGTTGCTCAAACCGCTGGATACCGGCAAGGCTAGCAGTCGAGAAGCCATCATCGGTACAACAGTCAATCCGACAATCAAAGACGCGGCGACGGAAAAAGTGATAGTGAGAATTAGCTCGTTAAACAGCAGGGAAACTAACCCACCGATTAACAAAAATGGTAGTACCGCAACTAAGTTAGTAATAGTGGAGGCAAATAAAGCTGATTCTAATTCTTGGCTGCTATTTTCTGCTTGCTGGATCAACTGTTTTTTAGTCGATCGCTGGTTTTTATGATTGCTGGTTCCTTCGACAATATTTTCCAACATCACGATCGAGTTATCGACCACAATTCCCACACCGAGCGCCAAACCTCCTAAACTAAAGATATTCAGAGACAGGTGAAAAAGCCCCATCAGGATAATCGCCATTAAAGTTGCGAGGGGAATTGCCAAGACAATAATAAAAGTCTGGCGCAGGGAAGCGAGGAACAACAAAACTGATGCGCCAGCTAAAGCAGCCCCAGTCAAACCTGAAAATATGACGTTGCTGATAGAATCTCGGATGAATTTAGACTCATCTGAAGTAGTGATGATTGTCGTACTTTCGGTGATTAATCCTGATTCTTTTAATTCTGCGAGTTTCTTTTTGACACCATCTACAACTGTAATCGTGTTTGCGTCCGGCTGTTTTTGAATGCTGATTTTGACGGCGGATTTTTGATTGAGAAATACTTTAACTCGTTCTTCTTCTGTCCCGTCAATTACTTTGGCAAAATCTCGCAAAAAGACTCGTTTGGGCGGAGTGGAACCAGATATTTGAAAGGAAATTTCTTGGATTTCTTTTGCACTCCGAAATCGTCCGACAGTACGGGTTAAAGGTTCCGCCGATTCTTGTCGCAGCCGCCCGCCGGAAGTATCGAGATTGCGGGCTTCGAGGGCGTTTAAAACATCGGAAATACTAACGCCTAAAGATTGCAAGCGATTTAAATCAATATTTACTTGAATTTCTTCTTGTACGCCGCCGGCAACGTCAACTGATGCTACTCCGGGAATTACGTTTAATTCTCGGGATAATTCTTCGTCGGCAAATACGCGCAAATCAACTCCTTGCAGGGAGTTGGAAGTGAGGGCAAATTCGTAAACAGGCTGCTGGGAAGGGTCAGCTTTGAACAGCCGGGGGGCTTCCACATTGTCGGGAAGTTGGTTGCGGATGCGGTTGACGGCGGCGGTGGCATCGTTGAGGGCTTGGTCAATGTTGCCCCCAGGCTTGAAGAATAAATCGACGCTGACTTGTCCTTCGCGGGTGCGAGAAAATATTTGGATGACTCCTTCGGTGGCGGAAAGTCCTTGTTCGAGGGGGCGGGTAACTTCGTCAACTGCGACTTCTGGGGAGATTCCGGGGGCGTCTAGGCGCACGCCGATGCGGGGATAGGTGATGGAGGGTAGCAAGTCAACTGGCAGTTGGGTGATGTAGAAAATACCTACGATTATAATTGCCAGCGTCAGCATGAGGGTGCCGATGTGGCGGCGGATTGAGAGGCTGCTGATGCTGAATCCGGGTTTATCGGCGCTCATTTGATTTTAGGTTTTAGATTTGAATTTACTGCGTCATATCAATTCCGGTTGCACCGTCAGGTGACGGTTGACGGTTGACTGTTGACGGTTGACTGTTGATGGTTGACTGTTGACTCGATTTTATTATTATTCCGATGCAACCGGAAACGATATCAGTCAGTCTGCGAAGGAATGAGTCGGGGGGATTGCAATCAAATTATTTGTATCAAGCTTTATTTTTGATCGGGAACTATCGAGTATTTAGACTTGGCATTTTGCCATTATAATAAATCTTAATAAATTTTCAATAAAAATTTTTAAATATTTCTTGAGAGGTAGTCGATCGCCCGCAATCAAGATTTGCTAAAGTTGCGATCGACTGACAACTGACAACTGATATCATGTCCTGTCAATTGACCGTTATACCTCGGTAGGGGCGGGTTTTTGAGATTGTCAGTTTTTGGCAAATATTGTTGGTGAACCCGCCCCTACCAGATTAGGGGTAATCGACCGTACAGCATATGACAACTGTCAACTGTCAACTGACTACTGACTACTGCACTTGACTGCCATGAACGCGGGGGTCTGAGCTACTTGTTTTCACAGGCCCTGTGGGGGGAGTAAAATCAGAAACTTGACCTGATGCTTGAGCGTGAGGCAGGGGTTTTCCGGCAATCAAAGCTTCTAAATTAGCTTCCATAATACTGCGCGGCATTTCGCCGATCGTTTCAGCAACTCTGCTGCCTTTATCGTTCAAATAGACAAAGTGCGGTATGCCGTCTACTCGATATTTGGTGATTTCTGGTAGCCATTTAGTGTTGTCTACATTCAGCATGACAAAATTCATCGGTTCGGCATATTTGTCTTTGATTGTGCTCAAATCGCTTGCCATTGCCTGACAGCTACCGCACCAATCAGCATAAAATTCCATGAATGTTGGCTTGCCGTTTGTTAAGGCTGTTTCCAGCGGTACGGATGTTTTTGCCATTTCGGTGAGACTACTTGATGGCGCTTGAGTTCGCAATCCCAACAATACAGATACTGACAGGGCGATCGCTGCTAACACTATCAATAAGTTTCTGACGCGCGCGGCGGTGGTCATGTCAGAATTTTTTGGTTCGTTGGCAGCAGTTGAGTTTGGAGAATTGAGATTCATAAAATAAAGGGCGATGTTATTTTTATGTTTTTTTAATAACCGCTTCAGATTTTACCACATTTTGAGATTCTCTGCTAAAATTGAGATAAAATTTGCCTGATACCAATAATTAAATTACGTGCGATCAAACATAATATAAGAAAGATTGTGTTTGTAGATTACCGAGGTAAAAGTGAAAAAACGGGTAACGCTGACGTTTCCCCAACGATCGATCCAAATGCCTGTCACCTACCGACTGGCAAAGGATTTTAATGTTGCAGCCAACATTATCCGCGCTCAGGTGGCTCCGAATCAAGTGGGCAAACTGGTGCTAGAGTTATCAGGGGACATCGACCAACTAGAAGCGGCGATCGACTGGATGCGATCGCAAAATATCGGAGTTTCCCTCGCCAGCAGGGAAATCCTTATAGATGAAGATATCTGCGTTCACTGTGGCCTGTGCACCGGGGTATGCCCCACGCAAGCCTTGACCCTAGACCCAGAAAGCTTTAAACTAACCTTTGCTCGATCGCGCTGTATTGTTTGCGAGCAGTGCATCCCTACTTGTCCGGTGCAAGCTATTTCTACTAACCTCTAGGCCGACGGCGAACTTCTCGGTGCAAGTCGATGGCAGAATTGAAGAATAAGAGATTTTCTTGCAGCTTGCGATATGGAAACTGGAACTTTAGTCTAAAATTTGGGAATCGACCGTTAGTCCTGTCGGGGAGTTCCGTTTTTGGGCGGGGTCATCTTTTTTGCATGGTTTCCCTAATCTTTTCATCAACATGAAAAAAAACTATTCGCTTTCCCTAACCTTACTTTTTGTTACCTATTTCATTTTTGGCTGGAAATTATCTGAGTTTGATGTTCCCCCGCACCTAACTTGGTTTTTCGCCGTAGCCGCTGTTTTAGTGTTAGCTATAGCTTTGTCGTTCCCGCTCAAGAGAATAAAAAAAAATATTATGCGGTGGATTTCGAGTGATGCCGGAGCTTTTATTTCGATTATTGTAGGAGCTCTTTTGGCAGTTATAGTTTTTACTTGGATGCACCTTTTTGTAACTGGTTTAGTCTTAACTTCAGCCGGAGCTTTGGCAAGATTAGATATTCAATTATTTGGCCACCACAGATGGCGGACTTTTGTGATATTAACTGCTGTTTCTATGAGTGGTTTGGGGTTGGGCGGGGGAATAGAATTTTTGGCAAAAACAGGCCAGCTCGTATTACCTTAATGGGGAAGGGAAAATTCACCCAACCAAATTCTACAATTGGCAGCGGATATTTAGTCGAAAAATATGCGATCGCCCTGGAAGAAATATAGCTCTGGTTTTTTCAAAACCTTACCTCTGACCGATCGCCCCATCGGCGCAATTATAGCAGTTTTCCATCTTCGCGATGTTGTGTCCGGTCGCTTCGTAGTGCCGCGGAATGCGAGTCCGCACGCGCGATCCGTTTTTGTTACGATCGTAGCTCGCCCTAGGATATCACCTACAGATTCTCTATGACCGATTTTTGCTCAATAAAAAAGCAGCTTTCGGGAGCTGCTCGTCAGAATGCATGAGGTATTATTTTTAGAATAGGACAAGTTGAAGTCGATCGATATCGGGTTACATTTTTTGATACGGGAGAATTGTTGAGTGAATGGACGATCGTGAAATCGTCACATAGGAGGATAGCATTGATGCTAAATTTTCCGATAATCAGGTTAGCGTTTAACTGTCCTTGCGCCCTACAGCCCTTCAGCGGTGGGGCCATTTTATTTTTTGGCACAACTCACACCATTTTCGCATTCAAGATTGATAATGTGTGATGATAATATAAAACTTAAGCCCCACATCCGCTCAAATCCGCTTCATATCAATTCCGGTTGCACTCATACATGATGTTAACTGTTAACTGTTAACTGTTAACTGTCAACAGTCAACAGTGAATTTACTATTCCGATGAAGAGAGGATTTGATATCATTCCCAAACATTCTGCGGTTAAACGGACACAATCAGACAAAACTCAGTATTTTTACGGTATTCAAAAGTCCTCAGAAACCTGATTGTTTTCCCATAAACCAGGTTTCTGAATGTATCAATTGATATCGGGTTTCGTTTCGGGTTTGATAATTTTTTTGATTTCCTCGATCGCGCGACGGGCCACTTCTTCAGGCTTTTCGCCTCCACTGGTGGAAACTCGGACATCTGCTCCAGCGTAGAAACGCTCTCGTTCGTTTAAAATGTTTTGCAGCTTAGATTTGAGATCGCCCTCCCGCAGTAGGGGGCGAGTGATGTCCGATCGCAGTCGATCGCACAATCTATCTACAGGTATATCCAGCCACACCACTATACCGTAGTGCAAATGACCCCAATTTGTCGGTCGCGTCACAATGCCGCCGCCCGTAGCCACGATAGAATTTTTATAAGCAGACAATTCGGCGAGCACCTTAGCTTCTAATTCCCGAAAAGCCTCTTCCCCTTCGCGATCGAAAATCTCAGCAATTGACTGATTCGCAACTCGAACAATGAGATCATCAGTATCAAAAAAACGGTATTTTAATTCCCTTGCTAAAATCCGCCCCACCGTCGTTTTTCCCGAACCCATCATCCCGACGAGATAGACATTAACTCCCCTCAACAAATCCACCGCCAAATCCTCCCTATTTTTATTTGACTATTTTTTCAAATTAATCGGCCCGCCGCTGGGTGGCGAGTCCTCATCAAATACATCATCCTCATCCAATCCCCAATCCTCCTCTGATTCTGCACTAGGATTTTGAGGTAATTTCGCGTCACCCGATTGAAGTATGGTGTCTTGCGGTGGAACCACCACCCGATACTCCGCATCGTAGATAGACTCAGTTTTCCCCACCCCAGATTGATTCGGATCTCGATAGCCGTAAGAGTATACCGACCCAGCCCAAGACTTGCTTTTCGGTTCCTGTTTCGTTTCGTAATCCCTCGGATTTGCCCCTGCAACGTCATTTACCTGCGGTCGATCGGCAAAATCGCGATCGTCCCCCCAATCATCATCGCTGCCGTCAGAGGCGGATTTTGAGCCATCAGAAGCCCAATCATCCTCATCGTCTGCGGCTCGATCGATTCCGAGTCGATCGTCATCCTTCCCAGGCGGAGGGTTGGGAATTTCTTGCTGAAAAGTCCGGGCGCTGTAACCCGCCGGTGTCCCGTACTGAGTTTGATAGGAAGTTTGGCTATTTTCCGTATCAAAATCCGGGTCAATCTCCTGTTTTCTGGGAGGGGGAGGCGCAGCGTAAGCTGTTCTCCTGTCTGCTGAGACAGCATCACGGCTGGGAATGTCGCGGCCGGTGCGGTTTTCCCTTTGAGATAGGTAATTGGAAAAAGCCAGCATACCAGAAACAAATAAAGACGTGACAGCACCCGCCGCCATGCCGAGCAAAATCCAGATAGATAAGGGCAATGCGGGCGATCGAATTCCCAGAAATACCAGCGATAAAACTGGCTCCACATTTTGCAAGGCAAAAATAGTTAGCCCTACGACAATTACTAGCAATAATATAGGACGCATATCAATAATATGGGAATGGGGAATGGGGAATTGGGGAATTGGGAATTGGGAATTGGGAATTGGGGAATTGGGAATTGGGAATTGGGAATTGGGAATTGGGAATTGAGAATTGGCAAAAATAACTAACAACTTTTGACTGTTGGATGTTGACTAACGACTAACAATTAACAACTAACTGTTGACTGTTGGCTAACAACTAACAACTCACAACTAACAACTGCCAACTAACAACTGACTACTGACTACTGACTACTGACTACTGACTCCCTTCTTCTTCCTTCCAGCGTTTGAGAGGAACGCAATCAATTCCTAACTGGTCTAAAGCGCGAGCCACTACAAAGTCTACCAAATCTTCAATAGTTTGAGGATTGTGATACCAAGCGGGAATCGCTGGCACAATTCTAGCCCCTGCTTCGGCTAAGGTAGTCAAATTTCGCAGGTGAATCAAGCTAAAAGGAGTTTCTCTAGGTACAAGTACCAATTTTCTCCCTTCCTTAAGCTGAACGTCGGCCGCTCTTTCGAGTAAATCCGAGCTCAATCCGGCCGCTAACTTGCCTAGTGTACTCATGCTACAGGGAATAATCATCATTCCTTGGGTGCGAAAGGAGCCGCTAGCAATATTAGCACCAACATCTTGCCACGGATGGCAGCGAAGTTTGCCAGAATTGGGGACTCCTGCTTTTTCCCGCCAGAATTCTTCTTGAAGTGTCGGTTCTGCGGGCATTCGGATGTTCTGTTCGCTTTGCCAAACCATGTAGGTAGATTTTGATGCTACCAGTTCCACGGCGCGATCGGCTTCCAAGAGATATTTTAATGTTCGCACCGCGTAAATTAGTCCCGATGCTCCGGTAACTCCTACAATTAGCGGGTAGTTATTTGTCATTATTTTTAAGGCATAAGTTTGAGGGCAGAAGCAAGCAGGAATAGAGAAGAAGTTTGTAGGGACACGGCAATGCCGTGTCCTGATTCGTAGTGAATTGACCGGACTTTAGAGACTTGGGGAAAAAAGAATAAGAAAGTCAGAAGTAATTGGCAAAAAAGAAATTAGAAAATCATCAGTAATTACTTTTTTATTATGACTAGCAAAAAAGTAATTTTCTTACCTTCTTCCTTCTTCCTTCTTCCTTCTTCCTTCTTCCTTCTTCCTTCTTCTTCTATTCCTCATCATCAAAAGCTTGACTACCGCCGCCAACAGCAACTAAATCAATTTGCTGGCGGTAGTAGTCAACGCTTTTGACTTGAACTTCTACCCGATCGCCCAAACGGTATTGATTGCGGTTTTTGCGACCAACTAGAGTTTGCTGGCGCGATCGATATTCATACCAATCATCCTTCAGCGAAGAAACGTGCACCAATCCTTCCACTCGCAACAGTTCGCTCTCCGGCGGCCGCACCTCAATTTCCACAAAGAAACCGTAAGACTGCACCCCTGTAATCAAACCCTGGAAAGTTTGACCGGTGCGCTCTTTCATCAATCCGGTTTTCTTCAACCCCTGCAAATCGCTTTCGGCATCTTCGGCAACCCTTTCGCGTTCCGTCAGATGTACCACCGCCGCTGCAAACTCTGTCTCAAATTCGTGGTGCAAATCTGGGGGGAGAACGTTCCAAGTAATTTGACCGTGACAGGAGGAATGGTGCAGGTTGACTTTTTCCTTAGCGCGAGTTGTGCGGCTGCTGCGGCCTTGCTCGAACACCGCTTGCAACACCCGCAGCACCAGCAAATCGGCGTAGCGGGAAAGCGGGGAAGTACAGCGCGTGTAACCGTCTTGCAGCGCTAAACCGAAGTGCGGCTTGGGAGTTGTGCTGTAAACAGCCGGCTTCATGGTGTCTTCCAGCAGGTAGGTAAGAACTCTTTCGGACTTGAGGTCGGCAAATTGCTGGGTAAATCGCTGGAAGTCCAAGGGCAGAACTTCTTCTTCGTTTTCGAGATACAGTTCGCCTCCGAGGTTGTTGGAGAGTTTGATGAACTCTTGAATGTCCGCAGGGTCTGGCATCGGCTGGACGCGATAGATTGCTGGGACTCCCAAGGCTTGCAGGTGGGTGGCGACAGCTTGGTTGGCGAGTACGACCAATTCGGAGACTGCCGACTGGGCGGGGGTAGCCGTTGTAAAAGCTCCTAATTCGCCTTCGTCGTCGAAGTGAGAGTTAGCATCCGGCAAATTTAGTTCAAAAGCTCCCCGCTGGAGTCTCGTCTGTCTGACAGCCTGTGAAGCAGCCCTGATTTGATCTAGGAAAGGACGGAGGGCGGAGGATAAAGGGTTATCTTCGGCATCGGAGTCTGGTTCGATAATTGCTTGAGCTTGTTCGTAGCTGAGCTGGTAGTCAATGTGAATGACGCTGGTTTGAATTTCGTATTCTGTCAGTTCTCCCGATTCGTCTAGGGTCAGCAGTATGCTGAAGGCCAGCCGTTCGGTGTCTGGTTGCAGCGAGCAGCGATCGTTGAGGATTTGTGGCTGTACGGGGATGATTTTTTCTCCGAGATGGGCGCTGGTGCCTCGTTTGCGGGCTTCGCGGTCTAGGGGGGTTTCTGGCTGCACGTACTCGGCTGCGTCGGCGATGTGGATTGCTACTTGCCAGCCGCCGGACTTGAGGGTTTCGATCGACAGTGCGCGTTCGATTGGCGGATCGCACAAAAATGAGGTCGGGTCGAATTCGTTTTCGAGCTCGTTTTCGGCTGTTCCCTCGGAGAAATTTTCCTGTGGAACTTGAGGGGCTTCGTTTTGGGTGCTGGTTTCTCCTTCTTCGTTTTTGCTAAAGGTGACTGTCAGGCTGTTCCGCAAATCTAACCGTTTTTTGATGTCGGTTTTTTTGAGTTTGCTGGGCAAGTTTTCGGCTGCTTTGATGACGGCGGCGGGGAAGGAGCGCGGCAAGTCGTGTTTGCAGCATACGATGTCGAGGTCGTCTGCGGCTTCGGCATCGGAACCGAGTACCTGTACTACTTTGCCGACTGGCCGATGGGTGCCGAGGGGGTAGCGTTTGACTTCGACGTGTACTAAATGGTCGATCGCTTCTTGGAGGTTTGTGCCGTTGGCGAGCAAGTCTAGTTCAAACAACAGGCGATCGTCCAGGGGAATTGCTCTGTAGCTGACGCGGCCGGTGGGGGTGGCGGTTTGCTTGACTCGCGCCAGTACCGAGGGGTTGGCGCGTTCGAGGATCAGCATGACTTCGCCTTCGGGCGATCGGCGGCGGCTGCCTTCTTTGATGATTTTGACTAATACTCGATCGCCATTCCAAGCTGTCGAGAGGTGACTTTCTCGCACGTAAACGTCTTCTGAGCCTTCGGCATCTTGAATTGCAAAACAAAATCCTTTGCTCGAACAGCGGAGTTTTGCTTCTACTACGTCGTCTTCAGCTACTCGGCGGTAGCGGCCTTTGTCTTTGACTAATATGCCAATTTTCTCTAGAGCTTCTAATGCGATTTGAAGTTTGAGTTGACTGGTGGCGTCGTTGCAATCGAGTTTTTTCTCTAATGCTTTGGGAGCCACTAATTTGTCTTCTGTAAAATTTGCCAGCAGTGCAGCGATAGAAAATTCCATGTAGCGATCGATCCTCTTGTTTCCAGCAATTAGTCTAATTTTGGCGAAATCAGCCGCACCCTTTCTTACCCTCGCTGTGCCTGCTTCCCAACAAATGCGCGGGTTAGTAGGTGGAGATGCCAGCACAGTCGGTGCTACCTGCAGCCAGGGATTTTTTCAGATTTTTTCCCGACACCGGCAGTCGCTAATTGTCTGCTGTTTGTCTGCAACTGACCGATGGCGGTGCAGACAAAGGCCCCGCACCCTATTCCCCAATACAAGTTTTTAGCGTTGGTTCCTTGGCTTTTGGCTGGCAGCGCCGAGTTCTTCGCTAATAAGTAGAAAGCCCCTGTCGGTTCTTAAAAGATGACTCGATGCTGAAAGCGACGGGTTGAGTCGGGGATGGGGAGATGGATTTGGAGAGGAGAAAATTTGCATTTGGGCCTCCTGCATTTTTCCGTCTGCCTTGTTCCTGCTTTCTGCTTGCTTTTGAAGTGCCTTTTGCCTTTTGCTAAAGCCAAAGATTTTACTGGCGATCGGGCAAAATTGCTAGTTGCTTACCGCAAGAAATGCCCTGTTTTTTGCAAGCGCTCTGTCCTTGCGGACAGATGTCCAACCAGCGGGTCTGGAGCAATCTGTGCTGTAGAAAGTGCAAGGTACACAAAACCGGAGACTTTACTACTTTTGCTTAGTTGCTGTTTCATACCCGCTGCTTGCTAGCTTAAACGGCAGGATGTGGGATAGGGTTTAGTCGGGTGAAAGGTTGCGCTGATGATTCACCTTTTATTTATTGTATGTTGAATAGGTGCTTTCAGAAAATTGTTTTCTGTGGGTTGTACTAAACTGAAGTCATCAGCCCCCTTCTGGTTTCGGGGTCAAAAAATTATGTTTGCTCAATTTCGCGCCCTTTATCCCACTGGACAGTTAATCTGTGAGTTGCTGACTATTCATCACGGTAAGTTTGTGGTTCGCTGTCTGGTTCAGGTTGACGGTAAAACTCTCGCTACGGGTATGTCGGCTGCTGAGTCTGTTGAGGGTGCTGAAGACCGCGCCCGATCGCGGGCGATCGCCGTCCTCGGATTTTCCGAACCCGCTGCTGCTGTTGTTGCCGTTTCGCCTGCGCCCGTGCCACCTCCGCCGACTGTTGCTGCGGAGGCTGCGCTGCCAGTGCCACCTCCGCCGACTGTTGCTGCTGCGCCTGGGCCGGCCCTTGCTCCTCTTCCTGTTTTAGAAATGCCTGTTGCCGAAAAAGTTGATGCACCACATCAAAGCAATTTTGTCAATACTGAATCTAAATTAAATGAAGAGCCGATCGCACCTGTAGCAGAACCGGAACCGCCTGCGGTCGATCGAGTTCCGGCTGGATTTGTACCGAAGCAAATAGACTCGGATGCTTGGCTTTCTTCCAGCTACGGGGAACCAATGGAGGAACTGTCGGTAGCCCCCGCCCAAATCAGCGAACTGTCGCAGGGTGCTGCTGAAATTAGGGAATTGCAACCGATCGCAGTGGGAACTCCCAGTGATGCGATCGAGGACGATTCTGATACGATCGCCAACATAGACGGCATCCTCAAACGCCAGGGATGGAATAAAAAAACGGAAATGGACTGTCTCCAACAACTTTATGACAAGTCGTCGCAGAGAGAGCTTTCTAGCGAACAGTTGGCAGATTTCCTAGAATATCTGGAAATTTACAGCAGAACCACTGAGGAAATCAAGCGGTTAAGCTGGACTGCCAGCCAAGGAAAAGATTATCTCAAACAAGCTTATGACAAAGCAGCGCGGCATTTATTAAACCCAGAACAACTGCTCGATTTCTTGCAATATCTCGAATCTTTACCGCTTATAAAAACCTAGGTAAACCTGGGTAAGCTCTGCGGTATAAGCTTTAAACGTTCTTTCTTAGCGCTTACGCTTCCTCTCTGGTCGAGGTTGACCAAGAAACTCCAGTTAGAAACGCTATAATAATCACAGCGACGTGATATTGTAGCGGAACGTTTGATCTTTTTATTTAGTTGGTTACACTCGCGACCTACGTGCTTTTCCGAGTTCACCTCAGAATAGGCGGTTAAGGAGCGAGGTATTTTTTCACCTAATTTCATAGCCCTACGAGCAATTACCAGTGCGGCCGATTCGTCACTGGCTAAGCCATACATTCTTAAATATTTTACCAATCCCATAATACTTGAATAAGCCGGGTTAACTGTAATCAACTCAATTCCACGATTCGACAAAATCGAACTGAGTTGCTTGTAGAACTCACTATATGCCCAGCCCGATAACATCCGCGTATACTTTCTACCTTTTTCCCCTAGAGATTGCTTTTTTGTTGAGAAATCAAGTTCTTCGCAAACTACGGGACATTCAAATTCCGTGGCTCTTACTGCTAGTTGCAGGCAAGCATAAACAATCTGAGCTTGTTGCTTGCCGTTAGGTAAGCCCATCTGCAATGGAATCTGCCCTTTGGCTTTGAGATTTCCTTCAGTATCGACATACACCCACCCAATAGAACCAGGATTCATATCGATACCGATGTAACCGGACATCCTCTCTCTAGAAACTTGATTCACGGGATTTGGGGTAAACTGCACGGCAATAACCCACTTTCCGCTCTTGCGGTAGAAATGCCAGGTATACGCCCCGCATTCTGGTAGCCTATTTATGTTGCGCTCGAAATCACCAACCTCAGAAGACACAGTTTTTCCGAATCGTGATTCTAAGTATTTTGGGACTCTAAAAGTTATTTTTTTTCCATTCCACTGGGAGACTTGATTGCCGAAAGACTCGTCTTTAGAGCCGACCACAAAAATATCCCCGTTAGGGATGAAAACCTTGATTGGCTTGACTCTTAAGTGTTTAATTCTGTTAGTCAACAGAGTCATTTTGCGCTTTTTATTGTGTATTTGAAAGCGTAAGTTCTGCCAATTTGTAGACTTATACTGGAGCGAGCAGGCTAGGGGAAAATTGCAGCCTGCCTTTGAGTTTTGCCATTTATTCTTGGCATAAAATTTACGAGCTAATACCAGTTTTCGTTCGGCTTTTTTGAGCCACGCACTAATAGATTTAACCTTCCCCTCAAGAGTTTTTATATGTAGAATTCTGTGTTCTTTAGCGCCGTCTACACGACCTTTGGTGGAGCTAATCACGCCATTTGCGTGGCGCTTATTGATACCGTAAGTTTGTTGTAAGTGTGTGTTCCAGTCGGACTTCTTGAATCCTGATATTTAAAAGTAAGTGGTTGACTGTTTCAATACTTGCAGCCCTAAAAATTGGGGCGTAAGCTTCTAAGAACATCTCGAAATCTGTAAATCCTAGTTCGTTGAGTTCATCTGCTGGTGTGGGCAAGCCTTTGCAATAAGTTAGGGTAGCCATTGATTCGACCTCTCAATGCGGTTGTATCTTTGTATATTAATCGCTTCGCGCAGAATTCGCAAGATTTTGAATGAGTTATTTATTTCCGAAACGTTGCTGGCGAGGTCTTCTTCAAAGGTTGCGTCTTTTTTCCCTCAAAATCACCAACGCTAATTAGTCTGTGGATTAATTTACCGAGAATTTAGTAATTAAATTCTAGGTAAATCTAGATAAACTGTCAACTGCCGTTAACCCTAGGAATTCGGAAACTAAACAAGGCGCTGGAGGCTATTAGATTAAAGAAACCGGGTTTTTTACAGATATTAAGGTTGAGAACCAAATATTTGGGTAAAAAACCCGGTTTCGACGCACCCGTTTATCCATTAAAGAGGTACTTTTGAACGTTAAAAATTAAAAATCAAAAATGCAGAATATTTCCCATTTTTAATTTTTAATTTTTAATTTACGCCACAGCGGCGATCGGGCGACTGGCCGAAGGACGGCGATCGATCACTTGATCCACCAAACCGTAGTCCTTAGCTTCATCGGCGGACATGAAGAAATCCCGTTCGGTATCTTCTTCAATGCGCGAAAGCGGCTGACCGGTATGATCTGCCAAAAATTGATTCAGGCGCTGTTTGTGGTACAAAATCTCTTTTGCCTGAATTTCAATATCCGTTGCTTGTCCTTGAGCTCCACCGAGAGGTTGGTGGATCATGATCCGGGAGTGAGGCAAACTCATCCGCTTGCCTTTAGCGCCGGCACTCAACAGAAAAGCCCCCATGCTGGCTGCCAAACCGAGACAAATGGTGCAAATGTCGGGGCGGATGTGGTTCATTGTGTCAAAAATGCCCATACCTGCTGATACCGAACCCCCTGGGGAGTTGATATAGAGGTAAATGTCTTTCTCTGGATCTTCTGCGTCTAAAAATAGCAATTGGGCAACGATCAAGTTGGCTAAGTCGGAGTCAACCTGTTGGCCCAAGAAGATGATGCGATCGCGCAGGAGTCGCGAGTAAATGTCAAAGGCGCGTTCGCCGCGACCGGATTGTTCTATAACTGTTGGGATCATTGACGCCAGCCTGCCTATTACGTATCTTTTTTTTATTTTAGCGATTTGGGTTCATTTATAGCGAGCGGTTGAGAGGGGGGCGATCTAGAAATCGGCCAAATCCTTGAGCTGGGAGGGTTTGAGGCCAGATCTAGTCCCTAGTCGAAACTTGAACGGGTGGGATTTCCTCACTCTCAGGAAAAAGTGTAGCTGCGTATTGCAAAGAAAAGGTTGTTACTGCAGGTATAACTTGGCTCGAATATCCTCTTAGTTTCCATCGCTAAATCCCCACTGGAATTCCATCGCATGAATCTTTTCTACCAAATCTGAAACTTTCACCGGTGAATCATCAGGTACTAAATCGCGATCGAGTATTTGTTGAGCAGTTGCCAAATCCTGACTTCCCGTAGCATCGCTGGTATGAAAGACTAGACAATTCACTTGACTGAGACGAGCCGACAACAGTTGCAAAAGAGCCATCAAGACACGATTACCACCGTAAGCTCCGCATCCCCAGAAGCCTGTATGAATAATCAAAGTTGGTGTTTGAGCCGACTCTAACTGTGACTCAATTCGTGCTGCAAAAAATCCAGTGAATGCTGTTTTAAGAATGTATTCAATTTGTGCAATGCTATAAGAACCCTCGCCATAGGAAGGAGCTTCTATCGCAATGATGTTTGTAATTGTAGGCGGGTTTAGAGGTTTTGTCGCTTGTGCGATCGCATCTGATGTCGCTCGTCCAAAGTTATTGCCGTAAAGACCAAAAGGTCGCCCCTGTCCTGAATTGCGATCGGTAGCGATCGCACACCTCCGTTCCACCCCACGAATCAGGATCGGGGTGGGTTGTTGACTCTCCACTGTTAATGGCTTAATGTTGGAATCTAGTAAAGCTTCTCGCAGTGAACTGAGTGCTGGATGTTCAGCTACCTGCATTTCGTCTTGGGCAAATAGCGAACCACCATAAGCACAAAAAAGATCGTAATGAGCGAAATTGAGATACCACTCCATCTCAGTGCTATCTTGGGATGGCTCGTACCCAAAGTATGCCTTTCGCTCAGAAATATCTGTCTGATGTTCCAGAGGAGAAAGATATTCTGGAAAAGGCATTGCGTACCATCGGGAAAATGCTAATTTACCCCGATGAGTGCATCCAGGCGGACAACAAATGTCATAAACTATTTGCTTGTTAGGGTCGTAAAATTTTGGTGGGTGAGAATTCATCAAAGCCTGCGTATCAAATGTCTGCCGACATATCAAGCTATCTAAGAAGTCGTTCATTGCTCTCTCCATTCCGTGATTAAAACACTTTTTTAATTAATAAATACGTTAACTGCAAAATGCTGTGGATGTCAAGCCCTACTAGCTCTTAGAACCTTGACTTCTTAAAGAAGTAGGGGTTTTAGGTATTCTGTTTTTTTACTCAAATTTTGATCGCCCAACCTCGGCGGTACATTCCATACAAAATCAACCACCAAAATAATACCGCAGTCACGGCAAATGCTAGAGAACCGTTCAGCAGCCCCGCCCACGGCACAAACCAGTTTTCGTAAATCCAAGTGTAAGTTGTCGGAGGATTTTCGCCGCTACCGATATGAGTTTTTAATAGAAGTCTGGCGACAATCCCGGAAGCAACAAACACGAAAATAGCATTCACTCCCATGATTTCAAACGGTCGCCCCCATTTCCAATTCCGCACTTCTATTGTTTCGTAGCAAGCTGCTAGCAATAGCAACGCCCAACCTGCGGTAAAAACCACATAGGAGCTCGTCCACAGTTGTTTGTTGATCGGAAATAAAAATCCCCACAAATGGCCGATTACTAGACAACTTAGGCCGCATATTGCTAAGTTTACACTGGTGCGGGTTTCGATCGGCTGCACGCGCAACCATTCCCCTGTAAAATAGCCGATCAGGACGGTTACAACTGCGGGTAAGGTACTCAACAATCCTTCAGGATCGAAGGGGCCGCCTTTGTACAGGTGTTGGCTGCCGAGAATTAGCCGATCGACATATCCTCCTAAATTTCCTTCTGGCGTGAGTTCGCCGGCAGTGTACCCCCCTACAGCGCCTGCGGTTAATGCAGCCCAATAGCCCAAAAGCACCGCAACAGCGAGCAGTTTTTGATGGCGGGGGGAAAGGTTAAGAATCGCGATCGCACTGATGAAATATGCTAAGCCGATGCGCTGCAATACTCCCATGATGCGGATTTTACCGAAGTTTTCCGCTGGGGCGCTGTTGAGAAGTACGTCAAGGGCGATCGAAGATGTATTTAGCAGCAATCCTAATATAAATAAAATCGTGGCGCGGCGCGCAATTCGCCAATAGATATTTGTTTCTATTTTTGTAGTAGTTTCAGTATATTTTGACAGCGAGAAAGACATCGCGCAGCCCACAATGAACAAGAAAAACGGAAATACTAAGTCTGTCGGGGTGCAGCCGTGCCATTCTGCGTGATCTAGCGGTGGATACACCTGTTCCCAACTACCGGGGTTGTTGACTAGAATCATCGAGGCGATCGCAATTCCGCGAAAAACATCAAGGGATTTTAAGCGCATAAATTAAGTTATTTGTTCACCGTTCACTGTTCACCGTTCACCGTTCACTGTTGACTGTTGACTGTTGACTCTTCACAATCTTAGCTGATGCCCAATGCCCAATGCCCCATGCCTCATACCCCATGCCCCATGCCCTAAATTTCAATTCCTTCCAAAGTCATAATGACAGCATTCTTCATCAACATATCGCAGCGATCGGCATAAAAAGCTGCTGCCTTATCATACTTGTTGACTTGCAACACGCGCAAAAACATTTGCCTTGCTTGCGCGAATTGTTGCTGGTAGTGAAAAAAAATTCCCTGTTCAAAATAAGTTTGAGTTTGTGCTTTTAGTTCGATCATTGTAGCGGAGTCGCCATCATAAATTTCAAATACAGCCACAGGTGTTTGTTTTCCTTTGACTTGAACGCGATCGAGAAACCGACACTTATAATTTTGTGGATCGTCTATTCGACAAAGAGTCTGGACGCTAGCGACAATACCGACTCCGTAAAGCTTTGTCAATCCTTCCACACGCGCGGCTAAATTCACAGCATCAGAAATTACCGTACTTTCCATCCGTTCCGCTTCGCCAATAGTACCCAACATTAAAGTTCCCGTATGCAAACCAATCCCTATCGAAATAGGTTGATATCCGCTATTTTGCCTGTGTCTGTTATAAATTTTAACTTGCTGCTGCATCTCAATTGCCGCTTGAACCGCATCTTCAGGACGGTTAGGAAACAAAGCCATAATTCCGTCACCAATGTATTTATCTATAAAGCCGTTATACTGGCGGATAACTGGGCCAACTCGGCTTAAGTAAGAGTTGAGAAATTCAAAATTTTCTCTAGGAGACATACTTTCTGACAGACTTGTAAATGAGCGAATATCGGCAAACATAATCGTCATTTCCGCCTGTACAGAGTCTCCCAATCTGGCATCAACAATGCTTTCAATTTTGAGAAACTTTAAAAATTCGCGGGGAACAAAGCGGGCCGAAGCTATTGCAATCTTTTCAAGTTCGCTTTTGCTGGCTTCGATTTGAGTCAGGGCGCGAAATGCTCTCAGCGTTGTCACTAATGTGGTAAATAACTTTTTGTTTGTGAGTTCTGTTTTAGTTTTGTAATCGTTAATATCGTAGCTGACAATTACAACATCTTCCGGCACTTGTCCCGGCTGTCCGGTTCGCAAAATAATTCGCACTATTTTATTGTCTAAAATATCGCGGATGTATTTTACAACTTCCAAGCCTGCCTCTTCTGTTTCCATCACTACATCCAGTAAAATCAATGCTACATCTGGGTGGGCTTGGATCATTTCTTTGGCTTCTTTACCAGAAAAAGCGCTGATAAATGTGAGGGATTTGTTTTCAAATGTAAATTCATTTAAAGCTAGCTTTGTAATATTATGAATTTCTATTTCATCGTCTACAATTAAGATTTTCCAACTGTCTGGAATCGGTTGTTCTTGAACCTCGTCTTCTTCCGCAAATATTAATTCATCGTCGCCCAACGCTATTAATTCGTCATCGTTCGCAGCGAATAGTTTTTTACTAGCTTCTGACATTAATCCCTCTCCTAAATAAAATTCTATTAAAACTCGTGTTATAATAACTAATTACTAATTTTAGCTGGAAACTCCATCATAAATCTTGTACCTTTGTTCAATTGACTTTCGCAGGTAATTGTACCTTTGAGTTTTTGCGTAACGAGGTTATAAATAATGTGCAGTCCCAATCCTGTGCCGCCCTTACCTCTTTTGGTGGTAAAAAATGGTTCAAAGATTTTACTGAGATTTTCTGGGGAAACTCCTTTGCCGTTATCTGCATATTCAAATATTAGCCGATCGCCCTCTAGCTTAAAATCAAAAGCCAGAATCCCTTCGTCTTCTCCATCGTAAGCGTGAACCAGGGAATTAAACACCAGATTTGTCACAATTTGACACAACACACCAGGATAACTGTCCAGTACAATATTTTCATCGCCTTTAATCTCTATTTTGTGTTTAGTTCTTCTTAGTTTGGCGGTTAAAGATGTCAAAATCTCCTCAAGATAATTTTTTAGGTTAAACGTGCGTTGTAATTCGCTCGACTGATCTACAGCCACTTCTTTAAAACTGTGAATCAAGTCAGCCGCCCGCGTCAAATTTGATAAGATCATATTACTGCTTTGCAGGGCCGTATCCAGGAATTTTTCTAACTCAGAGCGTTTAATTTGACCCTTGCTGTAAAGCTCAAAAAACTTTGTAACTTTTTCCGCCAGCAGCGAAGCGGCGGTGATACCGATGCCGATGGGAGTGTTGATTTCGTGAGCAACACCTGCAACCAAACCACCAAGGGCGGCCATTTTTTCCGATTCTACCAGTTTCTTTTGGGCCGATCTTAAATCTTCTAAAGTTTGAGAAAGCTCGGAAGTACGCTGCTGTACTAATTTTTCGAGATTCTGATTGAATTGCTGCAAGTTTGTGTAAAGTTGGGCGTTTTCTATCGAGATAGAAATTTGAGAAGACAGCAGTTGTAATATTTCTAACCTTTCTGGCGTAAAAGCGCCTGTAGTCAGATTGTTTTCTAAATATAGAATGCCGCTTAGTTTACCTTGGTGGATTAACGGAGTACAAAGAATTGATTTAGGTTGAAAAGCAATTATATAAGGTGCGTGAGTAAATTGTCCTTCGCGGCTGGCATCATTTAAAACTATACTTTCCTGGGTGCGGGCGACGTAGTTGACAACTGCAACTGACAGCAAAGTTTCTTCTCGCTCTTCATCTACAAAATTTATAGGAATTGATTGCATGACAGCAACGCGATCGGCATCCACAGAACCCGATGCTTCAATAACCAATTTACCATCTTTTTCTAGTATTAAAAATCCTGTTTCTCCTCCGGCATTTTCAATCACAATTTTCATCATCTTTGCCAGTAGTTTATCGAGAACTATTTCGCTGGCTAATGTTTGTGAAGCTTTGACTGCGGTTGTCAAATCTAGCACCCCTGCACTGTCGCTCGTAGTGCAAGCGCTGCTGGTAGATTTGCGAGTTTCGATATTAGTTGAAATTGAGGCTAAAGTTAGCCACTGCGGGTATTTTGATTCCAAATGTCTTACTTTGGCTTGTGCACCCCAGCGCTGATAGCAATAACGCGCTTCTATCAAGTAAGTCTTAGCAATTCTTTCTCGTCCTATGGATAAATAAAATGCTCCCGCTAATTCTGCTGCGAGTGCTTGTATTTGTATGTATTCGTTTTCTTGAGCTCCGGCAATTGCACGGTCGTAATATTCCATTGCTCTGACAATATTACCTAGAGTTTGCGCTATTTCTGCTTCGATCAAGTCGCATTTGTGCTGGAGGTTCATCGGCGCAGAAAGTGATTTTATTTGGAGTTTTCTGAGGTTGCTGCTGGCGTAAAAAAGATGCTCTTCTTGTTCCTCATTTGTTGCTCGTGGATATGCTGCAAGTCTTGCGAGAGAATCGTAAAAATGGTATTCAGGAACATTAATAAAGCCCGCAACTCCATCTAAATAAAGCTCGGCCTGTGCTGCATTGTCTAGGGCTAGCTCAATATCTCCAAATAAATATGCTAGTATTAACTTTTGCAAATAAAAGTGCTGTAAACCGACGCGATCGTTAGCTTTCAATAGCAGTCGTAACAACTTTTCTTCGCTATAAGTTTCACATAACAAAAGATTGGAAGTGTCCGCATTGTCCATCAATTGCCAAACTGTTTTCTGATATATTTGATTCCAAGTCAATACCGTTTCTTGCTTGAGTTGAAATAATAAATGGTTATAATTAGCCATTTTTTGTTCTAGTGGCATCAATTCTTGACCGATGAAATAGAAAGACTGACAAATATTTACCGCCGCATATCCTATGGATTCTAAATCACCATTTTCAAGGGCGCTTTGATAGGCTTCTTCTAACAGTGGCAAAGTGTCCTTAACATGATGGTTGCCGTGCATCAAAACGAATGCGACTAAATTAAGAACCTTACTTTTAAATTCTAAAGCATTTAGTCGATCGATCAAATTTAAAGCTAATTGACCAAAGCGATCGCCTGATTCAACATCTCTAATTATTCCTTTTAAAATTACTCCGTAATTAGCATAACCCAAAGTTGAAAAAACCGAATTTCCATAGTTAATGGATAAATTAACTTGCTGGCATACAATCAACGGTAACAGCAATGGTTCAACTATAAACGTAGCCGAAAACATACTGGAAAGCACGCGCATAGTTGCTAAGTTGCGCGGATTTGTCATCACAGGTAAGTTCATTAAATCTTCTATTTTTTTGCCTGTTAAATAAGCTGAAGTTTGGGCCATTGCTTGCTGAATGTGGAGGGGAACTGGCGACTCTGGCAAGTTTATTCCTAACATTTTTAGTGCTTCTCTACCAATTTGTACAGCTTCCTGCAGTTTTGTTTGCATCGTACAAGCTGTGAT
This sequence comes from Microcoleus sp. S36a_B3, assembly GCF_036700745.1. Classification (NCBI taxonomy): domain Bacteria; kingdom Bacillati; phylum Cyanobacteriota; class Cyanophyceae; order Oscillatoriales; family Microcoleaceae; genus Microcoleus; species Microcoleus sp. S36a_B3. The sequence continues at coordinate 18,674 of NZ_JAUBPN010000027.1, read as the reverse complement.
TCTGATTTCAAATATTTTGATTTTGTCTAGTTCATTTTTTGCGTGTTTTAGGACAATTTCTGCCCATTTTTCCATTTGTTCAAACTCGGTATTGAGGTAAGTGGCTTCTGCGGCTGACTCGTAGAGTGCCAGAGTCAAATCGTAATCGGTTTCCCAACTTTGCTGCAGAAGCAATTCAATACCTGCGGTTAAATATTTGACGGCGAGTTCGTAAGCTGCACTGGCTTTTGCTTTACGACCTGCAATTAAATTTAATTGGCATAATTGAAATTTTTCTAATTCACTGCTGATGATTTGTCGGGCTGCATTGAGTTGGTTGACTATATCAAAAACATAGTTTTCTAATTGCTCTGGAGGTGCGTTTTGTAGCAAAAATCTGCCTATTTTGAGATGATTTTCTTGTTTTTGGGGTTCGGATATTAAAGCATAAGCTGCTTGTTGAACTCGTTCGTGCAAAAATTTATAAGTTGCGTTAGCAGAATCAGCGATTGGTAGGGACAATTCATCGGTAAAATCTCTAGATATTTGGTCGGTTACTTCTGTAGTTGCTGCTAGTGCGAGCGGAATTTTGTAGGCGTTATTCACGGGCACAATCAGACCTGACTGAAGAGCTTCCCAGAGGTCTGCTGCTGCGGAAACTAGAGATTTTCTACAGATTTTTGAGATAATTCCTAAATCAAATTTGTTGCCAACACAAGCAGCTAATTTTAGTAGTTCCTGGGTGGTTTCTGAAAGTTTCTGAATGTGATCGATCATTAATTCTACAACATTGTCAGTTATTCCTATTTCTTGTATTTGCTCGATATCCCACTGCCACTCACCTGCAATTTCGCATTTTCTCAAAGCTGGATATGCTTTTTGAGGATTCGACTCATAAATGTTAGGTTCGACTATATCGACAGAAGTATCGGAAGGTGTAAATTTGTATTGCAGCAATTTTTTTGAGTAAATATACTTTAAAAGTTGAGTTAGAAAAAAGGGATTGCCTCCTGTTTTTTGGAAAAGCAATTCTGCTAAATCTAGTGATTTTTCTGGCGAGCAGCTCAGACTATCTGCAAGAAATTGATTGACGCTGGTAATATCTAAATGCGAAAGGGATATTTCGCTGAAATTTCCCCCTGCTTTTTTAATTGCTTCGACGGTCAGCATTACAGGATGGTTTGCGTTAAGTTCTTGTTTTTTGTAGGCTCCAATGATTAATAAATATTGATTTTCTAGGTTTGTTGCTAGCAGTTGGATCAACTTAAGGGATGCTGAATCTACCCACTGCAAATCGTCGAGAAAAATTACTAAGGGGTGTGCTTTTTGAGCAAAGACTCGAATGAATTTTTGAAATACCAAATTAAAGCGATTTTGAGATTCATGTAATCCTAAGTCTGGCACTGGGGGCTGCGGCCCGACAATCATTTGTACTTCGGGAAGAACTTCAATAATTACTTGGCAGTTTCCGCCGAGGGCATTTAATATTTTTTGTCTCCAAACTTGAAGTTTGGCAGATGTTTCTGTGAGAATTTGGCGCAATAAGTCTTGAAAAGCTTGGATCAAAAAAGCGTAGGGAATATCGCGCTTAAATTTTTCAAATTTGCTATCTATAAAATACCCGTTTTCCCGCAGGATAGGCTTGTGAATTTCATAGACCAAGCAAGATTTTCCCATACCTGCAGAACCGGAAATTAATACTATTTCTGTATTTCCCTGTCTCATCCTATCGAAGGTATCGAGAAGCAGATTAACTTCGGCTTCTCGCCCGTAAAGTTTTTGGGAAATTTGCAGGTTACTTGACCTATCGTGTTCGCCGAGGGTGATGTGAGAAATTTCGCCGGTGGTTTCCAGTTGAAAGAGACATTTTTCTAGGTCGCACCCAAGTCCGAAAGCACTTTGATATCTGTCTTCGGCGGTTTTTGCTAATAGTTTCATGACGATATCGGAAACGACTTGAGGAATTTCGTCGGTTTGTGATTGATTGATTATGCCTTGGATTTTTTGTTTTTGATTCTCACAAGGAGCAAGTGGTTTTTTGGCAATATGGCAATGTACTAATTCCATCGGATCGATCGCACTAAAAGGCACTTCACCGCAGAGCATTTCATAAAAAGTGATGCCGAGAGAATAAAAATCGGTGCGGTAGTCGATCGCCCGATTCATGCGGCCAGTTTGTTCTGGCGACATATAGGCGAGGGTGCCTTCGAGTAAATTGGGATGGTGGAGGGCGGGGTTTTCGCCCGGTAGCAGGGAGGCGATCGCAAAATCAGCAAGTTTGACATCCCCTGTCTCGATATTGACAATAATATTGCTCGGTTTAAGATCTTTGTGGATGATGTGGTGTTCGTGGAGTTGGCTGAGAGTTTCTGCTAGTTTGATACCGATTTGCAGAAATTGTTGTAACTCTAGCTGGTTGTTGGTGAGAAAATTTTTGAGAGAAATGCCGCCAAAATCTTCTAAAATTAAAACAGGAACGTGATTGTATTTTTCGAGTTGGTAAAGCTTAACTGTTCCGGGCAAATTCAAATTTTTGAGGATTTCTGCTTCGTGCAGGAGTTGGGCTATTTGTGCTGGCGTTGGGTAGGGCTGCGCGAGAGTTTTGAGGATAACTGGTTTTTGTTGTTCAAGCTGTATCCCTCGATAAATAACTGTGCGATCGTTTGTATAAATTTCTCCGTCTATGCGATATCCCGGAATAGTAATCATGCTGCGAATGCGGTAGTTTTTAAGTACAGTTGGGGATTGAATATTTGAGATCAAAAGATGGGAATAATCTCGCGTTCGGTCGATTAAACATAATAAAATTGGTTTGATTGCGGACGGTTGTCTGCACTACAAACCTTTTTTGTTACGGCAATCGATAGGACATAATATAAATGATAATCTTAGCAACAAATATTTAATGATTGAAACACTTATTATAGTCCTTATTTTCTGACGATTGGCGAAGTAAAAGGAGGCATAAACTCCGGCTTCTGCGTTACCAGACAGAGCATGGTAACGAGAAAGCATGGTAACAAGAAATGATGATTTTAGATTGTCAATTGTCAATTGAATAAGTGGGTATGAATGATGAGATAATGGTTGAGATATTGCCGGGGGCACTGTGAAGTAATTGTAAATCAAGATCGCATTAAGAGGGCTGGTGAGTGCATAAGTAAACAAGCTGCGATCGGGACTGAGGCAAAAAGTGGTTTGAGGCGCTATTGAGACAGTTTTCGGTGCTGGCGGCACGCTCTACAGGCATTTAAATTGTATATTTCAATGACCTATTCCCGTTGGCAGTCAAATCCTGTCCACCCTTTCCTGTTCTCTATTCGGGCTCTCTCTCCATATTCTTCTCAAAGATAACAGACAATTTAGATGCAAACAAAACTTATGTGCCAGTGCCAAAATAAATTGGTGGGTGCAAATCAACAGCTAAAATTTCAAAATCATGCAGAATATAATTGCCTCAAATCCAGCGAATGCTACCGATCGCGCTTTTGGTACCGCAGAGATTAAACTACTGGTACTAGATATCGACGGCACGATCGCAGGTTTGTCAAATGACATCCGACAACCCGTCAAGCAGGCAGTTTTGGCTGCCGAGTCGCGGGGAGTGAAAGTGGCCATCGCTACGGGCAGGATGTACAAATCGGCTTTGCGTTTTCACTCAGAAATTGGCTCAACTTTGCCGCTGATTTGCTACCAGGGCGCGTGGATTCAAGATCCAGCTACTCAAAAGCGACTGCGACACTTGCCGCTGTCGAAACAAACTGCTCTGCAACTATTAGAGCATTTTGAAGCACTGGATTACCGATCGCTCCTTTCGATCCATTTCTATATTGACGACAAACTTTACGTACCGGAAATTACAGCAGCTACCCGCATTTATGCCGAACGATCGGGCATTGAACCAATTGTAATTCAAGATTTGCGGCGAGATCTGCCGGGGGAACCGACGAAGGTTTTGGCTTTGTGCGAGAATCCAGAGGTACTCCACGGCTTGCTCAGCAGTATGCGGAAACGCTACACGCCTGCGGAGCTTTATTTGACTCAATCGGTGGCTACTTTTTTTGAAGCTACGCATCCTTTGGCGAGTAAGGGAGATGGGGTGCAGTATTTAGCCGAAAAAGTTTTGGGTTTGCAGTCGGCTCAGGTGATGGCGATCGGCGACAATTTTAACGATCTGGAAATGATTTCCTACGCGGGTGTGGGCGTGGCGATGGGGAATGCTCCTGATGGTGTGAAGGCTATTGCTGATTGGGTTGCGCCGGATGTGGAGGAAGATGGGGTGGTGGCTGCGATCGAACAATTTGTTTTGGGCGCGAGCTGATATTGTTTGTGGAACCAGCCGGAAAGCCTGTGATCTATGGTTCGTAGTGGGGACTGAAGTCTTCACTACGAACCTAAGAGTGTTTATTTAAGGAAAGCAAGAAGACGCTAAGAGTGCGAAGGAAGAGTTGAAGGGGCCCGTTTGCAGATATTCTGGATGCGAATTGTAGATAGTTGAAAATTCTTAAAAGTGGCTTTCCACAGAAAAAGCACCGACGACTGGCCGTGTTTCGTCTCGGTGCTTTCTCTGGTTCGCTCCTCACACGTCCATCAATATAGCCGACTCGCCCGAATGTGTCAAGACTTTTTAGCAAAGTTTTTTTTGAGTCTTTCCAATCCGGGCGGCGGGTGCGGTGGAGTGAGGCAGAACCTTGGCTGTGCAAGGGTTTTGCTCGATCGCCTTTTTCTGGCATTCCCCCGAAAAATTTTAGTTCAATTCCTGCAGCCAGTCCAAAATCAGAGCGTTGACTTCACTGGGCCGCTCGTCGTGGGGACAGTGGCCGGTGTTGGGAATTGAAACAAATTTCACTGGTCGATCGTTGGCCGCTAATTCTTGGTAAATTTTGCTGCCGGCGATCGGCGTCCAGGGGTCGTCTGCACCCCAAAGTACCAGTAACGGACGATCGACCTTTGGCAGCAATTCTGACGGTTGAGGGCCTGCTGGGGCTGTGAGAATGGAAGCGAAAACTTGTTGAGCTCCGGGCTCGCAGGAGGGCGCGTGCAGGAGTTCTACAAGTTCGTCGGTGATGGCTTCGCGGTTCCCGTAGACTTGACGCAGGGTGTTGCGGATGCGGTGTTTTTGGCGGATGTTGTTGAAGACAAACGGGCCGATGACGGGCGATCGAACTAATTTAGTAAAAGTCCCCATCACTACTCGCAGCGGGAAATTCAGTTCCTCCGGCCGGTGGTTGAGCCCGCCGGCACAGTTAATTAACACACCGCCGGCTGATATTTCTGGATGGTTGGCGACTACCATCAAACTCAGCAAAGCGCCGATCGAATTTCCGACAAATACCGCCGGTTCCTGTACCAATTCTGTCCAGAAATCTGTCAGCAATTCTTCCCACAATTCCAGCGTATAATCAAGCGCCGGTTTGCCAGAAGCCCCGAATCCCAGCAAGTCCAGCGCAAATACCCGGTAGCCCTCCGCCGCGAGTGCGGGGATATTTTGCCGCCAATGTCCGATCGAAGCCCCAAACCCGTGAATCAAGATCAGAGGGCGGCCGGTTCCTTGGACGGTATATTGAATTTTGTGACCTTTCCAAGTCCAAATCAGCTTCTCAAAACTCGTTGCAGATACTAGCTGTTGTGCTGTCACGACTCTAAATGTAAATTTTCGTTAACTTCTTCGATCGTAGCAGCACAATCCCGATCCGGGGCTGGCTTTGAGCAACGTCTCACAAAAACATTATTCCCAATTCCTCATTGCCCCATTCCCCATTCCCAAGGAAAACGGTCAACTGTCAACTGCCAACTGACTACCTTTTTTCTAGCAACCAATAAGTCCTCATGTCCCCCTTACCTTTCACCGGAATTACGCCTCGCATCTCCAACAAATACTTATCTTTTAAAAGCTCGTAAGTAACATCAGTAACTTGAATTCTGCCTGCAAAACCCGTAGCCTCCATCCTCGCCGCCACATTCACCGTATCTCCCCACAAATCATAAGTAAACTTGCTAACACCAATCACTCCCGCCACCACCGGCCCGGAATTGATGCCGATGCGAATTGCCAGTTTTTCTCCTGTCTCGGCCGACAACTTGGCTATTTTTTCCTGCATTCCCAAGGCCATGTGGGCGATCGCCCCCGCGTGGTCATGTCTCGGCGTAGGCAATCCCCCGACTACCATGTAAGCATCACCAATAGTCTTGATTTTCTCCACACCGTACATTTCAGCTAACTGGTCGAAGTGAGAAAAAATCACATTCAATCGCTTTACCAACTCCGTCGGAGACATTCTCACCGACAGTTCAGTAAAGCCAACAATATCAGCAAATAAAACACTTACATCGGCAAAACTGTCGGCGATCGTGCTTTGCTGGGCTTTCAAACGTTCTGCTATTGGTTTGGGCAGAATATTTAACAACAATTTCTCGCTTTGTTCCTGTTGAATTTTGAGTTCTTCTTGCGCTAATTTCCGCTCTGTAATGTCAGAAACAGTACCCTCATAGTACATTATAATTCCTTGTGAATCCCGAACAGCACGGACATTTTCTGATACCCAAATCCGGCTACCGTCCTTGCGACATACGATAGATTCAAACCCCGAAACGGCATTTTCTGCATCCATAGCAGTCACGAATTCCAGGCGGCGTTCCGGGTTAAGGTATAGTTGTTCGGCAATATTTTCAATACTAGACATCAGTTCTGCTGGCGAATCGTAACCGTACAATTTTGCCAAAGCTGGATTAGCGCTGAGATAGCCTCCAGAAGGAGTGCTTTGAAAAATACCTTCCATCGCATTTTCTACAATACTGTGATATCTTTCTTCAGCAATTCGCAGCAATTCTTCGGCTTGTTTGCGCTGAATTAAACCACCTAATTGAGTGCCAACCGCATTGAAAATGTCTATAAAGCGCGCGTTTTTCGGAGAAGGCAAAATTTGAAAAAAAACTAGCACCGCTAATACTTCATCGCCTACCAAAATCGGCACGCCAAAACCTGCTTTAAATCCGAGTTCTTGTGCTACTTCACTTCGGAGAAAATCCGGGTAGCCCTGGGAAATATCTTCTACCCATTCTGGTTCCTTGGATGCCCAAACTCGTCCCGGCAGCCCGATATTCATGGCAAATGTCAGTTGTTCGCTTTGGGTGCGGAAGGGTTCCATGCTGGCGTTACTCGCATACCAGCCCCTGGCAGATTGCAGCAGAGTTCCTTCTGCATTGGGAATCCAAGCTTCTCCTACATCCCATCCGATTGTTTCGCCAAGTTGGTGCAGGATTGCTTCTAAAGCTGAGTGAAAGTCTGCAGCTTCGCCGATCGCCCGCGTCGTTTCCAGCAAAAACCGGATTGATTCTTCCGCCCGCTGCCTTTCCACGATTTCTTCCTGCAATCTGGAATTGCGATCGTGCAATTCCCTAGCTTGCTGTTGCAGTTGCGATTGCAACAAACGCAAAGACAGTTGGCTTTCCACGCGGGCGAAGACTTCTTCTACTTGAAACGGCTTAGTAATATAATCTACTCCTCCTACTTGAAAAGCCTTAACTTTTTCCATCACGTCATCTAGCGCACTAATAAAAATTACTGGAATATCTTTAGTATTTTCAAATTTTTTCAAATTTTTACAAACTTCATAGCCGCTCATTTTGGGCATATTAATATCTAATAAAATCAAATCTGGAGGAGAGATTTGTGCTGCTTGCAGAGCCATTTTGCCGTTAATCGCCTTCCTAACTTGATACCCGTAGGATTCTAGCATAGTTGATAAAAGTCGTAAGTTGTCCGGCATATCGTCAACGATCAGAATGTCTCTAAGAGTCGCTGCTAGTAATGGCTCGTTCATCATAATATAATTGAGTTAAATCGATAATGATATCTATCCGAAAATTATCGACTAAATCTGTTAAAGCATTAGCGAGATTTGCCTCAGTTTCGGGAATTTGAGCGATCAGTCCGAGGATGCGATTGTCGTCAACGCAAAGTGCTGCTCGGTATAAATCGACCACCCAGTCTGCGGGCATTACACTCAAATCCTCGGTGGTCAAACTTTGAACCTGTCGGGGTGCTGAATCAGAAATAGATGAGTTTTCTTCCTCATAAATATAACGCAGATTCAGGTGATGCGCTATCTTTTCAAATAGTACCTCTTCCCGAAACGGTTTACAGATCAAATCGTCACAACCAGCAGACAAAATCATTTGTCGCTGCTCGTCAAAAGCACTAGCAGTCAGGGCAATAATTATTATTTCTCTACCTTCTGGAGTTTGCTTGATCTGTTTTGTAGCTTCGTAGCCGTCCATAACTGGCATCAGCATATCCATCAAAATCAGGTGCGGCTTCCAAGTAGACTGCAAAGCAACTCCTTCTTTACCATTAATTGCTTCGCGGACTTCAAATCCGAGCGGTACGAGGAGCTGAAACAGCAGTTGGCGATTTTCCGTTACATCTTCAACTATTAATATCCTATAGGTTTGCTGTCCGGCTTCTAAAGCAATAACTGGTTTAACGGCAGGTTTTTCTTGTTCGTCACTTTCTGTTACGACGTTAACGCGGATATTAAAAGTAAAAATTGTGCCTCGATCCAGTTGACTTTCAACAGCAATGTTACCTCCCATAATCTTGACGAACTGTTGGCTGATTGGCAATCCTAGCCCGGTTCCCTGCATAGACTTGCGACCTGTTTCTGTTTGTACGAATGGCTGAAATAATGTAATAACTTCAGACGGAGAAATGCCAGGTCCCGTGTCGGCAATTTCAAAATGCAATTGGGCTTCTTCTTGTCCGGCGGCGTTATTTTCTACTTGGCTGCTAACGCACAAAGTAACGGTTCCATGTTGAGTAAATTTAATGGCATTGCCGATCAGGTTAATTAAAACTTGTCGCAATTTCGATTCGTCTGTTTCAATGTACTGTGGCAAATCGCCGATATTTTCAAAGATGAGGCGCAACCCTTTTGAGTTAGCTTTTAGTTGCAGCATTTCTCTGAGACTACTGAGAAGATTGTAGAGGTTGAAGCGGCTTTGATTGATAGTAATTTGACCTGCTTCTATTTTGGACATTGACAAAACATCATTGATCAGTTCCAGTAAATGTTCGCCGCTGCGGTTGATAATTTCTATGTATTCTTTTTGTTCTTGCGTGATGGAACTGTTGCGGGCCATGACTTGCGAAAAACCGAGAATGGCGTTGAGAGGCGTGCGGAGTTCGTGGCTCATGGAAGCGAGAAATTGGCTTTTGGCGCGGTTGGCAACTTCGGCGTTTTCTTTGGATTTAAGTAGTTCCATTGACTGTCTTTGAGTGCGGGCGAGCAATTCTGCTTGCTGCAATGCTACTCCTAGCTGAGTGCCCACATGAACTGCAACGTTGATTTCAGATTCGCTCCACTGGCGGGGAGCTGAATTTTGATAGGATGCTAGCAGTCCCCAGAGTTTTTCGCCGCAGAAAATTGGCACAGTAATGTAGGATTTTGCTTGAAATCTTTCTAATAGTTGGATGTAGCAATTATTGAATCCTTGCTTGTAAATATCGGGGACGCAAAGGTAAGTTTTACTTCGGCTGTAGGCTCCGCCAGCAGTTTCTTGCAAATAAGTATCGCATACTTTTTGGGAGGCAATCTCGAATTTTTTAACGAGGCATTGTTCGTTTTTTAAAGCACTTTCAGTAAATTTAGAATCTACATGCTGTACTTGCATGAAAGAAGTCCACTTACTATCAACTGATTCTGCTACAAATTCGCCGCTCCAGTCAGGATTGAAACGGTAAAGGGCGACTCGATCGCACTTCATGGTTTGGCGCAATTCTCTGGTCGTAGTTTGAAAAATTTCTCGGAGATCTAATGTCTGGCGCATTCTTTCAATGATTCGCGCGATCGCTCTTTGTCGCAAAGCACTTTCTTGCAGTTCAGTTTGTGCTTGCTGGCGTTCCGTAATATCTACAGCCATTAAAGCGATGCCGATCGCTGTACCGTTATCGTCAATTAGCGGAGTATTATACCATTCGCAAACGATACTTCTACCATCTTTTGTAAGAGTTTTGTGGGTAGTGCAACTGGCACAAGACTCCGCATTAATTTTGTTGCTTAAAATTTGAAATATTTGGTGGTAATAGTTGTTTGGAACGATGAAATCTGGGACATTTTTGCCGATAACTTCTTCTGTGCTGTAGCCAAAAAGTTTTTCGGTAGCCGGATTCCAAGTGATAATTTCTAAATTCAGGTTTAATTCAATAATTGCGATCGGCGTTTGCTGCAATAAAAATGAGATTCTTTGCTGCGATGCTAGCAGTTTTTCGGCCGCTAATTTGCGGTCTGTGATGTCATTAGCGGTACCGAGAATTTGTTTGGGTTTACCGTCATTTGTTCTGAGAAATACTGTATCCCAACTGTGCATCCACCGCCATTCGCCGTTTTTGTGTTTCATGCGGTATTGACATTCAATGACATCGCCGTCTTTGGCTTGCTGCACTTTTTGGACGCTTTCACAAAAAGCTGGCAAATCCTCGGGGTTGAGCAGATTTGACATCATTTCTGTACCCATATCTTGGATTTCTAGGGCGGAGTAACCGAGCATCACCGCAATTTGACGGTTGCAGTAAACATTCCGCTGTTCTACTAAATCGTAAACGTACAATAGGTTGGGATTGGAATCGGCGATCGCCTGAATGAAGTGCTGGCTTTCTCGGAGTGCAGATTCTGCTTGTTTGCGATCGCTAATATCTCGCGCTACCACAATCACTGATTCAGCAGAAAGCACAGAAATTTTAGCGTCGAGCCAAACTTCACGCTCTCCGACTGTATAGCTATATTCAATATTGATGCTTTGCTTCGTCTTGAGAACTTGTTTGACGGTATTTAATACCAAATCTGCTGCAGGTTCCGGTAAGATTTCGTGGGCGGTTCTGCCAATCATTTCGGTGGGAGATTTCACCAAATTTACCGCTGCTGTCGGGGCGATTTTGATGCAGCGCCCTTCTGCATTTCTCACTAAAACTATGTCAGTCATGGCGGTAAAAATCGCCCGCAATTCTGCTTCGGATTCTTGCAGAGCTTGTTCGGCGCGGACGCGGGTGCGAATTTCTGCTTGCAACTGTTTATTTTGCCGATCGAGCTGCGCGAGTCGTTTTTTTTCTCGCTCGATCAGTTTAGCTTGAGCGATCGCAATCCCTACTTGACCCGCCACAGCTTCTAACAAGTCAATTTCATCTTTTGTCCATTCGCGTTGGCGATCGCACTGGTGCAAACCAATAGCGCCGTTTGCCATCCCTTGGTAGGAAGTGCGAATTGCCAGCATCGATTTCAACCCAACCACGCGGCAAATCGATTCAGCAGCTTGCAAAAAAGGATCTGAGTAAACGTCGTTGGAGGCGATCGCCCGGTCTTGGATCATCATTTGTACGACGTGAGGATTGCCCCAAATTGGAACGATGACGTTCCGCATTGATTCCCACTCAGGTTGGAGATACTCAGCCGCCAGAGGAAGATCGACTTGGGGGCTAGTAACGTAAGTATGAATCAAACAGCGATTGACGCGGAATGCCTGACCGATTTGAGTTGCAGCCGTTTGAAAGATTTTTTCCGGCTGCAAGCTCGATCGAATTTCTTGAGTGATTTTTGCAATCAGCAACTCTCGCTGAACTTGCCGTTCTAAAGCAGATTTAGTTGAAGCCGATTCTATTTCTGCTTGCTTGCGATCGCTGATATCAAAAAATACCCCATACCAAACAATATCGCCATTGTCACGCATTTCTGGTCGAGAATTCGATTGCAGCCATTTGAGTTTGCCCGATGGCGTAACAATCCGCCATTCACAAGCAAAGGGTTCTAAAGTTCGAGCGCTCTCGCAAATTTTTTGCTCCAGATATTTTAGGTCATCAGGATGATTTTGATTGCAGCATAAATTATAATCTTTTAATATTTCTTTGGCCTCCAATTCGTAAATATCCCGACAAGCGTAACTGATATATTCAAATTGGAAACTTCCATCCGATTTTCGCATAAATTGATAAATAACTCCCGGTATATTCACCGCCAATTTCTGCAACCTTTCTTGGCTTTCCCGGAGTGCTGCTTCTGTTTGATTGCGAAATTTTACCTCTCGTTGCAGTTCGGCATTCTGCTGTTTTAATTGTTTCGATAGCTGTTGTATAGTCAGTTGACTTTCAATCCGCACCAAAAATTCTTCTACTTGAAAAGGTTTAGAAATGTAGTCAACACCGCCCACTTCAAAAGCCTTGACTTTCTGACAAGTTTCATTAAAAACGCTCAGAAAAATCACCGGTATTTCGCGAGTATTTTCGTTAGCTTTCAGTCTTTCGCATACTTCGTAGCCGTTCATTGTTGGCATAGAAATATCTAGCAAAATCAAGTCTGGAAGAACGGCAAATTTAGCATTTACCACCATTTCCCCCGAAATTGCCCGCTGAACTTTATACCCTTCTTTCGTCAATATATTTGAGAGAAACCGGAGGTTATTGGGTCGATCGTCTACAATTAAAATATGAATTGTTTTTTTGTCGAGCGCCATATTATGTCTTGCCATTGGAAATTTTAGCGTGTTGACCGGAGAGAGATTATTTAATCAATCAAGTATTTTTGTGAAATAAAAATTATCATATTAATTTTTATTCCGCTCAGCAAATAGAGTGTTTTTTTGAGAAGTTGGTTCCTCAAATAACGCACTTTGTCTACGAGCAATCTTTGGGGAGCTAAGCTTAAATTTGCAACTCAAATCAACCGCATTTTGATTGTATTTTAGTGCCACAATAAATCTAAGTTTTCTTGGAACAATTAAATTGCCTAAAAAAATCATGAATTAGCCACGACCGGCCCAAGAAACTGGGTACGAGAACCCAAGCTTCTAAACATTCAGCTACCACCTTCAAAAGGTTTGAGCAGAGATACACACCTAGACGCACCCTGATGCGAAACAACCCGGTTTTTTACTTTTGCTCCGGGCTGCAATGTGTGTATTGCTGTGAAAAAAACGCGGTTTCGAGACACCCGTGCCTAAGTCTTAAGATAGTTGGCAACTAAGAGTATAGCGGTTCTCAAGCGTGGTGAGGTACGCCCATAGCCCTATGCCCATAGTCCTAGGCCCTATCCCGGATAGTACCTCCTATGATAGCTCGAAAGGCTATATCAACTCTTTTCTCAGTCTTTTCTCTGCCAACAATTCCTTAAGTTTAGCAAGATTTTCATTGCTGAGGGATATTTTAATTTCAAGTTCTTGCTCAGCCTCCCACAGCAGCAATATATTATCTTCCCCCAGCGCAAACTCTGGATTGTTTAATTCAAGTGTTTGATATTTCACTTCGGGAAATCCTATGCGAATTACCACTTCTGATTCCAACTGAGGATAGAGATACAATTGCTGTTGCAGGTTGTCTAGTTCTAGTTTCTGAACTGTGGTGTTGCGTTTGACAGGAGAATCGGGTTTGTACCAATAGAGAGTATCTTCGCGAATTTCAGGATTGACTATCACAAATGTTACGTCAAAACGCTGGGCTTGCCAGTGAATTTCGCTCATACCGCCAATTTGCGGAATCAGCCGCTCAACCCAGCTAATTTTTTTGCCGTTGAGGTTTTTCCACCACTGAGCGATACGATCGAAGTTCTCAGCATTTTCGGGGTTGTTGCTGCCGGACTCCCAGACTGTTTCTAGTTGCATATACAGGTTCTCCAGCGAATTTAAATTTGAGGTTGCAGGCTTTCAATTGGACTTCTCCTCCAAAAGCCTGTAAGCGAACGGGCTCGAATAGGGCGATCAACAAGAATTATTCGATTCGTCTATTCGTTCTACAATCATCGTCATGGACCTACCAATTATCTACCACGAAGATTATGTTGCGCCACTGCCGCCCGGTCACCGCTTCCCGATGGCAAAGTTCGGGCTGCTTTACGAAATGCTGCGGTTGGATGGGGTAGCAGAGCGATCGCAATTTCACGCTCCGGAACTTTTAGAGTCAGAATGGATTCAGCTAGTCCACGATCGCGATTACATTCAAGCTTACTGCAACGGAACGCTGGATGACAAAGCTCAACGCCGAATTGGTCTGCCTTGGAGTCCGGCCCTGGTCAACCGCACTTGTATCGCCTCCTCCGGGACTGTGCTAACTGCTAAGCTTGCTTTAGAATGCGGTTTGGCTTGCAATACTGCGGGCGGAACTCATCACGCATTCCCCAATTACGGCTCTGGTTTTTGTATTTTTAATGATTTGGCGATCGCCTCTAGAGTCTTGCAAAAAATAGGTTTAGTTCGCCAAGTTTTAATTGTCGATTTAGACGTGCACCAAGGAGACGGAACCGCTGTAATTTTCCAAAATGACAGCAGTGTTTTTACATTCTCAATGCACTGCGAGGTCAATTTTCCTGGCACCAAACAAAAGAGCGATTTAGATGTAGCTTTGCCTGTCGGTATGGAGGACGACGAATACTTACAAACTTTGGCTAAATACTTACCAGATTTACTCTCCGATGTCAAGCCAGATTTAGTCTTGTACGATGCCGGAGCTGACACTCATCAGGCCGACAAACTGGGAAAATTAGCTTTAACTGATACCGGGTTATTTCGCCGGGAAATGCAAGTTTTATCTACTTGTTTAGCTGGCGGTTATCCCGTTGCCTGCGTCATTGGCGGTGGCTATTCCGATGACGTGAAGGGGTTAGTTTACCGACATTCGCTGCTGCACCGAGCGGCAAGTCAGGTTTACAGGCAATATCGACTGTGATGCAGAGCGGCGGGACTTCGGAAATATGGCACAAAAAACAGTCTTTCTCACCAAAACCAATAAAAATACTATTAGTCATCGCTCCAGCTTGCCAGAGCGGTACAACTTGAGCTAAAAAGTTGTTAAACCCACAAATGCACCTATGTCCAATGCCAGCGAGCCCAATCAACCCTATCCACTGCTGGTTGTCATTGTTAACTACCGAACCTCTAGTTTGACAATAGACTGCTTGCGCTCTCTAGTTACCGAAGTGCGATCGCTCCCCGGTACGCGGGTTGTAGTTGGCGACAATGCTTCAGGCGACAATTCTACCGAAGAAATACCAGCCGCTATAGCCACATTCGGCTGGAGCGAATGGGCTTCCTTCGTTCCCCTAGAGCGCAACGGCGGATTTGCCTACGGGAACAACGCCCTGATCCGTCCCGCCCTTGAATCCACCAATCCCCCCCCTTACATCCTGCTGCTCAACCCAGACACCGTAGTTCGCCCAGGAGCTCTGAAAGCACTGGTTGACTTCATGGACTCCAACCCCGAAGCCGGCATCGCCGGCAGCCGCTTGGAAGACCCCGACGGTACTCCCCAGCAGTCAGCTTTTCGGTTTCACAATCTATTGACCGAACTAGATTTTGGTTGGCGGACGGGCTTGCTGTCCAAGTTATTGGCAAACTGGGCCGTAGCGCCTCCTATTTCCCAAGAAATCTGTCAAACAGATTGGGTGGCTGGAGCTAGCATGATCGTCCGTCGCGAAGTATTTGAAAAGATTGGCTTGATGGATGAAGCTTATTTCATGTACTGCGAAGAAATGGACTTTTGTCTGCAAGCTAACAAAGCTGGCTGGAGTTGCTGGTACGTACCTGAAAGTCGCGTGGTTCACCTAGTAGGTCAAAGCTCAGGTGTCACTGACACCAAAAAGCCCCCTAAGCGACTGCCACAGTATTGGTTTGATTCCCGGCGCAGATACTTTCTCAAAAACTACGGCTTGGTTTACACAGCGTTAACAGATGTATCCTGGGCTTCGGGCTTTGGAGTCTGGAGGCTGCGCCGCGTACTTCAAGGTAAGCCAGATGGCGATCCACCAAAATTACTGACGGATTTTGTCACGAATAGTGTATTTTTTAAAGGAGGTAAGATTGAAGATTCAAAAAACTTTTAAATGGTATTTGTAAATAAATCAAAGCAAAAAAGCCAGGTCGCTCCTGGTCAGTCAAAGATTGCTTGATTCACCCAGCATTCATATTTGAAATAGAAGAATCCTGGTTGAACATCCTGAAAAAAAAGAGCAATATCTGACGATAGACGGCATCTATTGATAACTTAAATTAGACAGAATCTTGAGTACAGCTTATGGTAACGGAATCAAATTTAATCGCAAGTGAAACTCCAGTACAAAACTCGGAACAGGGATTGTGGCAGCAGATTAAAGAAGACTGGATTGCTCACGGTCGCGATTGGACAAAACCGGGATTTCGTGCCGTAGCAGTTCAAAGATTCGGTGTCTGGAGGATGCAGCTAGAACCAAAACTGCTGCGAGCTCCCTTGAGCATTTTGTATCGATCGCTCTACCGAAAAGTCCGGAATACTTACGGGATAGACTTGCCCTACACAGTCAAGCTCGGTCGTCGCGTGGTGATTGAACATCAAGGTGCTATTATCATTCACGGATACTGTACTATCGGTGACGACTGCATCATCCGCCAAGGCGTTACCCTGGGGAATCGCTACTTGGAAAAACCGCTCGAATCGCCTCAATTGGGCGATCGGGTGAACGTCGGCGCCGGTGCAAAAATTCTCGGCAAGGTCAACCTGGGAGACGACGTAAATATCGGTGCAAATGCTGTCGTTTTATCAGATGTTCCTGCTGGTCAAACTGCCGTTGGCATCCCTGCTAAAATTCTCAAATCCCGCCCTGTCGAAAACAATCCTTAAATTAGTGCCAGAAAAAGTGACCTTTCTCTTCTGTTACTTAAATAAACTAGAGATCTACCGCCTCTATAGCGATAGATGCTTTTACGCAATTGTGGAGTTCTTTGGCAATTGTGATTGTTGCACAAAGAGTGCGATCGCCACTGCTTGTTTGTAGACATCAACTCGTCAACTAAATAATTATAAGTTGACCGTCTAGCAATCTTGTGTGAATTGTGAATTTGTAGGGTTATTGCCTCGCCGTGCCTACCCGAAAAACCTGGGAAGCTACAAAAACAACATTACAACTCAAATAGGATTGCTAGAGAATTGAAAAAAATATTGTTAATCACCAACCAGACAAGATATAATGACAATTATGTAATCTTAATTGTCATTCATATCTTATCTGTTCTTTTGCACAAATAATGGTTCAATCAATAACTACACCTGTCGTTTCTGCCACCGAGCCAGATTGGAGCCGCGAAAAACTTCGCCAGTGGTGGGATCCTAGTCGCCAACTTCTAAAATCTATCCGCAATTATCAAAAATGGCAGCATCAAGGTGGAATTTTAGGGTATTTTTTCTCCCGGTTAAACGTAATCGAACATCAATTTTGGAGCATTGTAGCTGGAACTGACATCCCTTTGAACTGCAAAATAGGAGGGGGACTCGTTATGGTTCATCCTAATGGCATAGTCATTCATCCAGATGCATCTATTGGCCCGAACTGTCTAATTTTTCAACAGGTCACAATTGTTTCTAATGTCAAAATTGGCGGTCACGTCGATATCGGTGCAGGAGCAAAAATTATTCACTCCATAACGATCGGCGACCACGCTTTGATAGGTGCTAATGCTGTAGTTCTTTGCGACGTACCACCGGGCGCAACCGCAGTCGGAATACCCGCAAAAATTATCCCCAAAAAACCCTAAGCCTGAAAATGCACTCCTAGAAATATTCGCAGGAAAAAGGAAGTTGCAGAGCAAGGATTCTTTCAGATGATTGTCCTATTTCCTAAAACTTCAATTTCTCCTGCACCAAATTTTTCCGCCGGCACGCTACTTTTTATCAGGTAAATTTCTCGGCTTGCTGGCGAACACTATCACCCATCTGCGATCTCAACTCCGGCGAAAAAGCAAGCTTTCGCAAGCTTTCCACAAGAGCATCAGAGTCGTAGGGTGCTGCGACTAGCCCATCTGTGCCGTCCCGGACAATTGCGCCCGCTCCCATAGGTGAAGTGAGCACTGACAACCTGTGAGCCATAGCTTCATAGGTAACCACCCCACTACCTTCTTCAAGACTCGGAAAGGCAAAAATGTCAGCTTCGTCATAGACCGCGCCAACATTGGTGGTGTAATCCATATGAATTACATCAGAGCGTCCTAAACATCACACATTCCTGATGGTAATCACTGCATCCATCAGCTCGAATGTTGCACAGGAGTGCCAGCACCAATAAATCCTATGCTGCTTGACGAAAGTCTTTTAAGTAGTCGTGCAAAATTAATTACATAATATTTCGCCTGAAAGCCTGACCTAGCAAGAAGTTTTTATGTAATTAATTTTGTGTAGTTACTTAATCGTTCACTGTTCCTTAACAATACTTCGGACAGTTTTTTAACGGCCGTGTAAGCCTTACAGCCCACATTCCGCACCCCCAAGGGGCAGCGGTAGTGCTAAATATGTAATGATAGAGGAGTAGAATGTAGTGCTGATGCTTTCCTATCATGCCAGCCAGCCCCATTTGTGCGTCTTCTCAAAAAGTCAAAAATGGTCGTATCCATAACGGTAAACAACGGTTCAAATGCCATAACTGCCGACGACAGTTTGTAGAACAACCGACTAAAAAAGTAATTGCTCAAGCTTGCGCGTGAACTGATTGATAGATTGCTGCTAGAACGCATTTCCCTGGCTGGAATTGCCAGTGCAGCGCAGGTTTCTGAACAATGGCTCCAAACCTACGTCAACCAGAAATATGCCATGATGCCTCGAAGTGTGCAGGTGACGCAAAAAAAAAAGGGGAGGCTAACGATTCAATGCGATGAGTTGTGGTCATTTGTCGCTGACAAACGCCACAAGCAATGGG
>NZ_JAUBPN010000026.1:0-75758 GCF_036700745.1 Microcoleus sp. S36a_B3 | reverse complement strand
TCCAATTCCGCTTGTGTCTGGTGCAGTTGAGACTGGGACTGTTCCAATTCCGCTTGTGTCTGGTGCAGTTGAGACTGGGACTGTTCCAATTCCGCTTGTGTCTGGTGCAGTTGAGACTGGGACTGTTCCAATTCCGCTTGTGTCTGGTGCAGTTGAGACTGGGACTGTTCCAATTCCGCTTGTGTCTGGTGCAGTTGAGACTGGGACTGTTCCAATTCCGCTTGTGTCTGGTGCAGTTGAGACTGAGACTGCTCAAATTCCGCTTGTGTCTGGTGCAGTTGAGACTGGGATGACTCTAACTTTGCCTCAGTTTGGCCATAATGTAATTGAATCTGTGCCAATTCGCATGAAGTCAGAATCAGTTGCTCTCTAAGTTCCATGAGAACATCGTCATCTCTATCAATATATATAGAATCTAGGATGTTCTGGATATTTGTAGAATCATCGGAACATACAGCAATGAAATAGAGTGGTTCTGCCAAAGAGGGTATTTGTTGCGTGCTTTGGCTGTCTTCAATTGTATAAGACTTAAAGCCAGATTGCACTCCATGTTTTAAAGGAAAAACAAAAGATCCAATAGCTAGTCTCTGCCCATAAATTTTAACGGACTTAAAATGACGATTTAATAAGCTGATAAATTGATAATCGTATGGTTCTTTGACATGGAAAGGATTGTTGGGGTTAGACGATAAAGACTTTGGCTGTTCTGAATAAGTTAAGCGATTGGGCGAAGAAATTATCAACGTCCCCCCTGGTTTGAGAACTCTTTTAATTTCTTGCATCATCTCATCATGCTTAGCGTGATGTTCTATCGTTTCAAAGGAAGTTACAACATCCACTGATTCGTTAGCTAGAGGAAAAGCATCACAAGCGCCTACTAAAAACTCTAGGTTAGCAATAGAAGCATATTTTTTACAGGCAAATGATATACAGGCGGAGTCGATATCTACTCCCACTACAGAAGAAGCAACTTGAGACAAAATTGCACTGCCATATCCTTCACCAGAGGCTATGTCTAGAACTGATTTACCTTGAACCAATTCTAGTGATAAAGCATAGCGATGCAGGTGTTCGTACCTAATAGCTCCTCGCAGAGAAGGGACATACCTTTCTCCTGTAAATTCCATTTCCATCATCGGATATACCTCTTTAAAATTTTAATTATAGCTAATTAGTTGATTTTACGCCAACCAGTGCTTGAGCGGCGGGATATTCTAAGGAATAAATTCGGGCTTCCTCGAATCCTGCTTGCACAATTTGTTTCCAAGCATCTGCTCCATATTCAGTATGAACTAAAAGATCGGATTTGTTTGACCCACTCTCACCATGATAGCTAGGGACTAAGCCTTCCCTTGTTCTGGTTAGTCTGTCTACTACTATAGGTACGGTAAAACAGCAAAAACCAGCGGGCTTCAATACTCGCCAGGACTCCGACAAGGCTTGAATTGGATCGTGTATGTGTTCCAATGTATCTGAATGTACCACTAGATCATACGATTGATCGGGGAAAGGTAAGCACATTAAGTTAACTTGCGGATAGGATGCCAAAGTATGATAAGGATTCTGAGATAAGTATTGCGTTAAACTACCTGCTTCATTAATCTCCAATATTTTTAACTGCTGGATTCTAGGAAGTTTAACAAAGTATTTAAATAAACCACTATAATTAAAACACTTCATAATTGCCTTAGCCAGAGCCATAGACCGCAAGTTAGCATGACACTTAATACAAGTGCAGCCTTGTTGGCGATTGATATATTGAACTTCGTAAATTGAGAGACCCCACTCATTAATCAGTGAATCCCATAAGACAGAGGAATGTGTGATTTTGTCGGAGCCACAGCAGGTGCATACTTGGACGGCCTTGAGAGAAGCCACAACCATTGATATAATAACCTCTCATCACAATAACGATTAACCTCATTCCCTATTAACTCAAATTTCACCTAATAGGAAGTTTTTAGTCTCAGTCAGGGCGCAAAAAGCTACTACCTGATTTTTAAGGATAATACCACAAATGAGAAAAAAATTTTCCCGATCGCCCATACCAATATCCAGCCGTTGCCTTGTCAAGCATAACAGACCCCAACCCCTCTGAAAAAGTTCCCGCCAAAACCCCTGGTATTATAGATGGCAGATCGCCCCCCAGC
Organism: Microcoleus sp. S36a_B3; assembly: GCF_036700745.1. Lineage (NCBI taxonomy): Bacteria > Bacillati > Cyanobacteriota > Cyanophyceae > Oscillatoriales > Microcoleaceae > Microcoleus > Microcoleus sp. S36a_B3. The sequence goes on along the minus strand of NZ_JAUBPN010000026.1, from coordinate 73,608 downwards.
GCCCAAGCCATCAAATATACCATAAATATTATCCGAAAAATAAATGAAGACGATCGCCCTCAAGCGATCGACCGATACGCGCGATCGGGTAAACTAGAAAGGTCGATCGGGCCTCACCCCCGTGCCCTTGACTCAAAACCCAAGGTATGTATCACCGTAGAGAACTATAATTGTGCCATAGCACAAATTAACTTAAACTTGATCTTGATGGAGCAAATTTTTAAGCAGAGAGTTAACTATGGATTCTTGGCAAGTACGGAGAGACATTGCTTTTCAATACCTAAGCGGGGAGGGAATAGAAGTAGGAGCCCTTCATATCCCTCTGGAAGTTCCGGCCGGGGTGAAGGTTCATTACGTCGATCGAATGTCTGTCAGCGATTTGAGGAAGCAGTATCCAGAGCTAGCAACGGTTAATCTAGTAGAGGCGGACATTGTAGATAATGGCGAAACTCTCTCATCCATAGCTGATAACTCTTGGGATTTTGTCATTGCCAATCACATGATAGAACACTGTCAAAATCCGATCGGCGCTCTGGAAAACTTTTTGAGAGTTCTTAAACCGGGAGGACTTGTGTATATGGGCGTACCAGACAAACGCTATACATTTGATATCGGTCGCCCCCTGACTACCGTAGACCACCTAATTCGGGACTACAAAGAAGGGCCGGAATGGTCTAAACTAGGTCATTATGACGAGTATGTCAGGCTAGTTGACAAATTTCCTGAAGAACAAGTGGCGGAGCGAATGAAGTATCTGCTCGATATAGATTACAGCATTCATTTTCACGTCTGGACATCAGAGACTTTTCCGGAATTGCTCGCATACTGTCAAAAAAATCTATCTTCTAGTTTTGAAAGAGAACTATTCCAAGAAAACTCTGGGGAAATGATTATGATTCTTAGGAAAACAGCAACTGTATATAGCCTTTCTTAAAAAGATGAGGTGCATGAGATTCCCTGAATATCAACACTTTCAAGCCTTATTATATACCTCATCTATCTGAGAAATGCTATACCCAGCTTAATATCTGATTAATGATCAGTCCAGCTTGGCGGAACATCCAGGTTGAGCTAAATTTTATGATGTTGTTGATGAAATAGCCAAGTTACGGTAAACGCGACCATAATTCGGTAGAATCGCGATCGCTTTTTGGTAGGATGCGATCGTCCCTGGCTACTGTTGCTGCTGTGTGTGAATAGTCCCTAAATCTGCTAAAGCTTGAGCAAAGTCAGATTGAATTTCCAGAGCGCGACTATAGCAATTCTTTGCCTCATCCAGTTTACCTTGAGTTTGGAAGACATTCCCCAAAGTCTTGTAAGCCTGAGCAAATTCGGGTTGAATCTCAAGAGCTTGCTTGCAGACACTAACGGCCTCGTCGAGTTTACCTTCAGCTAAATAAGATTCTGCCAATTCGCGGAGATTAATCGCAGCACTTTGATTTTGAGCCGGATCGGACTGCGGTGATTTAACTTCCCTTCTCAACTCCTTTACTATTTTATTAACTTCGCCGTCAAGGATTTTCCAATCAAAATCATAGTCGCAGTGAGCCCAGTGCGAAGCATCCAAATCGACAATGGACTCAACGGGTATAAAGACTGGCGGTACAGCATTTTCTCGAACATTTGCCCACCACCCCGAACTTTCAGAATGTACAGTGTTGCCGTGGGCCACCCCAGGCTTGTTAGCAAGCCACGTTACTAAGGTAAGCCCAGAACCGATTACCACTATGTAAACATCTATAGCATGAGCCCAAACAATTGTTTCATGAATAGCACAGTCAAGAGCATTATAAAACTTCACCGTAGGCGGCACGAGAGCTAAAATTTGCTCCACTGTATTTTTTTCAGTGGAAAAGCCATCGAACACAAGCCCCAGATTTGGATAATCTTGGGAGAGGTTATTGATTATATTTGCATATCCTTCTACCTGAGAACTCCATACTTTATTGTGACTGCGAATATTAATCCACAGCAGCGGAAAATGTGTCTTCGCTTCTTCCATTTTTTGTAAAAAACTTTGAGAACACTTCTTGACCGAAGCTTCATATATGCGGCTGACCAGTTGTTCCTTGACCACCATTTCAGTTAATCTGACTGCCATGTACTGATTGTCCAAAATAGTTTTGAATAGACTCCACCTATCCGAGATCCGCACAATATAATTTTCTGGAATTTCGGAAAAAATATCGCCTACTTCTAAAAAATTACAATTCCTGATTAAGTATTTATCTACTTTAGGCAATGTTTCATTTTCAGATAAATGTTGAATCCCACTAAGGTCGTTCCAGAAATAGTGTCCTAAATTGTCCAGCCAACCAACAACAGCCGCTACTTCTCTTTTGCTTTCATTTGATGATATATAAGATTTGAATTCTCGCCAAAAACTAACAGCACCGCTCTTCAACTCATTAACAACCTCCGGGTAATCCGTCGAAAGAGGATCGTTATAGAACCTGACAATTAGTTCAAATTTGGGGAAATAAACACCAAGTCCGACACCGTGATGACAGCCAAACATCAAATAAAATGTTTCAGCACCTCCGAAACGATAAATACCTGTTGGAAGGAAATTAAATAGCTGAACGTAGAATGATTGATTTGACCTGAGTATCTTGCCAGTTACCGGACAAATTGAATAGATATAACCTGTATCTACTATACTTTGCTGGTAATTGACACCTAAAAAAGTCTTTGTGACGTTTTGTGATAACTCCGTTGTCGTATCGTCACCAAAACTGTTGATGTAGATTGATTGCAGTGCTGCACTGTCTTGTTTCATTAATTCCAGATAGGCTAAAGACAATCCAGCATTTTCAAGATATATTCTGTCATCATCAGTTAAAGATTCCAATATGAGAATCTTGTAGGGCCCAGTCTTGCTAAAATATTGATAAGCCGTTTCCGGCTCGATCGGTGTTTGATAATAAGGGTTCGTTTCGTCTAGCGGGCTTAGTTGATTTAATCCCTTCCATATCTGCTCGTAAATTTCCCCGGCACTCGGTTGCCTCTGCGGTGCTTTCTGGAAACAAGCTACAGCTTCATCGACCCGACCTTGTTCTGCATTGCTGATACCTAAGTTGTAGAAAGCTCTAGCAAGGAGTACCTGTAATTCAGAGTAAACTTGTGTCTGCTCTGGCTGAAATTCTAAAGCTTTTTGGTACCAAGAAAGTGCTGAATCCAGTTGACTTTGCTGTGCGAGCAGCATCCCTAAATTGAAGTAGTCCATTCCCTGCGAACGCTTCGATACAGCGTGTTGATAAGCAGCGATCGCACCTTCTCTATAGTCATGGTTCAACTCAGCAGCACGACTGTAAGCTGCAAGAGCTTTATCTAGTTTGTCTGATTCTTGCAAGAGAGTATTGCCTAAATTCAAGTAGTAAGAAGCGGCGGAGTTTTCAATAGGCTGGTATACTAAGCTGAGTTCTATAAAATTCAATGAAAACGTTACCCCCGTTGCCAAAAACCTAAATTCTGTCTGTTTGGCATCTATTAGCTCTACAAAAAATTCAAGTTGCTTCTGACTGGTACAAACATCAGTTTTATACCAAACACAATTTCCTGCTTCTGTCACTACGTCAAATTTGAATCCGACAGTTTGTGAATTTTCCATCCCTTGTCTATCGCTTAATTCAGGAAACTCAAAGCCAACACAAACTCGGTACAACCCGTCAGGAAAGCTGGTGTAAGGGCCGTAAAATACAAAACCTTCATTGCGTGCAAAACTTGTAATTTGGGGCAAACATTCTTTGGAAACTATTTGCCCGGAAATTATGTGTAACTGCTCTGGTTCTATTCGGAAAGATGTTATTGTCGCTAAGCTATCTAAAAAACACTTTTGAGAAAAGTCTGGTTTAAGTTTAAAAACATGGCGACAAGCTGCGATCGCGCCTTCCAAATCGCCCTGTTTTCCCAAACTTTCACCTAGTTTGCAGTAAAACTCCGAATCGGGATAAAGTTCAATTGCACGGCGGTAGGCAACACTTGCTTCCTCCCACTTTCCCTGAGAATAGTGGACTTCTGCCAGTTGGCAATGACCCATAGCCTCGTCACGGTTGCTTTCTACAATCCTTTGATCGTCAGCCAGCATTTGCTCTCCTTTACCACTGTGAATATTAAACCAAATTTCTTCGCTGCTTTTGAAATTATTAACGCAAAAACTTTTTTCGATTTTGTAATTTTTGCTCGGAGGTTCAACCACTAATACCTCCATTTCTAAAGCGGTCTGGAAATCTTTAAAATACGAAGTGACTAGCTCATTATCTTGAAAAATATTTTCTTTCAGCCAAACTTCTTTTTGTATAATATCGCTAGCACTACCTCTCGCATAAGGGCGGTGTTTCAGTTGTGTTACTTTTACATGGTTGAACTGCCAAACTTTTTCGGGATAACAAACACCAGCCATATGTATTAAAATTAGCTGCGACAAAACCCATGATTCCTCATCAAATTTTTCCAGATAAGGCAACAAAACGTTGTCAGCCACTACATCGCGATGAAAAGCATTGAAGACCGCATCAAAGGCATACACTATTTGTACTTCCACAGAATCGTCAGATTTTGTAGGATAAAATGTTAGTTTGGGCGTTGCTATCCCAGGCTGATATTCGAGCAATAATGCTTCAAAAATTCTCCAATCACCAGCAATAAATTCAATATCATCATCTAGAAAAATGTAATATAAATAATCACCCTCTAATTGTTTCGCTGCTTCTAGCAGTTTATTTCGGCCTTGCGTCCAGGTGCTATTAGGAAAATAAATATCTCCCGGTCTCGGATGTTTCCAAGACAAATACAATACATCTGCATTTTCATGATTAATGTTACTGTAATGAGATGGTAACTCTCCATCGGTTTGAACTAAATACAAAAACTTCTTAGCCATTTTTTTCAAGGGTTGATTTATTTATTTAATACTTGAGAGTGAAGGTTGAGCGACTGTGCAGTCAATCGCTCAATTGAGTAGATTTTTTACTGCTAAGGACTACACATATTTTTTAACTTCCTCAATCCACAATTCACACAGACGAACCTCTATCTCGCCGAGAAAACCATTTCGATTGAGATAAGTATACATCTCTATCATTAACTCGCAAGCATCGCTAGCATCACTTGTAAAATTTTCCAGTAAGTCAATTAAATTGTGAACCTGAGTATACAAAGGAATTTCTTCACTAAAATCTTTCATCAGGTTGTGTTCATTTCTCAACTGATACACTGAAGGCGATAGAAATAGAACACTGGAGTTCATGCACCATAAAAGCCTCTGGGCAATGTAGCTTTTCCAGATATCGGTAACACGACTGCTCACACCAATAGGCAGCAACATTAGAGGAAAAGCTTGCTTGTAAAATAAAGTATTCTGCGTATTGAAAGGACTGTAACATCCGGGCGACAGTGACAACTTCTTATTCGATTCAAACTTAATATTTTCATCACCAACCGTCAAACGATAGATAGCGTCTACATCGGGGTCTAAGTCTGCTAGCCCTTGCTGGACGTAACAAGTAACCTCTTTTTCTGTGACCAGCTTCTCATCGACAAAACTATTAACTTTGTCAAGGGGCAAGCCTCTGGGCCATATTTTTTTATTTGTAAAGTAAGAATAGACATTGACTGCACCTTTAATGTCTAACGCTGGAGTCTTCACCAGGGAAGGAAGGAAATTGGGATACTTGTCATCATAGGGAATATTATCGTCGTCTGTTTCCGCGATCGCGTCTGCACCCATACGCATAGCATACAAGTATCCTAAATTCTTGCGGGAGTAATGATTCATAGGAATCAGAGAAGCTAGCTCGCCAAAGTCTTCGCATTGCTGCTCTACATTAAAGTATTCAGCCCCCGGCAAGTCAAAATCTCTAGGAGTTTTTTTATCCCCAACTACAATAATTTTCCACCCTAAATCTAGCAAAATATCTCTGTATTTAAACAGAGCAGCAGTTGGTTTATGAATTGTTGTTATAACTAATGATTTCACGGATTAAACCTCAAAATTTTTATAGAACTCAAACATTACCCATCCCCGCCTAGACTATCATCTGCACCAAATCGGGCATCTTATAGTCTGCTTCCGACGTGAACTTTATCACAAAATACCCGCAAAGGCTAACAAATTAGCCCTTTATTGTCCAGTAACTTTCCAATAGTTAAAAATAATGGTCTCCTCAGCGTGTTTGAATTTTATATCAAACTGACAGGATAAAACCTAACTGGTTCGACAAATTCACTTTCAAATATACGATCGATTACATAACTTAAATTAGGTGTATCAGCCGGAATCCCGTCCTTCATCTTTCGATAATCCCGATCGCCACTAATCACACCTTCGTTAGTATAAGCTATCCACTGACCCCGATATTTTTTCAACTCTCGGCGATTAGCCTTATACCACTCCTTAGCTGTCGCATATTCTGCTCCCATATTTTCACCCCATAAATTTCCCTCAAATCTGCCTCGCCTCCACCATCATCCGCACCACATCGGGCATTTTGTATTTTGCCTCCCAGCCCAATTTTTCTTTCGCCTTAGCCGGATTCCCCCTCCCAACAGCAATCTCCGTCGGTCTGTAGAGACTCGCATCGGTTACTAAATGTTCCTGCCAATCCAAACCCGCAGCCACAAACGCTGTCTGCACAAACTCCTCCAAAGGATAACTCGCACCGGTAGCAATTACATAATCGTCCGGTTCATCGTGCTGCAACATCAAATACATCGCCTCCACATATTCCGGGGCCCAGCCCCAGTCCCGCTGCACCGAAATATTTCCCAAATGCAGTTTTTCCGAACTGCCAGCAGCAATCCGGCACACAACAGATACAATCTTTTGGGTGACGAACCTCTCCGGTCGCAGTGGCGACTCGTGATTGAACAGAATACCAGAACACGCAAACAAATTGTACGCTTCCCGATAATTCGCTACTTCCCAAAATGCCGTTGCTTTCGCCACCGCGTAGGGACTTCTGGGGCGAAAGGGCGTATTTTCATCCGCTGCAATGCCTCCGGTATCCCCAAAACATTCGCTAGAACTCGCATTGTAAAGTTTGATTTTCCCCCCGGTAAACCGAATTGCTTCTAACAGATTCAATGTGCCCGTGGCAATGCTTTCGAGGGTTTCTACAGGTTGTTCAAAAGACAGGCCGACAGAACTTTGACCCGCTAGATTGTACACTTCGTCTGGTGCAATTTTTGTCAATACTTGCAAGACGCTGCGAAAATCGTTGAGAGACATGGATTCTAGTTTTACTCTGTCTCGAATGCTCAAACGGGCCAGGTTTCCGAAACTAGACATTTGGGCATCCCTGGAGGTGCCGCAAACTTCATAACCTCGATCGAGCAACAGTTTCGCTAAATAAGCTCCATCTTGACCGGATATACCACAAATTAACGCTTTTTTCATATAAATTATTTATGTTGATGATTCGGCGGTTGAAACCGCGACTACACAAACAAAGTCTGCCTTCGCAGACTAAGAACTCAAAATCATTGAGACAGGGCTCATAAGTAATTGGACAGAATTAATTACAAACTGATTTTTTGCTGATTCTTTACTAGACAAGGCTTGTAGCCCAGAGTTTTGTGTAATTAATTGTGTCTTACTACTTATCAAATCCGGTAGCATCGGAATTAATATTACCCGAAATTAGGAGACGGCAGTGCCCATAGGTGTCAACTTAAGCCTGAAATCCTTGAGAAATATCGCTTTTACCCCAGTCCAGATCCCCCTAAATCCCCCTTAAGAAGGGGAGTAGGGGTTGACTTTGAGAAGACTCCTGTCCCCCCCTTCTTAAGGGGGGCTAGGGGGGATCTAGATTTAATAGTCACACAGCAGTCTCTGACTACGTTTGACGTTAAGTTGACACTCCTTGGGCAGTGCCGTCTCCCTACAATTAATCAAGTAGGGACACGGCACTGCCGTCTCCTCTATATCATAAGGAATTTAGCCTTGAGGCAGGGGTTTCAACCCCTGCCTCAAGGCTGGACTGCTAGAAAAAAGTCATGGATCTAGCCTTCCCAGCGTTCGGCGACCAATTCAGCCAAGTCAACAACCCGCTGACTGTAGCCCCACTCATTGTCGTACCAAGACAACACCTTCACCATGTCGCCGTCCATCACCAGAGTCAAACTGGCATCCAAGATTGAAGAAGCATCATTTCCGCGATAGTCGCAAGAAACCAAAGGCAAATCGTTGTATTCCAAAATCCCCTTCATCGAGCCTTCGGCTGCTTCTTTGAAAACTTGATTTACCTGCTCGGTAAAAGTCTTTTTCTCTACCTGAGCCACAAAATCAACTACCGACACGTTGGGAGTCGGCACGCGCATGGCGATGCCATTTAACTTACCCTTCAACTCTGGAATAACCAAAGCCACAGCTTGAGCAGCTCCAGTAGAAGTCGGCACAATGTTCATCGCCGCAGCCCGCGCCCGCCGCAAGTCGCGGTGGCTGGCATCCAACAAGCGCTGGTCGCCAGTATAGCTGTGGGTAGTCGTCATCATGCCTTTGATGATGCCAAAATTGTCGTTAAGCACTTTCAGTACGGGAGCCAGACAGTTAGTGGTACAGCTAGCATTGCTGATGACTGTGTAGTCATTGTGCTTGTAGTTGTGGTGGTTGACTCCCATCACATAAGTCCCTACTTCTGGCCCTTTACCCGGAGCAGTAATCAGCACTTTTTTTGCGCCGGCTGTGATATGCTTCGATGCACCCGCTTGATCAACGAAGACACCGGTTGCTTCAATAATCAGATCAATACCCCAATCTTTCCAAGGCAGGTTGAGCGGATTACGATCGCTCACGCATTTAACTGTCTTGCCATTGAGAATAATCGAATTTTCATCCGTACTGATGTCCACACCCTTCAACGTTCCCATCATGGAATCGTATCTCAGCAAGTGGGCATTAGTTTTGGGATCGGAAGTGTCATTAATTGCTACGAGTTCGAGCTGGCTATCTTCTCGGCCCAACCAGCATCGCGCAAAACTGCGCCCAATACGTCCAAAACCATTGATCGCGACTCTAATCACCTTATTACCTCCTAACGATTGCAGCCCTTAGCTCAGGCTTAAATTTTGGAAAAATTTAAGAATTGACTTATGAGACAAGATCATATCGCAAAGGCTGATCCTTTCTAACTTTTCGTCTGTATCAAAAAAGCCTAAACTTTTTTGAACTCGCCAGAAATCCCCAGGCCAAAGGCATTCAGATTTCGGCTGCTGGTTGCTGGTAAAGGTTGTGAGTCGCAATATAAGTCCGTACAGCTTCCGGGACTAAGTAACTGAGATCGCGATTTTCGGCACAGCAGCGGCGGATGTGGCTCGACGAAATCTCGATCGCACGCATGGAAAGCACCTCCCAGCGAATTTCCACATTCACCAGAGCCATCTGTTGAGCAACTTTACAGCAAACAGCTTTTGTCCGATCCTGCATTTTGTCATCCCCATCAATGGCTGTATCCCACAAGCTATCCCCCCACTCAAAGGAGCCAATTTCCCCGCTTTTTTCTCGATCCCGATTTTTCTGACTCGGACGCGGGGCCACCAACCAGTCGCACAACCCGCCAATTTCGCTGCACCGGTGCCATTTGGGGAGAGTTTGGAGCGCGTCGCTACCAATAATCCAGTACCACCGATCGCCCGGATAGATTTTTTGCAAATATAACAAAGTGTCAATAGCAGAAGTTCCAGAGGGATTGGTATCCACTGGCAAAAGTCCAAAATCCGACCGCTGGGCCGTTGCCAGAGCCACCATTTCCCGCCGTTGGTCAAAACTTGCCAAAACACTGTGCGACTTGTGACGAGGGGTGCGATCGATCGCCCAAATGACTCGATCGATCCCAAATTGACTCACCGCCGTCTGGGCGATCGACAAATGCCCGCAATGAACCGGGTCAAAAGTCCCCCCCAAAATCGCTACTTTTTCCATATTTCCCAAAATTAGGATTAATACAGACTTTACCGAAATTTTATTTTTGTAGGCTTTGACCAGTTATAATACTTCGGTAGCGCATTGCAGTGAAGCGTCAAGGAATCCTCGCTCCTTTAGGACGAGGAGGTATGTCAAATAGTCTGATCGCGGATTAGTTCGTAGTGCCGACTTAAGTCCGCTCCCAGACACCAGCATTACTTGTGTCTGTAAACAAAGTGAGAAACTTACTATAGCTCAGTCTGGGCAACATCATGTCAGATTGAGTTTTGCCAAAAGGGAGGGTATAGCGGTCGGTTATCAAAAAAGTGAGGATAGCCCGATACCCTATGCCCTATGCCACATAGTACCTCATCTTTCTAAAAACTATACTTAGCATACTTAATAGAAAAAATGGGTTTAAAGCCTGTTCCTTGTAAAGAGAACGGAAAAATTAATTTCCCTCGCAGAAAATCTCAAAAGCGCGATCGGTCAACTGTCAACTGTTGAACGTACCAACAGATCAAACACTAAAAAATGAGCGAAGTTGTGCCATACGTGGTAGTGTTTGTAAATCCTGATGGGTTTTACCCTCAATCTTCGTAAAAAGATTGTGGGGCTTTTGCTGCCGTATCCCAGCACAGCAGGCGGATAGAAATAAAAAGAATGCAGGACTGTGCAACCGCCCAAAATTAGTCAGCCGATCCTGGCCCAAACCCCATTCTCTCTGATTTGCAATTTTCTCTTTTGTGACTGTTCCGGAAAACTACTCGGTACTAAGTCAAATAGGATACAAGACAAACCTCTCTACAAATCCCGAAATTTAGGGAAGCGCAGAGAATTGTGTACAAAAATGTCTAGCGAACTGTATCCTGAAAAAAACAATTCTTGATGTCAGGAACCTCAGCCCTGACGGCATGAGGCTTGTAAGATTCTTACGAGCTGTCCTGACGGGCCGTATACTTCCCTTGGTCTAGGTTTTTTGAGTCACGACACCCTGGAGAGTGCGAAATCCCCTGAGAGTGTCATTTGCAGTTAAATCGTTTCCAGGTAACAGAAACAGTGCTGCAAGTCTAAAAAGCTCAGAAAACATTTGCCGACAAGCTAACTTTACCCCGCAAGGGAGTTTTGGAGACAACCATATCTCCACAGAGGAGCAACCATACTCCTCCTTCCCGAAAGGGAATATAAAGCCGTCCTATAAAGCTTGCCCTAAGCTTGCCGAAGGGACGGGGTTTCTAACCATTTTTTTGATGATATCGCGTGTTATTGGCGTGGCGTGGTGTGTGAGGAGCGAAGATGCCGAGTTCTGTTGATTTCAGCGGTAGACCATTTCATTTCATCGGCATTGGTGGAATTGGGATGTCAGCCATTGCCTACATTCTAGCTAAACGCAAGTTGCCCGTGTACGGCTCCGATATTAAATCGAGTCACATCACCGAGCGCTTGCAAGAAATGGGAGCTCACATTTTTTGGCGTCAAGACGCCAGCAATTTTGAAGTTTTTCAAACGGCTATCAACGGTAGCAGTTCCGATCGCGGGACACCCGAAAATATAGTATCCTCGGTCGCTGGTGCGGTAGGGACTTCCGTCGCGACAGCCAAAGCTCTCAAATTGAACGGCAACGGTTTGGACGCCCCAGCAAATGGGGGATTGCCTCAAGTAGTATGTTCGACGGCAATTCACCCTGCAAATGCCGAATATCGAGCTGCTCTAGATTTGGGCTGTCCGATTTTTCATCGATCGGATGTGTTGGCCGCCTTAATTAAAGATTACCAAAGCATAGCTGTAGCAGGGACTCACGGCAAAACTACTACTAGCAGCTTAATCGGCTTCATGCTGATGGCTGCGGGTCTAGACCCGACGATCGTAGTAGGAGGCGAGGTAAATGCTTGGGAAGGCAATGCCCGTGTCGGCCAAGGCCCCTACTTAGTTGCCGAGGCTGATGAATCCGACGGTTCTCTCGTCAAGCTGGTAGCAAAAATTGGCATAGTGACAAATGTGGAACTGGATCATCCAGACCATTACGAGACTCTCGACCAGGTGATAGACATATTTAAGGTGTTTGCCCAAAACTGTCAAACCTTGGTGGGCTGCATTGACGACAAAATCGTCAAAGACTGCCTCGCCCCCAATGTCACCTACAGTTTGAATCCGGACAGCGGTGCTGACTACACGGTTTCGGGAGTGGAGTACGGTGCCGAAAGCACCAAGGCTGGTATTTGGGAGCGAGGAGCTTTCCTGGGGGAAATGGAGTTGAAGTTGCTGGGGACACACAATCTCAGCAATGCACTAGCGGCGGTAGCAGTGGGTCGATTGTTGGGGTTGGAGTTTTCGGCGATCGCCAAAGCGATTTCCGGCTTTGAAGGTGCTCGCCGCCGTTTTGAGGTGCGGGGTTTTCACAATGACATCTTGTTTGTGGACGACTACGCCCACCACCCGAGCGAAATTCTCGTCACCTTGGCGGCGGCTCGCTTGCGTATCGAAGGTAGCGAAAAAAATCAGAAATCCCGAAGAGTGGTTGCTATTTTTCAACCGCACCGTTACAGCCGAACTCTGACATTTTTGCCAGAATTTGCTCAATCTTTTGGGGATGCAGATTTGGTTGTGGCTTGCGATATTTATAGTGCTGGGGAACCGAATTTAGGAAAAATTAGCGGGCAGCAGGTTGCTGATTTGATTGCTAAAGCAGGCCCAGAGGTTGTGTTTGCGCCTTCCTTGGAGTCGGTAAGTAAGTTTTTAACCGAAAATCTGCAACCGGGGGATTTGGCTCTGTTTTTGGGTGCTGGTAATCTGAATCAGATTATTCCAGAGGTGATGGCTTTTTATCAAGAAGCTTCGCGCCCAAATTAGCCCGCGTCTGCGAGTCGATCGACATCCAAGGCGGTGCAGGTTTTACCGACACTGCTCGATGAGGGCGACTCGCTCAAAATGGCTGCCCGGCCACCGATAAATGAATTTTCAACCACGTCTTCGAGCGAAGGTATTTTTAAGGATTTTCAAGATGGTGACAATCTCGAATGACTCCTCTGTTAAGGACTATCGGCGAGTGTATTCTCCTATTTCTTTGCGGGGAACTGACTGTCAGATTAACTCCCAAGTTTCGCTTGCTGGCCAGACTTCTTTTCGAGTCGGCGGCCCTGCCCAGTGGTACGTCGCTCCCCGCAGCATGGAGGCTTTGCAAGCAAGTTTTGCCTGGGCACAGGATGAAGGGGTGCCGGTGACTCTGTTGGGTGCGGGTTCTAATCTGTTGGTGAGCGATCGGGGTTTGTCCGGTTTGGTCGTCGCCACTCGCTACCTCAAGCAAGTGCATTTCAATGCAGAAGCAGGTCAAGTTACGGCCGGGGCGGGGGAGTCAATTCCCCGCCTTGCTTGGTTGGCGGCTAAACGGGGCTGGAAAGGTCTAGAATGGGCTGTCGGTATACCGGGCACCGTGGGAGGGGCTGTGGTGATGAATGCAGGCGCTCACAGGGGCTGTACTGCTGATATTCTGGTCAAGGCTCGCCTGCTATCCCCCTCCGGTAAGGTGGAAATTTTGACTCCCCAAGAGTTGGAGTACCGCTACCGGACTTCGGTGCTGCAAGGGGGCGATCGGCTGGTAACAGAAGCGACTTTTCAGTTGCAGCCGGGATTTGACCGATCGCAAGTAATGGCCGTCACTAATGAAAATTTCAGCCAGCGGCGGACAACTCAGCCTTACCACTTACCGAGCTGTGGCTCAGTCTTCCGTAACCCCGGCCCCAAGACGGCAGGTTGGTTCATCGAACAAGCGGGACTGAAGGGATATCAGATCGGTGGCGCACAAGTAGCTCAGCGCCATGCTAATTTTATTCTTAACTGCGGGTCAGCAACGGCAAATGATATTTTTCAAGTGATCCGCCACGTTCAACAGCAAGTCGAGCAGCGGTGGTCGCTGTTGTTGGAGCCAGAAGTTAGAATACTGGGAGAGTTCCCTTTCTAAGGCATCATTGAAGTAATACGAAAGCGGCAAACTGCCAGCCCACACACCATCACAAAGTAATTATGACAAAATCAGGACAAGGATTTGGCTTCGGCCTGGGCAAAATGAAAGAACTGACTGAAGCTTTCAAAAAAGCTCAGCAAGTTCAAGAAGGAGCTAAAAAGCTTCAAGAAGAGTTGGATGTAATGGAAATTGAGGGAACTGCCGGCGGCGGCTTGGTCAAAGTTTTTCTCAGCGGCAACCAAGAACCCCGCCGAGTCGAAATTGCACCGGATGCCCTCGGTGAAGGTGCTGATGTGGTTTCTGAACTCGTCACCGTGGCGATGCAGGATGCTTACACTAAGTCTACGGCTACGATGCGGGAGAAAATGGAAGAACTGACCGGCGGACTGAATCTCCCCGGTTTCTAAGCCCTTGGTCAGTTGGCAGTTGACAGTAGTCATCAGTCATTAGTCATCAGTCATTAGTGATTTATGTTGAGTAATACCATTTTTCTAGAGATGTGCTGATGAAGTCCTAGCCCCCCAAAGCATCGGGGGGGTTGGGTGGTAATATCTAGCGCTACTTTATGAAATTGGTATAACGACTTGATAGCTAATGACTGGTTAATTTCTATGAAGTAGGAAACTTTGGGAAAAAGATGAAAAAAACCTTCTTCCTAATGACTAATGACTAATAACCAATAACCAATAACCAATAACCAATAACTAATAACCAATAACCAATAACCAATAACTAATAACTAATAACTAATAACCAATAACCAATAACCAATAACCAATAACTAATAACTAATGACTAAATTACTATTTGTCTGCCTCGGAAACATCTGCCGATCGCCCTCAGCAGAAAATATCATGGATCACTTAATCGAAAAAGCAGGTTTGGGCGATCGTATCACCTGCGATTCCGCCGGAACAGGTGGCTATCACATTGGTAGCGCCCCTGACAGCCGCATGACATTGGCTGCGAGGAAGCAAGGGATTGAATTGTTAGGCGCAGCCCGTCAATTTCAAAGGAAAGATTTTGAAAATTTTGATTTGATTCTGGCGATGGATCGGGACAATTATCAGAATATTCTTGCTCTCGACAACGCGGGAAAATATCAAGATAAAGTGCGGTTGATGTGCGATTTTTGCCAGAAATACGACCTGAAAGAAGTGCCAGATCCTTACTACGGCGGCCCGGATGGATTCGATCGGGTAATTGATTTGCTGATGGACGCTTCGCAGGGTTTGTTGGAGTATGTTATCAGTCAGGAACAATTAACAATTAACAATTACAATTAACAATTAACAATGCCCTGTTTGGCCAATTCCCAATCCCTCCGCTTCGCGCTCGCCCAATTCCCAATTCCCAATTCCCAATTCCTAATTCCCAATTACCAATTCCCAATTCCCAATTACCAATTACCAATTCCCAATTACCAATTCCCAATTCCCAATTCCCAATTCCCAATTCCCAATTCCCAATTACCAATTACTGACTAAATGGTGTTCCATCGCAAAGCGAACGAGTTCTGTTCGGTTGCTGCTTTCAGTTTTTCTGAACAAGCTGCTGACGTGCTTTTCGATGGTGCGGGGACTGAGGTGCAGCCGATCGCCAATTTGAATATTAGAAAGACCTTCTGTCAGCAAATCTAGCACTTGTTGCTCTCGCTGCGTTAAATTCGGAGAATTTGGGCGGGGAGAATAGCCATCGCCAGTTTCTGACTTTTGAGTTAAAAAATTGGCTTCAGGGTGGTTGGTGGCTCTGTGGCGTGCCTCTGTTGACGTAGATTCTGATTCCGAACGAGAAGATGCCTGAGCAATGAGAGCGTAGCGATCGAGCAAAGAGCGAATCACCACCCCCAACACCTGTAGTTCAAAAGGCTTAGCCAGAAAATTGTCGCACCCCATCTGATAGCCCCGAATCCGTTCCTCAGTGCTCGTGCGTTCCGTCAAAAAAATCACCGGTAGCAAACGAAAAGCGGGACGAGTCCGAACTCGCCGCACAAATTCGTAGCCATCCATTTCGGGCATTGTAATGTCGGTGACAATCAAGTGGGGCTGAAATTCCTGTACCAACCCTAAAGCTTCTTTGCCGTTCTCAGCAGGAATTACAGAGTATCCGGTAATTTCCAGATAATCGGTAATCGACAGGCGAGTCGCGAAATCGTCGTCAGCAACCAGAATCGTCAGGGGCATGGGGAGACATTAAAAATTAAACATGAAAAATTAAAAGTGAAATTACTCACTTTTAATTCTTAATTCTACTGTTTAATTCTCTTTGTGACTTGCGGTTAAAGTAGCAGGTTGCGCTAATTTCCCCTCCAAAGCTACGCCGCGCCCGTTGGCTGCCAAATGTCGCAGAATTTTGTAAATTGTCTCGATTTGCTCTGGTTTTCCGGCTTGTTTGGCTATTTCTGCTACAGACAGAGGTGCATGAGCATCTGTGAGCACTTGCAGTACCTGTTTTTGCAAATCCAATACAGCAGCGGCAGCTTTTTTGCCTGCTTCCACGCCCGGTTGGTGATAGGCGTTGACATTCACCAAGGAACCGTAAAAACCTACTGCTCTTTCGTAGAGGGCGATTAATGCTCCTACTGTCCGAGGGTTGACTTGGGGAATTGTGACAGTAATTGAATCTCGGTGATTTTCGTGCAAAGCTTGTCGAGTTCCCTGCAACAAACCAGACAAATAATCTCCAGAAGTAACACCTGTTTCTACTTCTGGGGAAATGCCTTGCCTGTCTTGCAATACTTCGATAAATGTGAGGAAGAAATTCGGTACGCCTTCGCGCAGTTGCTGGACGTAGGCGTGTTGGTCGGTGCTGCCTTTGTTGCCGTAGACTGCGATTCCTTGATGAACTGTGTTGCCTTCTAAATCTTTTTCTTTGCCTATAGATTCCATGACTAATTGCTGCAAATAGCGGCTGAATAATAGCAGGGAATCTTTGTATGGCAAAACTACCATATCTTTTTCGCCGCGTCCGTTGCAGGCAAAATACCAACTCATCGCTAAAAGGGCGGCGGGATTGTTTTTAATTTCGGGAATTCTGGTAGCTTCGTCCATGACTTTAGCGCCGTCTAGCATCGCCCGAATGTCGATGTTTTGCAAAGCTGCGGGCAAAAGTCCTACTGTTGAGAGTTCTGAGGTGCGTCCTCCCACCCAGTCTGACATGGGGAAGGTGGCAATCCAGCCTTGGGATTTTGCTAATTTGTCTAGTTTGCTGTCTGTGCCGGTGATGGCAATTGCTTGTTTGGCGAAGTCTAGTTTTTGGGCGGCGAAGGCTTTTTGAACTTCGATGGTGCCGTTGCGGGGTTCGGGGGTGCCGCCGGATTTGGATATGGTAATTACTAGGGTGCTACTGAGTTTGTCTTTGATTTTGTTGAGGATGCGATCGATCCCTGCAGGATCTGTGTTGTCGATAAAATGAATTGCTAGGGGCGGGATGTCTGGGGATAGGGCTTCGGCGACAAATTGGGGGCCGAGGGCGGAACCGCCGATGCCGATCGAGATTATGTCGGTAAATTGCGGAGCAAAGGGCGGTTTGATTTCGCGGTTTTGAACTTTCTTGACAAATTCTTCGACTTGTGCAATTTCTTCAATTATTTGTTGTTTTAATTCTGGAGTGGGAGCCAAATCGGGGTTTCGGAGCCAGTAGTGACCCACCATGCGGTGTTCGTCGGGATTGGCGATAGCGCCTGATTCCAAAGCTGCCATGTCTTTGAAAGCTTTGTCAAATTTGGGTTTGAGTGCTGTTACGAAAGCGTCGTCAAATCCCATGCGACTGATATCGAGATAAAGTCCCAATCCAGAGTGATAGTAAAGCCAGTCTTGGTAGCGTTGCCAGAGTGCTTTGGCGTCCATAGAATTCTCTAAAATTTTTATAATGTTCGATCGTCGTCGGGAATCAACCAATTGTAGTTTAAAACGATGTTATGTATAGTTTTTGCAGAATCCCAATAAAATTTAAGCATTTGTCCTAGGAAGGCAAAAGGCTGGGTTCGGCAGAATTCAACAATAAAAATATGACTTGGGCGGCATTTTTGGTAGGTCGATCGCCCATTGATGGCTAAGCCCCATAGATAGATATAAAGTCAAGCGATAGCCGCAAATAGATTTAAGTGTTGTCTGGGTTCGGCTTTGGGTTCTGGTTTGACAATACTCGAATTCGGGCGATCGCCCGCAGTAAAGTAGATATTGCAGTCTGGTTAAGTATTCTTTTCGGTGTCCTAATGTCCGCCTCCATACCCGCGATTGCAAAACTGTGCGGCTGCTGAGAAAACTAATCTCAAGCAATCGCTCTTGCTTGAGATTAGTTTTGTAATGACAGTAACACAAGTGATTTGCTGCCAATGATAGGATGTCATGTCTGGTCGATTACCATTACAAAAACTGTTAGCGCGCCTACAAGAGTACGCAACTTGAGAGCTGACTTAAGTCCGCACTACGAACCTTCCTTGGTTATTTGGGATAATCTACTGAAAATGATATCGCTCAATCTTCGGCTCAAGATTTGGCTAATAACTGAAAAAAGATCTTAGTTGTAGTAGAATATACAGATATTAGAATTAAAGTGCGATCGACTATGCTTACTTTATCTCCCGAATTAAAAGAAAGATTAGCAACTCCGCTCAAAATAGGCGATTTGGAAGTAAAAAGCCGCGTCCTGCAATCGCCCTTATCAGGTGTTACTGATTTAGTATTTCGCCGTTTGGTGCGCCGCTACGCCCCGGATTCGATGATGTACACCGAAATGGTCAACGCTACGGGTTTGCACTATGTGAAGCAATTGCCAAAAATTATGGAAATTGATCCAAACGAACGCCCGATTAGCATTCAATTATTTGACTGTCGGCCGAATTTCTTGGCAGAAGCGGCGCAGAAAGCCGTAGCAGAAGGAGCGGATACTGTTGATATTAACATGGGCTGTCCAGTGAACAAAATTACTAAAAACGGTGGCGGTTCTTCGCTGCTGCGAGACCCGGAAACGGCCGAGGCAATTGTGCGGGCGGTGGTGGAAGCTGTAAATGTTCCTGTGACTGTTAAAACTCGCATCGGTTGGACTGACCAAGAAATTAATATTTTGGAATTTGCTCAGAGGATGGAAGATGCGGGAGCAAAAATGATTACTGTGCACGGTCGGACTCGATCGCAAGGTTACACCGGCCCGGCAAAATGGGAATGGATTCGCCGCGTTAAGGAAGTTTTATCGATTCCTGTAATTGGTAACGGGGATATTTTTTCAGTGGAAGCTGCGGTGCGCTGTCTTCAAGAAACCGGTGCTGACGGAGTGATGTGTTCGCGGGGGACTTTGGGCTATCCTTTTTTGGTGGGAGAAGTCGATCATTTCTTGAAAACTGGTGTGGAAAAGATACCTCCGACACCAATTGAACGACTCGAATGTGCTAAGGAACACCTGCGGGCTTTGTGGGAATATAAAGGTCAAAGCGGTGTGTCTCAAGCGCGCAAGCACTTAACCTGGTATGCTAAAGGTTTCCCAGGCGCTGGGGAATTGCGGGGCGTGTTGGCGGTGGTAGAAACGGTGGAGCAAGGTTGCGATTGGATCGATCGCGCGATCGAACAATTACCCGCATAAACCAGATCCACAGTCGATTTTAGATTTTAGATTTTAGATTTACTCCACAGATGGATCTAATATCTGGAACAAAAGTCTAAAATTTCGATCTATCCACGACGCTTGTACGTGGATAGATCTCCGTTTTTGGGGGGAGTAAAACAGCGGTAACAGAAACAAAACCCGACGCAAGCGGGCTTAGATTTAAGACACAGCTAGAAATTTGTGTATGGGGAAAGTATGGATTCATTAAAAGGGCGAGATTTATTAAGTCTGGCAGATTTAAGTATTGACGAATTAAATTATGTGCTGGATCTAGCAGCCAGTTTAAAATCGGGAATGGTCAAGCTGAAACGCACTAAAGTTCTCGGCTTGTTATTTTCTAAAGCTTCAACTCGAACGCGGGTGAGTTTTACGGTGGCAATGTACAAGTTGGGAGGGCAAGTTGTTGACCTCAATCCGAACGTTACGCAAGTGAGCCGTGGCGAACCTTTAGTCGATACAGCCAGAGTTTTAGACCGATATTTAGACATTTTGGCGATTCGGACTTTCGATCAAAAGGATTTAGTAACTTTTGCAAATTATGCCAAAATTCCTGTAATTAATGCACTGACAGATGATGAACACCCCTGTCAAGTTTTGGCGGATTTAATGACAGTTAAAGAGTGTTTTGGCAGGCTGGAAGGAGTGACATTAACTTATTTTGGCGACGGCAACAACATGGCTAATTCCCTGATGTTGGGCTGTGCTATGACGGGAATGAATGTCAGAATTGCTTGTCCTGAAGATTTTCGTCCTAATCCTGAAATTGTGGCAAAGGCTAAGGCAATTGCTAATGGAAAAACAGAAGTTACAGTAACTTCTGATGCGGAAGCGGCGGCTAAGAATGCTCAAGTAATTTATACTGATGTTTGGGCGAGTATGGGACAGGAAGAAGAAGCTAAGATCAGGATTCCCTTGTTTGAGCCTTATCAGGTAAATGAGCGATTGCTGGAGTTTGCCGATCGCAATGCAATTGTACTGCACTGTTTGCCGGCACACCGGGATGAAGAGATTACGGATGCGGTGATTGAAGGTTCGCGATCGCGCGTTTGGGAGCAAGCAGAAAATCGGATGCACGCTCAGCAAGCTTTGCTGGCGGGAATTCTAGAAAGCGATTAAGTTTGTAGTAAGGACTTCATTCCTGAAATATCTCCCCAGTAAATATGTCGCCAGTTCGGCAGTCCGCCAGGGGTTTAAACCCCTGGTTCACAGCTACAGATTAAATACTTGTCTTCCTCTTCCCTCTCTGCGCCGTCTGCGCCCTCTGCGGTTAATAAAAAAAATCAGTAAGCTTTTTAATTGAGTATAATTGGCGGCAACATTTGCTGAATTGCGATATTAAAAGCAGGAAATTGCAGCGGTGAAATACTCGCGCTTTCCCCCAGAATTATTTCGCTTTGATACCCGTCTTCAGTCGGTTCTCGAAAAACATGAAGTTGTCGCTCATTTACATTTAATATCCAATAATCCGCAATTCCCGATCGCGCGTAGATTTTGGCCTTAATTTCGCGATCGTAAGCCAAGCTGGTGTCTGCCACTTCGATAATTAGATATACTTCTGAAGGAGTCGGATGGTGAGTAGCGTAGTCCAAGGGATCGATTCTGACTACGGCGATATCAGGTTCTGGTTCGGAATTGTCATGGAGGGCGATCGGATCTTGAGTATAGACAGCAGCCAGGTTTTCGAGAATATCGCGCAGAAGCGTCGCAGTGCGTCTAGTGGCAGAAGTGTGGGCAGTTCCTTTGGCACTCATTTTGAGAATATTTCCTGAAATTAATTCAACTCGTTCCTCTGGGTGAAAAAACCCGATTTCTCCGAGTTTTTGATATTCTTTAACCGTCCATTTGCGGAGCGTGAAAGGGGCTTCTGTGATTAACATAGCTTCACCGACAATAGCGCACTTCAATCCAGGATAATTTAATTTTAACACTTCTGAGTAAATCCTACTTCACTCACCGACCTAAGAATTGCCCCGTAACTGATTAAACCCTTGCCTCTCTCCGATCTCCCTCTGCGCCCTCTGCGCCCTCTGCGGTTAATAAAAAAAATGTAGGTTGAGTCCAAGAATGAACTTGCGTTTCACTCTGCCCAACCTACATATCTGCAATCAATCAAAAAATTAGTAAGGTATGCGCTGGGAACCCCACAAACTACAAACTGGCGAAATTAACTTTTGTAACTTCACCGGCGACAACATCAACTGTTTGTTGAACCTGACTTCCGTCAACTTTCAACTGATATGAACCGGGCGAAAGCTCGATCGCCCCAAACCATCCTTTACCATCGGCACGCAGTTGCCGCACCTTGCTGCTAGCATCGATCGCCTGCAAAGTCAAACTCGCACCGTCGCAAGTTCGTTCGCACTGCTGCAAATTTCCGGCGATCGCCCCAGCAGTAGGCCGCGACTTCCAAGGCATATCGGGAACCGCTGCCGGCATGGCCCACACCGGCTGAGTTTGAATTGTTCTGCCCGTAGCGCCGTCAACGTATTGACTCGGCTGCGAGAGGGCGGTGTAAAATAGATCGTTGCTTTTCGGCAGGTATTTCCAAGGCTGGCGGGGTAAATCTCTGCTGTTGCCGCCCGATCGCAGTTCGACGTTGGTGTACAGGTTGCTGCTAGCGTAGGAATACAGGACAGTACCCGCAACGTGATTCCCAAGGGCTGAGGGAGCTTCGGCGCGGCGGACTTGCGAGAGGGTGTCTTCGATGTAATTGAGATAATTGCCGGGGCCGATCGCAATTTGGCGGTTGTACTGGTGGTTTTTGGCGTACTCGATCCAGTTGTCATAGGCGAGTTTTTGCGATCGCTTGTACTCGCGCTGGTAAGTCATGGGCATCGCCATGTCGAGAATACCTTCTTCCAGCCAAGCGCGCCAATCTTGCAAAACTTCTTTGTAAGGTTGCGTTTGCATCCAGTCGCGATCGCTTTTCGGGCCGTCTCCCCAGGCGATTGTCGCCGCAGTAATTTTCACGCGCGGTTTAATCGCCAGCGCTTCTACATAAAGCTTTCGCACTAAATTTGTCACCTGATCGCGCCGCCACTGCATCCAGGCGGGATCTGTAGGTGCGGGTTTGCCCGATCGACCGTTTTGCTGGTTGAAACGGGCGATCGAAGTAGGATTGTAGCCCCAATTCGGGCCGCCGTAGCGGATGTAATCCAACTGCACGCCGTCTACATCGTAGCGCTTCAGCAAGTCCAAATAGACGGAAACTGTATAATCTAAAGCGTCTGGATGGCCGGGATCGAGGAAACCGGGCGATTCTCCCCTCGAAGTCAACATCGCCCAATTATCTCTGCCTGCGACTGAAGATCCGTGTTGTTGCCAAACATGACCGGCGGGAAGTTTGCCGCCAGAAACCACCGGCAGCGTCACCATCCAAGCGTAGATTTCAATGCCTGCGGCGTGGGCTTTGTCAATCAAATCTTGGAGGGGATCGAAACCGGGGGGAACGTTGGGATCGGTGGTGCGGGGTTCGATCGCGCTGGTGTAAAAAGCATCGCCCCGGCGGCGGACTTGGGCGACGATCGCGTTTGCATTGGCCCGCTGTGCGTCTGCAATCAACTTGGTGACTTCTTGAGGCGTTTTGAAACCTGGATTGAATGCGTCCACCCAGAAAGCCCGAAATTCGGCGGTTTGCGGCGGAAGTGTGGCGTTAGCCCGGTTTGGGAGGTTTGAGAACCAGCCGGGAATCAGCAGAAAACTAATTGTTAAGCCGATCGCGAACAGGCTTGACAAAAAGAATGTTTTGTGTTTACGCATGAACAATGTGTGAGAGAGCGTTGAACTGTCTTTTACGGACTTTTGGTCTGAGAGTCCGGTTGACATTTTCGCACATCGGTGCAAGTTTAGAAGAAAATAAGCTCAAGTGGCGATCGAAAACATCACCTAATTTTCTGGATACTTTCTTGATGTGTGAAGGACTCGGAGAATTTCTACGCTTTCTTCTTTTACTCGATAGACGATCAGATAAGATGTATTGGAAATGACAAGTTCTCTAGTAGATTCTACGCGACCAATTCTGCCCGTAAAAGGAAACTCTGCGAGTTGACCTGCAGCACTCTGAATCCTTAAAATTAATTGCCTTGCTGCCTCTGGATTGTCTTTGACAATATATGCGTGAGCCTGTTCTAGATTTCGCAAAGCTTGTCGCAGCCACTTAATTTTCATTAGTCAATTTGGCAAAAACTGCTTGGACTTCATCATCGCCGGCAAAGTCTCCAGCTTCGGCCTCGGCAACCCCTTTGTTAATCTCATCGAGCAGCCATTGATAAATCTCCAGATAAGAAGCGATGGCTTCATTCAAAACATAACTGAGATCCCGATCCATAACAGTAGCGATCGCCCTCAGCGCCTCTTTTTTTTCGCTATCAATTGGAAACGTCACATTTTCTTGATTCATGGCTGCCTCTTGCTGTTAGGGGAAGAGATTAGAATGCTACCATGATAGCCTATAGATCCCAATTTGGGACGAAAATAAACTAAACTGGCGATCCTCTTCGTTGGCGTAGCCCCCGCAGGGGCGGGCTTCACTAACGCACTTTTCTTAACAAATGATAGCACCACAATTTCCAACCCTAGCCATTCCGGGCGACAGCAACACAACAGCCAGCAATTTACTCGATCGAGTAGACCTCCTGCGGTTAGAAGCAACCCAAAAATTGCAGCAAAACCAGAGAGGAGAAAAAGGACAATTCTTGACACCTTGCTCCGCAGCAAGTTTGATGGCGGGAATGTTTGAATTCAAGTGTCCCGATATATCATTATTAGATGCAGGTGCAGGTATTGGTTCCCTTATAGCAGCCGTTGTTTGCGAGCTTTGCCAGCGCCCAAACAAACCGCAAACCATGCAGGTAACAGCTTATGAAATTGATATTATTTTGATTGACTACCTCAAACAAACCTTAGAATTGTGCAGAATTGAATGTCAGAACTTTGGCATAATTTTTACCAGTAAAATTTGCAGAGTAGACTTTATTCAAGAAACTGCTGAAATGTTGAATTCCAATCTATTTACAAACTCAAAAAAACTGGAATTCACCCATGCAATCATCAATCCTCCCTATGCTAAAATCCCAGCTAAATCCCAAGTGCGTACCTGGCTGCGTTCTATAGGAGTAGAAACCGGCAATCTCTACACTGGTTTTATGATTGCCGCCGCTAGCTTGCTCAAACCAAACGGTGAATTAGTGTCAATTACTCCCCGCAGTTGTTGCAACGGTTTATACTTTCGAGATTTTCGTAAAGTCTTCCTACAAATGATGGCTTTACGCCAAATACATATCTTTGAATCGCGACAGAAAATATTTCGCGATGATGCTGTTTTGCAAGAAACAATTATTGTGCGCGCTACAAAACAAATAGAAAAGCCAGATACTGTAACGATTACCTCAAGTAACAGTGCTGATGCCGATCTAATTTTGTGTCATAATATACGATATACTGATGTAGTTAACCCCAAAGATTCCGAGCAATTTATTCGGATTTTGCCCGATGCCCTCAGCCAGCAATTAGTTGAGCAAATGGCTCAATTTACTTGCACGCTACAAGAATTAGGTTTGACAGTTTCCACCGGAAAAGTTGTAGATTTTCGCGTTGGTTCTGACTTGCGGCTAGAACTAGAAAAAGATGCAGTTCCACTGATTTATCCAGCCCATTTATCGGCTGGGTTTGTTGAATATCCCACCGCCACCAAAAAGCACCAAGCTTTAGCAATTACCGAAAAAACTGCTGCACTCCTCGTACCCAACGAACATTATGTTTTGACCAAGCGCTTTTCGTCAAAGGAAGAACAAAAGCGAATTGTTGCAGTTGTTTGGGATTCCGACAAAATTAATAATTCTAGCGTTGGTTTTGAAAACCATTTAAATTACTTTCACCAACAAGGACGCGGATTAGACCTCACTCTAGCGCGGGGATTGACTGTTTATCTAAATTCGAGTTTGGTAGATGGGTTTTTCCGACTGTTCAACGGACACACTCAAGTTAATGCTACGGATTTACGCAATTTGAAGTATCCTAATCTAGAGCAATTACTTTTACTTGGCGCTCAAATAAGAGAAATATTTCCTACACAGCGGGAACTCGATCGACTTGTCGAGACACAACTGCTGAAGGCGACCAATCCGTTAGAAAATAGCCCAATGACAATCAAGAACCGTATTGATGAATCTCTAGAAATACTTGCAGCGCTGGGTTTTCCCAAAGGTCAGCTTAACGAACGTTCCGCCTTAACCCTTCTGGCTTTGCTTGACCTCAAGCCAAAGGATGCTTGGGAATTGGCAAAATCTCCACTTCGGGGAATCACACCAATTATGGAATTTATGGAGGAGGAGTACAGTAAAAAATATGCACCAAATACGCGGGAAACTGTGCGCCGCCAGACTGTGCATCAGTTTCTAGATGCAGGTTTAATTGTTGTTAATCCTGACAGTCCCGAACGTCCGGTGAATAGTCCAAAAACTGCATATCAGATAGAAGAAAGTGCTTTGGAACTGCTGCGAACCTATGGCACTTATGACTGGAACAAGAATGTTCGGGCTTACCTCGTTTCTTTTAACGGATAAAAATTTTTGCAGGCTTATTCAAAAAATGAAAATAGTTTTGAGCCAGAATGATGCTAAAATGCACTATTTATATGGCTGCCGCTGGCATCGGAATGGCATATACTGTGATGCCAGGGGTTGAATTGACCGGAATTGTCGATCGCACTCAGTAAATCAAATAAGTAACTAGGTAAAATATCTCTGCAATGGAAAAAAAGCATAACGCTGGATTGTGGGTATCAGTATTATACTTCGCTCAAGGTCTCCCTTACACCGTCGTTAATTTAATGTCGGTGATTTTTTTGAAAGGTATGGGAACCAGCAACGAATTGATCGGATTGACAAGTCTGTTGTCTTTTCCTTGGGTTTTAAAAGGTTTGTGGGGCCCAGTAGTTGATTTGTATTCCACCAAACGCAAGTGGATTTTAACCACCGAAATCATTTGTGCTTTTCTGTTTGCTTTCCTGGCTTTTGGTGTATTAACGCCTGCACCAATTATTATATCACTTGTGATCTTTACGGCGATCGCCTTTGTGTCAGCTACTCACGACATCGCCATTGACGGATTTTATTTAAACACTCTAAATAAAGACCAACAAGCACTATTTGTCGGGGTTCGCAACACGGCTTATAGAGGTGCTGTCATTGCCGGTAGCGGTTTATTGGTGTTCTTAGCCGGGAAACTGGCCGAAAACCATTTAGTGACCGGAAATACAGGCGACACCAAAATATATCAAAACATTCCGCTGTCACTTTTCGGTTCGGATTTTAGCGTGTCGGCGCTTAACTACGGATGGGCGACAGCCTTTGGCATTTGTGCGATTATGTTTGTGCTGATATATCTCTTTCAGCGGTGGTATCTTCCCTATCCTCGCAATTACGCTCTGGAATCCGACACTCCTCAACAAAGAACCAGCTTTATTGAAGCATTTAAAACTTATTTTCAGCAAGATAAAATAGGTTGGATTGTGGCTTACGTCTTGATTTTTCGCTTGGGCGATGCCTTGACGTTTAAAATGGCTCCTCCATTTTTGATGGATAAAGTTGAGAAAGGAGGATTAGCAGTTTCTACGTCGGATATGGGCTTATTATCCGGTACTTTAGGGGTAATGTTTCTGTTAATAGGAGGGTTGCTGGGCGGCTATTTAATTGCCAAACAAGGATTGAAAAAATGGATGTGGCCGACGGCTATTCTGCAAAATTCGACTAACGTGCTTTATTGGCTATTGGCTATCAATCAACCGGGGATTGAATGGGCTTATGCCGTAAATTCGATCGAGCAATTTACTTACGGACTTGGCGTAGCTGCCTATACAGTGTTCTTGATGCGGACTGTCCGCCCTGAATACGAAGCATCCCACTATGCAATTACAACGGCTTTTATGGCCGCTGGAGTGCTGATTCCGGGCGTTTTTAGCGGCTACTTGCAGGCGAGTCTCGGCTATCAAAATTATTTTTTGATGAGCGCGCTGGCTGTGATTCCCGGTATGCTGACGATTTTCTTTCTGCCCCTAGAAGATGAGAAAAAACTAGCATCCATGCCCAGACCTGGACTGGACGATTTCGATTAATATCAAGTGCGATCGCTATAACTATAATATTCGGGCGGGTCGGGTTTACCAATGTCTGCACTACTTTTGGAGATTTCGGTGAACCCCTCCCTAGAGGAATATTGATGTTTGTAATCATGGAATGAATATAAATCAATACGCTTGGGTTAGCGCTTTCCGACGAATTTCATTTCACGCATTTATGAGAGTTCCCGACTTGTGAAAGGAAATCAGATTATTCTTATCCCAAGCGTATTGGAGTATAAATTATGTGCGCTTGCGTTCATAAAATAAGGACACAACAATGTTGTGTCCCTACCGAATATCTGTATGGCCAGCCGCGAACTAAATCGCAATAAAATCGCTAGCTGTTAGCGGACTCCTTGAAATGCCAGGAATACTGGCAAGAACTTCGCCGTTACTGGCAATTTCGATCGTTGTTGAAACATCGCCTTGAGTAACTTTCAGTTGGTTGAAAGTCAAACCTTTGGTCAAACCGATTAAATCTTGACCCTGTTGAAAGTCTATAATTGTATCTGTACCTGCGCCGGCTCCTAACACTAATACGTCGCGTCCAAGGCCACTAATTAAGATATCGGCACCAATTCCACCAACAAGTGTATCGTCCCCATCTCCCCCATCCAAATTATCATCTCCTTTGCCGCCAAATAGCTGATCGTTGCCGGTGCCACCGCTGATAATATCATTGTTGCGACTGCCGATGAGAGTGTCATTTCCCCCGTTACCAATAATAATATCGTCGCCGCCAAAACCTGTGGCTGTATTGTTGGCATCGTCGCCTAATAAATAATTAGGTTGAGATTGGTTGAGAGCATTTTGGATGGCCAGAATGTTTCCGAAAAAGGATGCTCCCGGAGCGTTTCTCGATTGCTCGAAGGTGCTGCGCGATTGCAGGGCAGCTCCCAATTCTGGCAGCACAAAGTCTACGCCAGCTAGCAGTTCTAAATAATCTGAATCTGTAAAAGTAAACTCTGGGCTGCTCAATTGGTTGGCAGAAATTTCTGTTTGAGTAAAACCGAGAGGAGGAGTTGTTAATAAACCTGTTTGCGTGTGCTTTTCTAGAACTAATAGCGGGTTAATAATCGGGTTGGTAAATGTTTGTAAAAACACTTTTCCTGGCAGAAAAGCTTCTCCTCCCAAACTCACAAAGTCGCCGCTAACAATGTAGTGAGTTACATTTTTGCTGGTACCGGCTTTCTGTGTAAAAGTATTGACTGTGCTCCGATCAACTCCGGGAGAATTGAATGTCACCACATCTCCGATCGCAGATGTGAATTCGCTGGCGGCTAGCTGGGTTAAGGCACCGCCCAAGCTGTGTCCGAGAACGTCTGGCGGCAAGCGGCCGGGATTTTTGGCTGTATTTTGACCGATTTCTGTCAGCCAATTTCCTAGGGCTTGTTTGTTGGCTTCAAATTGGTTGAAACCGATGCCTCGCGGGTCTGTGTTTGCAACTTCGTCGAGCGGTTGGTCAACGCCCCGAAATACGAGAACTGGCGGTTTGTCTGGGGTGGTGGAGATTAAGCCGATCGCGTGAAACCCAGTTGTCGGATCGTCAAAGGTGCGATCGATTTGGTAGCCGGCAGCGCTCAAACCAGTTTGAACTACAGTTTGAAACTGGGGGTTGTCATCTATGTAAGCAACTTGTTTCGCTAAATTTTCGTAAACGGCGGGGGAGGAAGGCATATTTTTTATTTCCTGTATTTGAATTGGGCATTAGTGTTTAACCTGGTTAATTGATTTTACTGTAAATTTGATTAATTAACAATATTAATTTATCCAATTTTGTAGTTATAAAATTGTAAAATCATAACCAAAAAAGCCAATAAAACTTAGCAAAAAATACGTCATATTTTTTGCTAAGGTTTGTTCGCTTTTACGATATAGCGGTTCTCAAAAAAGTGAGGTATGCCCCATGCTCAATGCCGGATAGTACCTCATCTTTTTGAGAAAGGCTATACCAAAACTACAAATTTTTCTCGTACTAAAGCTGCACAAAATCAGACTGAGTAATCTCGCTAGCCGACACGCCTGTGAGAGTAGCCAGAATTTCGCCAGTAATTGGGATAGAAATTACAGCTCCCTCACCACCTTGGCGGACTATAATTAGAGGAAAAGTTAGCCCCCGCGATAGTGCAATTAAATCTTCACCCTTTTTAAAATCGACAATTACATCGCCTCCGCCGCCGGATTCCAATACAAAGCGATCGCGCCCCGCACCGCCGATCAAAATATCGTTGCCAAACTCGCCGGACATCAAATCGTTTCCGTCGCCACCCTCCAAATAATCGTTATCTCTGCCGCCGTACAAGAAGTCGTCACCCTCATCACCGGTGATGCTGTCATTACCTCGATTTCCTCTGAGAGTATCGTTACCTCTGCTGCCGATCATGGTATCCTCGCCCTTGCCACCGGTAGCAGTATTGTTGCGAATGTCGCCCAATAAATAATTCGATTGCAGAGGAGCTAAACCGTATTGTATTTCTCTGATTAACTGCACAAAAGAAAATTCTGGTGCTGTTCTCAAACTCTCTACACCCGATCTCTTTCTCATTGCTATTGACACACTGGGCAGGGCAAAATTTAGCGCTGCGATAAATTCGTTAAAATCTGAGTCGTTGTCGTTATAAGCAAAGTCGGGTTGGTTTAAGTCTTCGACGGAAATTTGCCTCTGGAAAAAATCTGCGGGCGGAGCGCTTAATAAATTTTCTGTTCGATGTTTTGCCAAAACAGTTAAGGGATTAATGCTCGGATCTGTAAAATTTTGGATAAATACTTTTCCCGGTATAAATGCTTCGCCAAACAAGCTGACGAAATCTCCGCTGACAATGTAGTGATTGACATTTTTGTTGCCAACTCTGCTGAGATTTTTCCGAAAAGCGTTGAATGTAGTGGTTGAGACTCCGGGAGAGTTGAAGGTAAATATGTCGCCGGTGATAGATGTGTATTCGGTGGCTGTGATTTGAGCGATCGCTCCGCCCCAACTGTGACCGACGATATCGGGCAATAATTTGCTGGGGTTTTTAGCAGTATCTTGACCGATTTCTGTGAGCCAGCTTTTGATGCTATCTTTGTTTTTTTCAAATTCTGGTAAGCCGATGTCGCGGGAGTCGGAAAACATAGTATCGCCGTCGATGAAATCTGTACCTCTAAATACGAGGACTGGCGGATTTCGGGAGTCGGAGGAACCGAAGCCGATCGCATAAAATCCAGTTTCTCGGTCGTCGAATATGCGATCGATATAGTAGCCGTTAGTATCCAGGAAACGCGCCACGTCATTCTGCGCGTTGGGCTTTTGATTCAAAAAAACAATTGACTTAGCTAGAGCTTCATAAACTGCTGGCGAGGCACTCATAATCTTATATTTTGTGTTTGTTGGTACTGGCGATCGCTCTTTTTGAGAGCTAATTGTCCAATGGCAGCATTATAGCTGACAAGATTTGTATGGTACAATTGATAAAATCAACTCAAGAATTAAGTTTTTGCGGTTATGGCTATCATTCGTCAATACATTGCTCCCTTTATAGCGATATTAATATTTTTCGTAGCTCTGGTATCAGTCAGCGCTCGCATCTTTTTGCCGGCTGACATGGCTGCCCCGGCACCGATTGAGGAAGAGATCCCCCAAAAGCAAGCAGCAGTGGTGAATCCAATTTTCTTGGGCCTAAATGATGTCGCTCTCGGTGTCCGAGTCCGTTGATGTCTGCTCAACTAATACCGGGCTACGCGCTGCGATCGGGATCGGGACTCGATCGGGCAAAACTGGTAAAGTTCCTGCACCGGACTTACCGAGAGCTTTACCCGGATGGGGAATTGGGACATTTGTCTCAAACTGTCGAACAGTATTTTTCTAACCAGACGCCGCTTTGGTGGATAGAGTGCCTGAAAAACAGCCCCCAAGAGCAAGAAAGTTTGCCCGTGCTTCCCTCGCAGTATCTCAATCCCAAATCTCCAGCGCCAAATTCCAAATCGGTTGTCGGATGTTTGTGGCTGGGAAATGCGATCGACCAAACCACTGGATTGCGCCACGGTCACATTTTTTTGCTATACATAGCGCCGGAACACCGCCGTCAGGGACTCGGTGCAGCTTTAGTGATTCATGCTGAAAATTGGGCACGTTCCAGGGGCGATCGGCAAATTGGTTTGCAAGTTTTTTTGAGCAATCAGCCTGCCATGAATCTCTATCAAAAATTAGGCTATGAGAGCCATTCCGTCTGGATGATCAAATCTCTTTGAAAGATGAATTTTACTGGTTGAAAATCAAGACTTTAGTCATCCAAACGATCGGGAATGAAGTCCTGACTGCAAACTTAGGTAACAGCAGTTCGAACTCTTATATGAGATATTGACCGATCAACCCCTCAATCCTCAAATCTCAAATCTCAAATCTCAAGTTCTCACCTTTTGAGAAAGGCTATATTTGTTTTTGGTAAGGTACTCCGCGCGCACCCTACAATTATTGACTGCTGAATGCTGGCGGATGACTGAGTTGCACCCGGAGCATCCTCTGTGCGGTAAAGTTTTTTTATGAACAATAACGACTACCCCAACGCCCTTGATATTGAGACGGAACTGGAAAGCCCTTTGGATCAATTTGACGAATCCGAACCCCCGCTGCCAGATCCAGAGGAAATGCTGCCTTTGCTGGAATCCCCGGAACCTCAGCACCGGATGATTGCGGCGCGGGCTTTTTGCGAACTGCAGGACGATCGCGCGATTTCGCATTTAATTAATTTGTTGAGAGACGGTTGCCCCTTGGTGCGGGTAAGCGCGTCCTATGCTTTGGGGCGAAATCCAAGTCCCGATGCTGTGGAAGCGCTAATCGAGCAGCTTAACTGCGACTGGAACGGTTACGTTCGCAAAGGGGTAGTTTGGGCCCTGGGAAATTGCAGCGATCCCCGCGCTTTGCCATCTTTAATTGATGCTTTGAGAACTGATATTTCGGCGGTGCGTTTGTGGGCGGCGAGTTCGCTGGGTCAAATGGCAAAAGTTGGTTACTATGTGGTGATTGCAGCGATTCCGCCGTTGATTGAATCGCTGCGGGGAGATGCTGTGTCTGCTGTGCGGAGCAACTCTGCTTGGGCGATCGGGCAACTGGCCCGCGAATTGCCGAATAATGTAGTGTACGCTGGGGCGATCGACGCTCTGATTGAATCATTAGAAGAAGATCAAGATATGGGCGTGCGCGAAGATGCGAAATCTTCCCTCTTGCGAGTCGGCGACCCGCGCGGATTGCAGATAATTGAAGATTTAGAAATGGAAGGACTTTTATGATTTAAACGCCCCCATTACCAATTACCCACTATTAATTATGCCTTTCATCAGTGCTAAAACAGATTTTGGTTTCAAAAAAATTTTTGGTTCGCCCCAGAGCAAGGAAATTTTGATTAGCTTCCTCAATGCGATGCTCTATGACGCACAGCCAACCATTGAAGACTTAGAAATTATTGATCCTTACGCCGCGCCGAGCGTTACTGGATTAAAAGACACTTACCTGGATGTTAAAGCCAAAATTACAGGCAACAAAACTGTGATTATTGAAATGCAGGTAATAAATGTAGAAGCTTTTACTAAACGGGTAGTGTACAATGCCGCCAAAACCTACGCAACTCAACTCAGACCCAGGGAAGGATACTCTAAATTAAATCCTCTGATTGCTTTAACAATTACAGATTTTATTCTGTTTGAAAATACAGAAAAATTTCTCACCCATTTTGTATTTAAAGAACTCGAAGAAAACTTCGAGTATTATAACAGAGAAATCGAATTAGTGTTTGTCGAACTTCCCAAGTTTAACAAAGAACTAGAACAAGTCGAAAACCTAATTCAAAGCTGGATTTATTTTATCAAAAATGCTCCCCTCTTCGATGAAATGCCTGAAAAATTTGCATCAATTCCCGAAATTAAAACAGCTTTTTCCATCGCCAGCCGAACTAATTTAACCCTTAAGGAATTAGAGGAAGTGGAAAAGCGGGAAATGTTTTTTGAAGACCAGCGCGGTGCTATTATTAAAAGTCGCAAAGAAGGCATAATTGAGGGGCAAACAGCATTAATCCTGCGTCTACTCGTGCGGCGCACTGGTGAAATTGCGCCGGAAATTCAAGCTCGCATCCAACAGTTATCTCTCGAACAATTAGAGGATTTAGGAGAAATCTTGTTAGATTTTACCAGTCAAGAGGATTTGATAGCTTGGCTGGAATCCGTGTCAGGATGAATTTATAAATTTTGCAGTCCTGATACTAAATCCGGCTTTAATACCCCCTTCATTCTTGATTCGCCGCAGGCGGACTGTGTTTGTGTAATAGCGGTTTCAACCGCCGAGTTTCTAATCTAATAAGTCGGGTTCCCGACGCACTATCATGTCATACAGCGGTTGAAAGCTAAACCATCCCATGCGGTGAGATCCTACTTGCTGCTGTGTTAAACGCGCACATTCTGGCTTGATGAGAATTGGTTTTCCTGCTGCTTCGGCCATTAACTGCGCTTGACAAGAACGTTCCATTGCAATAAACCACCAAGCCGCTTCATCTACTGTTTGACCTACTGTTAACAGTCCGTGATTTTGTAAGATAATGGCTTTTTTCTCACCTAAAGTTTTGGCGATGCGTTTAGCTTCTTCGATTTCCAAAACAACTCCGGTGTAATCGTCAAATAAAGCTTGGTCTTCATAAAAAGAACAAGCATCTTGCGTCAGCGGGTCAAGCAGGCGGCCCAAACTCGACCAACTTTTGCCGTAGGGAGAATGGGCGTGTGCTGCTGCGATTACGTCGGGGCGGGCGCTGTGTACTTGGGAATGAATGGCAAATGCTGCTTCGTTTACGGGTTTATTTCCTTCAACAACTTCGCCTTTGTGGTTGACTAAAATTAGGTCGCTGACTCGAATTAAACTAAAGTGCATTCCAAAGGAATTGACCCAGAAATGGTCTAGGTGTTCGGGGTCGCGGACGGTGATGTGTCCGGCAATTCCTTCGCTGAATCCGAAGCGGGCAAATAATCGGAATGCCGCAGCTAAACGTTGTTTGCGGTGGCGGCGTTCTTCTTCAATTGAGTTGAATGTTGGGGGTTGAATGGTGACTTTGGGGATTTTTATTGCAACCATAGATTTGGGAATTGGGCATTGGGCATTGGGCATTGGGCATTGTTGACTGTTGACTGTTAAATGTTAACCGTTAACTAATGACTACTAACTAATGACTACTGACTTTATCTTCACTCAGGCGCAAACCTGCGATGTTTTTGCAGTCGAAGGTGGCGTTATTGCCGGGGTGGCGCTCGATTAATTCGATGATTTGTCCGGCAGGGTTTTGCAGAAACCACTGAGTTAATGAGCCGTAGTCTAGAGGACGCTCTGATAGCGGTTTAAAGTTTTTATTTTGCCATATTTTAGCAGCATTCTGCACGTTTTCGACTCGAAGCGCAACGTGGTGAACTGCTTCTAATCCTCTTTCTTGCTGAAAGCGGTTTTTTTGGTCGCCGGCTGCGTGGGGCGCATCTAATACTACTAAGCCGCCCGCTGGCATTAATAAGGTCATTAAATGCAGCCACAAATCGGAGGGAACATTAATGTTTTCCGCACAAAAGTTGATCGGGAATAAGTCTGGGCCTTCGACTGTTTTGGCACCGCAATGGCGGAAAGATTCGGCGTATTTTTCGAGTTCGGTGCGGCTAGGAAATGTGATGACAAAGTGGTCGATCGCAACTTGTTCGTCGTACAGGTGTGTTTCAAACGTCCAGGTTGTTAAAAATTCGGGAGTGATAAATTTGGGGCTGAGTTCCAGCAAGCCATTTTTTTCGATGAAAGGTGAGTCAAGATGGCTGTCAAGGTTGCGATCGAACTTTAGGGTTTTTAGATTCAAGTTTTTCATGTATCTCACCCGATGTTGAAGGACGCAAAACTGCGAATTGTGTCTACAAGCTGAAGTGGACACACATTTGGTGCGCCTTAATTCAAAAATAACACAAAACTTAATATTGGCAAGCCGATCGCCCGATCGCAACTCCCAAACCTTTACAGAACAAATATTCCCCAATCTAAAATCTAAAATCGTATCATTTGCCGATCGCGATTCCAGCCAACCACGCCGTAGTCCAAGCACTTTGGAAGTTGAAACCGCCCGTCACGCCGTCGATATCCAAGATTTCGCCCGCAAAGAAAAGTCCGGGACAGCGGCGGCTTTCCATTGTCTTAAAATCAACTTCTTTGAGGTTGACACCGCCACAGGTGACGAACTCTTCTTTAAATGCGCCTTTTCCTGCAATCTGATATTCGCCTTGAACGAGTTCTTGCAGGAGGCGATCGAGGATTTTGTTGGATAAGTCGGCCCAGCGTTTTTGCTCATCAATGCCGATCGAACTTGTCAAGCGTTCCCAGAGGCGACGCGGCACCGGAAACGGACAGCTAGAAACAATCAATCGATGGGACAACTGCGACTTAACCGCTAGCAGTTGCTGCCGCAAAACTTCCGCATTGTACTGGGGAAGCCAATTAATCAGGACAGATGTTTTATAATGGCGATCGTGCAAAAATCTCGCTCCCCAAGCCGAAAGTTTGAGCACAGCAGGCCCGCTTAAACCCCAGTGAGTAATTAACAAAGGCCCGCTTTGTTCTAATTTAGCACCAGGCAATTTTACCTTAGCATTAGGAACAGAAATTCCGGCTAAATCTTTGATTCTGCTATCAGCAATATTGAAAGTAAATAGAGAAGGAACGGGCAGTTCTACAGTATTACCTAACTCTTTTGCCCACTTATAACCCGACGGATTGCTGCCTGTAGCGAGAAGAATGCGATCGGACTTAAAACTCTCCCCCGACTTCAACTCAATTTCAAACCTAGGGGCGGTGTCCCCCTGTTCGCCCTCTGCGGTGTTGCCCGTTAATTTCTTTACTGAAACTACTGCATCGCCAGTGCGAATTTTTACGCCTGCATCCTCAGCAGCCCGGATCAAACAGTTAACAATTGTCCCCGAATCGTCGGTGATCGGAAACATTCGCCCGTCTTCTTCTGTTTTCAACTTCACACCGTGACCTGCAAACCATTCTACAGTATCGCGGGGTTGAAATCGAGTAAAAGCACCGCGAAGAGCTTTCCCTCCTCTGGGGTAATTCTGCACTAAAACACCGGGGTCAAAACAAGCGTGAGTCACGTTGCAGCGCCCGCCGCCAGAGATGCGAACTTTTGCCAGGACTTGCCGGCCAGCTTCTAGTAAAGTGACGCGGGCCTGCGGGTAGGTTTTGGCACAGGTAATTGCACTAAAAAAACCAGCAGCACCGCCGCCGATGACTGTAATTTTGAGCATTCGATCGGACAAATTTTTTCTCGCTTATTCTGGTTCAAAATCGGATTTTGCCGCCCCGCAAGTGGGACAAACCCAATCGTCGGGGATATCTTCAAAGGGTGTACCGGGAGCTATGCCTCCGTCGGGGTCGCCTACTTCTGGATCGTAGACGTAATTGCAAACTGTACAAACGTATTTTTGCATTTGCTTAACTCAATTTTATATTGCAAGCCTATAAATTGTACTTGACAACGCAACTTAGTGCAATATAGCAATCCTTGCAGGAGCCGTAAATTTTTTACCCCACCCCAACCCTCCCCTTAGTAAGGGGAGGGAGTAAGAAATTAACAAATGATTTAGGCTTGCTATATCAGTTTCAAAAAGTAATGAGACTTTCGGTAATTTCCAAGTTTTTACGAATTAAGTTTTGCACCAGTTTTAAATCTCAAATCTAAAATCTAAAATCGTCAAAGCCTCTAGAAGCACAGTTCTAGAGGCTAGATGGTATTTTTTATTAGTTTAGTGCGATTGCAAGACTAGACTTTCGCTAAAGGCTTAGTCCAAACGCCGGTTTCATCTTCTTCGTACTCCTGATGAATAGCGTTCCAAGCGGTGTGTTCCGCTTGTATCGAGTCGTTGCTTTCGTCAAATGCGGCGTTGTAGGATTCCATAAAGGTTTTTTGAGCAGCTTCCGACAGGTGCGATCGCACTTCTGGAGATAAATCTGCCGGACTGTTGCAGCGACCTTTGACGGCGCGCGGCAGCGTCATTTCGTTAACTGAAACTTCTTCGCCACCTGCACTTTCTAGCAAGAGTTGAAATTCGCCCGATTTATCTGCGGGAACTTCTGCCATCACGAGAAATTCGCCTGCTTCAACGCGGGTTTGATAGATAGTTGCTTTGTCTTCGGGCATTCCCAAAGCGACTAAAGCCGAAACTAGACCAGCACCGGCCGAACCTGCGATCGCGCCACTAGCTGCACCCAACAGTACCGCACCCAACGGGCCCGCCGATACTACTGCACCGACAAAGGGAATAAACAGCACGCCGACGCCAGTTAGCAAACCCAAAAAAGAACCGAATAAGGAACCAAAAATCGCTCCGCTTCGCAAGCCTCCTAAAATTACATCTTTTTTAGTCAGAAAGCCGGCAATTTTAGTTTTGGACTGAAAGTTTTTGCCCATTACGGAAATGTGGTCGCGGGAGACTCCGCGATCGAGCAACCGCCGAATTACGCCGTCTAATTGTTCTTCTTCCTTAAATACGGCTGAAACTGTGCGTTCTGCTAGATATTCCTCTGTCATTGTTTCTCCTTGATAATTTTTTGATTAGTTGTGCTGGTTTTCAGTATAGGAGGAGACTGTAGGGCGATCGCATCGATCTTGAGAGAGAGGTGAATGCGATCGGAGATAGTTTGAGGCTCTATCAAAAGAGTTAAGGAATTTTGTAATTGGCGATCGCTCAACTCTGACAGAGACTTATTCATCTCTGATATAAGCCCCCAAATATTCCAAGTTATTTATCATTTCCTCTGCTGATTTAGTAGCCATCAGATTCACAATTCCTCGCATTTGTTCACCCACTGAGTAACGCTGTTGTTGTGCAAGAATGATTCCTGCATGATTTCTATATTCCGCTAAAAATTGACTGTGCAAACTGCTGAAATCTCTCCTATTAAAGCTGTAAAGGACTCGCCCTTGCTCAGTTACCCAAATTAGCTGTTCTTCATCTAAATAGCTGACTCTGTTAGCTTCGGAGGTAGTCAATACGTCTATTCCAGAATTTCGCAGAGCCAATATCAGAGCTTGTTTCTGAATATCTTCATCGAGATACAAACGAATTTGAGTCACGATAAATTACCTACCATAGATTCTGCTTCCAAGCGCTCCCACTCAGCATTTTCTGCTGCTATATCCGCGTCGATTTGGTCTTTGTTCGCATAATAGTAGGCTAATGCACCATAAATTTGTGCTAAAGTCAAGTGCGGTTTTTCATCAAGGATTTGTTCTGGAGTCAGCCCAGCATTGAAATCAATAGCAATATTTTCTACGGTAATTCGAGTTTCGGCGATGCGGGGACGGCCGCCGCAAGTTCCAGACGTGCTGACAATTAGCGTTCCAATATCAACGGCAGTTGTCATATTTACCTCGATTGAGTTAACTTTATTTTATTGTAACGCAGCTTCATTTCTACCCGATCGCACTTTCGCAACATTAACCAATGCCACTAGCACCTTTTTTTCCTGTCGTTCACCCGATTCTCAAAACAGCTTTTCCCGGATGTCTGTGGACGGGAGATAGCAGCAGCCGAGAAATTGCCCTCACATTTGACGACGGGCCGCACCGTCAGCACACACCTCAACTGCTAAAAGTTTTAGATAAATACGACATCAAAGCTAGTTTTTTCTGGTTGGGTTTTTGCGTTGACAGGCATCCAGAAACGGCTAAAGAAGTGTACGATAGCGGACACTGGATCGGCCTCCACGGCTACCAGCACATATCGTTTGCCAAACTCAAAACCCACGAACTAAAACAAAGTTTAGAAGACACGCAAAAAGCAATTGCCAAAGCTTGCGATTTAGACCCAGAATTAATCCGGGACGTGCGGCCGCCGAACGGCATTTTTACGCCGCGAACATTAGAGTTATTGCAGCAGTGGGAATATCGTCCCGTAATGTGGAGTGTCGTCCCGGAAGATTGGGTGCGGCCGGGGGTGATGAAAGTTACTAGCCGCGTCGTGCAGCAAACAGAAAACGGTTCAATTATTGTACTCCACGACGGCTATTCCGGCGGCGAAGATGTTGCCGCTACTGCTGATAAAATAATTCCATTGCTTTTGTATAAAGGTTACAAATTTGTAACAATCGATCGACTGTGGCAACAGGCAAATATTCAAATAACCGGAAATTAAGTCAATGAAAAAAACACTGTTTATTACATCTCTTTGTTTGGCAAGTGCCGGATGGGCGATCGAGCTTTCTCCTGCGTCCCTCAGTGCTGAGATTCCACTTATCGTCCAGCAGCCAGCCGGTGACGTATCCGAGCCTAGGATGGACGCGAAACCCGTTCAAGTCGAACTACTAAATTCCGGAGTCGAACCCCGACAACAGTTGCGTTTAAAACCAAGTTTAGGTGTCAAACAAACGACTGCTATGGCTGTAAAAATGGAGATGGAAGTGTCTGCAGCCGGCAGAAGTACGAAGGTGAATAAAGTTCCGACAATGGTCTTAAATATAGACACAAAAGCCACAAAAATTGATACCAATGGAGATATTCACTACGATTTTTTATACGCTAGTGCAGATATTGCTGCTGATACTCCAAATTTGCCAACTGCGGCCCTGGATAGTATGCGATCGGCAGTTAAAAAGTTAGTTGGATTGAAAGGTTCTTTCATCATGGATAGTCGGGGCGCGAGTAAAGGAGGTAGCTTTACTTTGCCGGAAGAAGCGGACAACAACACCAAACAAATGGTTCAAAATATGTCTAAATCTTTACAACAGCTTGCCTCGCCTCTGCCGGCAGAAGCAGTTGGGAAAGGC
Source organism: Microcoleus sp. S36a_B3 (assembly GCF_036700745.1). Taxonomy (NCBI): domain Bacteria; kingdom Bacillati; phylum Cyanobacteriota; class Cyanophyceae; order Oscillatoriales; family Microcoleaceae; genus Microcoleus; species Microcoleus sp. S36a_B3. Next base: position 33,215 of record NZ_JAUBPN010000026.1, on the reverse strand, counting down.
GCTAAATGGCGTATCTCTTTTCCATCTAATGTCAGTGGCATGAATCTGAATCAAATTGCTACCTATGAATTGATTGGCTTGCAAGATGGAGTTGCTACTCTCAAAACTAGCGTAGAACAACAAGCAAATCCCCAAAATTTGACTTTACCCCAATTACCTGCTGGCTCTACTATGGCCATAAAATCTTTTGCGTCTCAGGGTCAGGGAGAAGTTATAATGCGACTGGATCAATTAATGCCTGTTCGTTCTGTCGTCTCTATCAATTCTAATTCTGAAATGATTATTAAAGTTGCAGGAAATCCCGAAGAATTAACAATGAAAACAAAAATGTTGATGGAGATGACTTTGGATTCTAAATAAGCGCTCGATCGGGTTGGAATACCTGATATAGCAACCGCCAAGGTTGTTAAAGCATTTATGGTTATTGAACCTTTTGACTACGCTCAGGGAGCAATGACCAAAGGGCCTTGGCGACTGGTATACTATGTAAACCTTGCGTGAGTTTCGATCGCAAATTTGGTGACAAAGGAGGCTGTTCTATGGTTCGATCGCACAAACGTCAAGCTGTCATCGCTTTAGTCGCAGCTTTGGGAACAATCATCGGAAATTTAGTGTTTCCAGGCCTGAATGTAGCCCCGGCATTGGCCGAGGCCAAATTTCAGGATGTTAAAAACCATTGGGCCCAAGGTTGCATAGAAGAATTAGCAGACAAAAAAATCATCAGTGGCTACTACGAAGACGGCAGTTTTCGCCCGAACCGCCCAGTCAGTCGCGCTGAGTTTGCGGCAATGCTGCGTAGGGCTTTTCCAGATGCAAAAACAGTCCGCAATCCGATCGACTTTGCAGATATTCCCACGAACTACTGGGGTTACAAACCAATTCGAGAAGCTTATCAGACGGGTTTTCTATCCGGTTACAGCGGCAGTATTTTTAACCCAACTCTTAACATTCCCCGCTGGCAGGTTTTGGTAGCATTAAGCAGCGGCTTGAAATATACGCCTACAGGGCCAGCGGCTGAGATTTTGGATGCGACTTTTGAAGATGCGCCGGAAATTCCAGAATTGGCAAGAAATGCGATCGCCGCCGCAGCAGAAAAACAACTTGTAGTCAATTATCCCGCCGTCAAACAGCTAGAACCAACGCGCAATGCAACCCGCGCCGAAGTAGCAACTTTCTTGTGTCAGGCGATCGCCAAACCCGGACAAACAGCCTTAGTTCCCTCGCAATACATCGCCCAAGTCCCAACGAATGTCGGCCCGGCGAGAACCACAGAAACCTCGGAATCTGGGAATATTCGGGCTGAAGTTTCTTTCGTCAAAGAAGGAGAAAATGCCAAAAATATCCGCATCAAAATTATCCGAGACGGTCAAACTTTATTAGACGAACCAGTGCTAATTCCGACTCGTTCTCTAGTAGACAATCCCGACAAAAAAGCCAACGAAGAAGTATCAGAAGGGCGTTTGTTATCGGTGCGAATCCGCGATTTTGACGGCGACAAAGAACCGGAAGTGATGGCAGATTTAGTCTCAATCAATAGCGGTGTCCGCTGCTGCAATTATTCGTTTATTTACCGCTACGACTCAGCAGCTAAAAAATACACTCACATCAAGCATTCTTGGGGCAATGTCAGCTACGAAATTGTCGATTTTGGCAAAAATGATATCCCGGAGTTCAAGAGTCTAGACGGGCGATTTGCAGAGGCTTTTACAAATTATGCGGATTCTCGGTTGCCACTGCAAATTTGGCAGTACCACCAAGGTAAAATGGAAGATGTTACTAAGCAGTATCCCGTGGAAGTATACACGAATTCTGCTGAACTGTGGCTGGAATCTAGAAAGCGATCGAGCGAAGATGCAGAGGTAAAAGGGGTGTTGGCCGCTTTCATGGCTAGTAAGTATGTTGCGGGCCAGGAGGCGGAAGGTTGGCAATTGTTGGACAAAGTTTATCAAGGGCGCGATCGCAATCAATTCTTTGCGAAATTGCGCGAGTTTTTGGTGAGTACGGGATATGCGAGTAAGTAGATAAAGAACCCCCTAAATCCCCTTTTAAAAGGGGAGTAGGGGTTGAGGTTGAACGACTCATGTTTTCGCCTTAATGAAGGGAACTTTCAAGACTTTCCCCCCAGGAAGGCAACACTCGAAAGTTCCGCCAACCTCAGGACGGCGATATCCTACGCTAATGCTATCTGAGGGTTGATTTTCGGCAAAGGTTTTTACCTGGTACTTTTTGAGGCTATAAACATTAAGACTTAAATAATTTTCCAAAAACTTTATAAATAAATACCAAAACCAGTTGCTGTTTTAGAAGTTGAGCTAAAATAAGTATAAAATATCCCACATAAAATCCCTGAAAATGGTATATCCACCTGCACCTTGGAATTTGCAAGGTTATGCTGTTCAGACTTTACAATTAATAGATGTCGCACGGGTGCGTCCCTTGGTTCCATCTGAGTTAGAAATAGTCTCTGTATTGCCCGGAAAAACCCTAGGTGGAGTTTATATATCCTCCTACGGATTGGGTTCAGTGATGGAGTACAATGAGTTAATTGTCGTAAGCGCGATCGCCAATTATGCAGGAAAATGGGGCGCTTGGATTTCCCACATCTACGTAGACAACCCTAACTCGGTAGCCGGCGGGCGCGCAATTTGGGGACTCCCTAAAGAATTAGCTCAATTTAGTTGGGAAGGTAACGATGCGGTAAAAGCAACACCGCTAGGCTACCGAGTTACAGTTAGCCAAGCAAACCGTCAACTGTGCAGTCTCAATTACAGTCAGCAAAGTTTAGCACTACCAGTACCTTTTAGCGGAAATGTTTTCAGCACCGATCGCAGAAATTTGCTAATATTCAAAGGAGAGTTTCAGTCTCGAATCGGTTTGATTAAAGGTAAATTAGAAGTAACTGAAGAAAGTCATTTTGCTAGTTTAAACTTAGGTCAGCCCTTGCTTACAGTGGCCTGTGAAGATATGCGTTTAATAGCAGGTGCGCCGGAAGTTGTGGGAAACATAGCTGCTGAATTCAGTTATTAGCTGGAAATTGCTATTGACCTGCAATTCCCGCTTTACGCAGGAATTGCAGGTCAATATTAAACCAACCTTTTGCACCATTAAAAGCGTTGATGCAGTATGTTGGCAAAAAAAACTGGTTTCTGATTGCTCGTGCTGATTGTACTGAAATTAAATCAATTCCGGTTGCACTCATACATGATGTTAACTGTTAACAGTTAACATTCAACATTCAACATTCAACAGTCAACATTCAACAGTCAACCGTGAATTTACTACTCCGATGAAGAGAGGATTTGATATTAAATTCCAGCCCCTGAAGCGGCTTCAGCACCCATTTCTAAAACTGTACCGCGCAGGAAATCAATTTGCTGCTGAAAATCCATGCCCTTAATCTTTGCTAATAAAGCATTTCCAGCTTCGGGAAGTTTATAGTCGGAAGGTACGGGAATAATAGTTCCTTCGTCCATTCCTACTGCCAAGAAGTACCAAAAAGCCAGCTTGGTTTCAGGGCTCATTGAGCCGTACATCCGGCTGATTTCAGTATTGGCTTTTGAGGCAATGTCGCGCATTACTTGCAGTTGTTCTTCCTTGGGCAGCGGCTTGACTTGCTCGAACAAACCCTCAGCAATTTCGGAACCGGCAGCACCCGGAGCCGCTGGCGTGATTGACTTGCCCATTTCGGTGTAAACAAACCACAGCAAACCTAATTGATCGTCTACATTCAAGCTCTGCATATCGGCTTTTCCTTGGTCGTAGGCGCTGGTAGTAGAAAATGTCATGTCAGTCTCCAAAATAATATGTATTGCTCTGTTTGTTTATGGCAAAAACTTGTTTTGCTACTGAATAAAAATTAGCAAATAAATAGGGAGGCTAGAATCTTGCTGAAGGTAGAGATGAACCCGACAGTAATTAGTGGTGGCGGCTCCGAAGGTGGTAGGAAGTTTACAACTAAAGGATGATGCGGTGTGTCTCAGGTCAATTAGATTGAGAGCGTCAAGTTCGATCGAGCGCAATTCAGTTTTTGTTCATTTTTGAGTACATAGGTGCGATCGCTCGAACATTTTTTGCCGTTGGAGCGAATACGATATTATTCCCAAAAAAATAGGCTGGCACACAGCCAGCCTAGAATCAGGAGAATTTTGATTGAAACTTGTTGAAATTCTAGCTAAACAAACCCGAAATACCGCCGACTGCTATTGCTCCAGCCAGGGCCGAAACAACCACAGAAGTTAGAGCTGTACCGAACAGCCACCAAGCAGCAGTTGCTGCGGCTTCGCGCGCATCTTCTGCTTGCTGCTTGGTCTTTTTCTTGATATCTTTAATGCGTTTTTTGGCTTGCTCTTGCAGGCGTTCCGAGCGCGATAGCACGCTGTCCCTGGCTCCTTCAATTTGGTCGATAATTTTGTTAGCTTGGCCTTCTGAAATATCGGAGCGAGAGCTAATTACCGCTACTAAAGTACCGCGATCAAACTCGCCTAAACGCTCTTTAATCGCGTCAAATCCGGCCTGCGGGTCGTCAAATACTTTGCGGAAGTCTCGTTTGATGCTTTCGTAGTTGAGTTCTGGTCGATCGAGCGAATTGAGGTAATCCCGAATTTTTCCGAAAATACCGTCAATTGCCGACTGGAACTTGTCTTGCACCATTTGAAGTTGTTCGACAAATTCGTTGCGGACAGATTCGATACGATCGGCAATTTGGTTAGCTTCCTCTTCGGAGATGTCTTCCCGCTGCGACAGCAAGGCTACCAGCGTACCGCGATCGAAGTGCTTCAGGCGATCGCCCAAACTTTGCATCCCCATTCCCGGCTCGTTAAATAGCAACTGCAAATCGCGTTTGATACCTTCGGGATTGAGTTCTTCCTTGTTGGTATTCTGCAAGTAATTTTCCAAACTTCCTTGGAAATCCTTGACAGTTTTTTGAGCGCGAGATGCCAAGCGGCGGGGCGATTTCACAATGCTGCGAATCGAATCTTGCACGCGATCGATCGTCCGATTGATTTGTTCTTCGCTCAAATCTTCCCGCTGCGAAAGCAACTTGACTAAGGTTTCGCGATCGACCTGAGACAGCCTTTCCCGCAGCGCCAAAGCGCCTTCTTTCGGATTTTCAAACAATTTGGTCAAATCTTGATTGATGGCTTCAGGATCGAGTTCTTCCAGGTTGGTATTCCGCAGGTACTCACCAATTTTGCCAGTAACTTCCTCGTACTGTTCCTTAGCTTTATCCGCCACTATTTGCGGTGCGTGGATAATGTTGTCGCGCACGGATTCGATTTTGTCGATCGCCCCATTTATCTGTTCTTCGTTGAGGTCTTGGCGCTGCGACAGCAGTTGCACCAGCGTATCGCGGTCGAATTGAGACAAGCGTTCTCTCAGCGCTTTCAATCCCGCTTCCGGGTCGCTTAACAGCGTTTGAAACTCGCGCTCGATCGCTTCAGGATTGAGTTCTTCCTTATTAGTATTGCGGAGATACTCTTCTACCTTTTGCCGCACTTCTTGCGCTTTCGATTTCGCTTGCTCTTGCAATTCTTGAGATTTGGCAATTACGTGATCGCGCGAACTTTCCAGTCGGCCGATTAACTGATCTGCTTCCTCTGGACTGAAATCCTCCCGCTGGCCGAGCAATTGTACCAAAGTATCGCGGTCAAATTGCGACAGGCGATCGCGCAACGCCTCAAAACCAGCATCGCGATCGTCCAAAAGCGCTTGGAAGTCCTTCTCGATACCTTCAGGATTCAATTCTTCCTTACCAGTCGATCGCAAATAATTCTCAACTCGGCTGCGTAAATCTTGAGACTGTTCCTCACCCGCAGCATCTCGAACAATTCCCAAAACTTCTTGACGGACACCTTCAAGCTGTTCGGCAATTTCCGTCGCCTGTTCCTGACTAAACCCCTCGCGGCGGCCCAAAATCCCTACAAAATACTCAGGATTAAACATCTCTAACTGGCGCAAAACTGCCCCCGGAGAAGCTTCGGGATCGTAAATAACATCCCTAAATTCCTGCTTGATAGTTTCTCGGTTGAGATGCCAAGGTTGAGTATTCAGCAAGTAATTTTCCACATCAGCCTTAGCTGTATTGAAAGGCAGTGCAGGCAATTTATCGCCCACCTTCTCGCTCAAAGACTTAGCTTTTTCCTTTCCTTTTGCAGTTAGTTGCTGCAACTGACCAGAAATTTTTTCAACATCCAAATCCGACAAATCAGTCCGCGACAAAACAGTGCCCACCAGAGCTTCCACGCCCCACTGCATCGCCCGGTTCATGCCTCCGCTGGACTCCGATTTATTTTCCCGATTTTCCAGAATTTGAGACAGCTTGGCGTTAAGTTCGTCAGACTTCAGCAAATCGGGAGCCGCAAACTTGAGAAAATCAACTAACTCTAAATTCGGGTCTTTCTTTTCTTGCTGCTTGCCAAATGTTTGCTTCCAAACGCCTTCTAGTTGGTCAGCAACTTGATTTATTTCCTCTTTAGAAAAATCGCTGCGGCTGCTAATTAAATCCACAAAAGTCTGGCGGTTAACATTCTTTAAAACATCGGTTCCCGCCAGAGATTTGATATCGGCATCCCCCAGCAACTTTTCAAATTGACCGCGAATTTCCTTGACATCTAACTTCGGCAACTGCAAAGAACCCACATAATCTTGCAGTGTTTCGCGAATGCTCTCCGGGTCTACAGCCGAGCTCAATTCGCGGCGGACAGCAGCCACAGATGCTTCTACAGTATTGACCATTTGGTCGCCCGCCATCTTGCCGCCGATCGCTGAACCGGCAGTACCCATAACGCCTTGAATGCCTGAAAAAGCAGTTTTTATCAAGGAACCAATCATCGAGCCGACGGCGCTAGAACCCAGCCATACCAGGGTTAAAAAGTACGCAGCCCAGATGACAACACCAATAATTGCCGCTCCATCTACCGAGGAAATTGAAGTTAATTTGACTGCCAGAAAACAAGCTACAAATAAAGCTATGTTAACTGTGACTAAAATCCAACCGCCCACTAGACCTTCAGTCTTCCGAATTTTAGTACCAAAACTTTCGGAATCGTCATCATCATCGGGTAAAGCGTCGTCCCAATTAGATATTTTGGCGGCAATCGAGAAATTTGTTAACAGGAATTGGAAGCCGAAAGCCATAATGACTCCGGCGATCAATGCCACGAAAAACTGAGGACTTAGAAACATCAGCCCTGCGACATCCGGGTGCTGGAATGGGACATCTCTTTGCACCGGCATTTGGGCAATATTGAATTTGGGACTGTACAGCGACATTAATAACTCACTTTCAAACATAAATTACCTCCTAAAATTTGATACCTGTTCAGGCATATTGAAATTAGCCCCTAACATTTAACTAGGGGAATTGACACTTTTTAGATGGTGGTTTTTTTCGTCAGGCTTTATCTTAAGGAAGCCCTAATTCGTGAAATAAGGATGAATAGTAAATCAGTTCTTTAGTTATGTCATCCTTACTACTGATTATGGCTCTGGAAGCGGAAAAATAAATCCCTCTAAAGTCAGAAATGAGTTGATTTGCGAGGAGTAGCCGTAGAGTTCGCCCAAAAAATGCAGGTTTGAGGCGGGGGCGACGGCTAGTAATTATCAATAGTAGTAAAGTGGGATGCCGCGCACCCTACATATCGTAGAGTGCGCTGGCTTTTTAGGATTCCCTTTGACTTTCAGGCTGAAAACGAGCTAATAATTGCGATCGATCTAGCTGCATAATCAGTCGCGTGCGATCGAGGGTTTCTAATTGAATCAAAGGCTCGATTATTTGGGCTAATTATTCATCAATCTAGCCAAATCTCACTTACAAAATACTATCAAAGATCAGGCCTTTACCTTGCTCGATACCTTGCTCGATACCTCGCTGAGTTGCTTCTTCAAGTCGTTGCAAATAGAGGGGTAACAGTTCCATGATCAACTCCCGATCTTTTCGATATCTAATAAATAGTAAAGTGATATTTGGCGCACCATACAGATTGTATAGTGCGCTGCTGAGTTAGGATTCCGGTGGATTTTTCGACTGATCAAAACGAGCTAGTAATTCAGTGCGATCTAGCTGGATAATTCGCGTGATTTCGAGGGCTTCTAGTAGAATCAAAGGCTCGATTATTTGGGTTAATTCTTCATCAATCTCGCCAAATTTCACTTGTAGTAGACTCTCAACCATCAGGCGTTTAGTGCGCTGAACTTGCTCCATACCTCGCTGGATACCTTCCTGGATACCTTCCTGGATACCTCGCTGGATACCTTGCTGGATACCTCGCTGAGTTGCATCTTCAAGCCGTTGCAAATAGAGGGGTGACAGTTCCATAATTAACTCCCGATCTTCTCGATCTATGTCTTGACGGACTTCTAAAATCGTTCGCAAGTTGTACAACAATTCTAACGCGCTCAACCGAAAGAAATTATCTGAGGGTAATTCTCTCAATTCGGCAATAGCTTGCTTTTGCACGTTTCCCTTCCCCAAAATCCTCAGCCACAGCGTTTCGGGAGTGCGGGGCAGTTGGTGAATGGCAATGATTGCTGCTTTCAGAGACGGACTCAGAAAATAAACTCCATTTACCCAATTTTCGGGTTCGGGAATCGCTCCAAATCCAGCTAACATAACGTCGGAAACCGTCGGCGACAGTATCCAGAGTTGTGGCAAGTCTGCCTCTGCAATCCTGCTATTATCTCTGGCTGCGACTCGTTCATATTCGGCGTGGACATCAAATAGTTTGCCCAAACAACTGCGAATTTCTCCAGTTTGAACAGGACTGCGGAATGGTTCCAATACAGCGGGTTTTGCTGCAATTTGACCCAAAATGCCGAGGGCTGTTGCTTCGACTTCTGGTTCCGCTTTGGGGGCAAAAAAAACGTCAATCTGCCTCACTTCTCCAGCAATGTCGAGGCTGGTTTCGACTTTGCCCAGAGGGGTTAATAGTTCTTTGAGATACTGTTTGGCGAATTGGTCGTGGATGAATCTAGTCATGAGAATTGTCAGCTATCAAGTGTTTAAAAACCTCGCCACTACTCGTCTACTCGCTACTCGTTACTCGTTACCAAGCTATACCTGGTAATGCAGATCGGCAGGCTCGGCCTCCATTGTTGCAGCGGAGGCTCTGCTTCTGGAAAATTTCATGCTCTGGCTGGGAACCAGTTAAACCAGTTAAAAACAGTTAAATCTGCTCGTCAAAATTATCAGATATCAACTGTTTAAAACTCTAGTAATCAACTATTAATTATCAACTATCAACCATCAACTGTCAACTTTTGGCAGCATTTACCCTCGCAGTTGCGTCGGCTGCGAATACACCCGTATTCCTCGAAACGTTGACTGTGTTTGCAAACAGTAGGATAGGCAACTAAATTTAAAGGAATTCCGATTAGTTTGTACACCAATCGACCAGCAGCATGAAGAACATCCCAAGTTTCGCTCAAGTTAGGTTCCCTAACAAATTCTCCTATTTCATCTTTTAAGGCAATCCACTGAGATTGCAGAGTAGGAGAGTGACAATTATCAAATGCTGTCATACCTTTTTGATAATTTTTCCAAATTTTGTTCATAGATTTAATCAAATCTGGCTTAGTTCTGATAATATCAGAAGTTAATCTGAGATTACAATCATCCGGTATTTTAAGGAAATCAGCTATGCGACTCTCTCAAATGCTTTTTGTCACTCTGCGGGAAGACCCTGCAGAAGCAGAAATTCCCAGCCACAAACTATTACTCCGTGCGGGATACATCCGGCGCATCGGTAGCGGAATTTACGCTTATCTGCCTTTGATGTGGCGAGTTCTCAAAAAAGTCTCCCAAATTGTGCGGGAAGAAATGGATGCTACCGGCGCTCAAGAATGCCTTCTCCCGCAACTGCAACCTGCTGATTTGTGGCGGGAATCCGGTCGCTGGGATACCTACACTCAAGCTGAAGGTATCATGTTTTCTCTCACAGACCGCCGCGATACTGAGTTGGGATTGGGCCCCACTCACGAAGAGGTAATTACTACAATTGCTAAGGATATGGTTCGTTCCTATCGGCAGTTGCCTTTGCATCTCTATCAAATTCAAACTAAGTTTCGCGATGAAATTCGCCCGCGTTTTGGGTTGATGCGCGGTCGCGAGTTTATTATGAAAGATGGCTATTCTTTTCATACGAGCGAAGAAAGTTTGAAAAAAACTTATCAGGATATGGATCGAGCATACAGCAATATGCTGCGCCGATCGGGCTTGGAATTCCGAGCAGTAGATGCCGATTCTGGTGCAATTGGTGGCTCTGGTTCTCAAGAGTTTATGGTGCTGGCAGAAGCGGGTGAGGATGAAGTTCTTTATACTGAAGACGGTCAGTATGCTGCTAATGTGGAGAAGGCTGTATCGATTCCTGCTGATGCGGAACTGTCGCCCTTTACAACTTTTGAAAAGCGGGAAACGCCGGGAACTGACACAATTGATAAACTGGGCAAGTTTTTGAAGTGTTCTCCGACGCAAGTTGTCAAAAATGTACTTTATCAGGCTGTTTATGACAGCGGTATTACAGTTTTGGTATTGGTAAGTATTCGCGGCGACCAAGATGTGAATCAGGTAAAGTTGCTGAATGAATTGACGAAGTTAGCACCAAATTATCAAGCTAAAACTGTTTTATTTTTGACGGTTCCTGATGCGGAAGCTCAGGGGAAATGGGCGGCTAAATCTTTGCCTCTGGGTTATATGGCTCCGGATCTTGCTGATGATTATATCGCTGGAAGCAAGGAGGTAAATTCTAAGTTTTTGCGTTTGGTCGATCGCACTGCAGTCGATCTAACCAACTTTGTCACTGGTTGTAACGAGTCAGGATACCACGTTGTCGGGGCTAATTGGAACAAAGAATTTCCGCTACCAGCAACGGTTGTAGGTGTCAGAACGGCCAAAAAGGGCGATCGGGCAATGCACAACCCGGAACAAACCTTGCAAAGCGCCAGAGGTATCGAAGTCGGCCACATCTTCCAATTAGGAACCAAATACTCGCAAGCAATGGGCGCCACCTACACCAGCGAACAAGGCGAAGAAATGCCCTTAATTATGGGCTGCTACGGTGTCGGCGTGTCGCGGCTGGCTCAATCTGCCGTAGAACAATCCTACGACAAAGACGGGATCGTCTGGCCCGTGGCGATCGCGCCGTATCACGCCATCATTAGCATCCCCAACATTTCCGACGCCCAACAAGTAGAAGTCGCCGAAAAACTCTACGCAGAACTCAATCAATCTGGCATTGAAACCCTACTAGATGACCGAGACGAACGAGCCGGAGTTAAATTTAAAGATGCTGATTTAATCGGCATTCCCTATCGCATTGTTACAGGTCGTTCGCTGAAATCAGGTAAAGTTGAAATTGTGGAAAGAGCAACTCACAAATCCCATGAAATTCTCATTGAGGAAGTCAATTCTACTTTGAAAGAGTGGATTGAGGCCGCCATCAAATAAGCCTTAATAACGGTAAGGTGCGCAGTGCGCAACGTATAGAGGTAAGGTGCGCAGTGCGCACCCTACATTAACGAGTAATAAGGTGCGATATGAATCTGAATATAAGTCAGTTTCTTCGATTCCCTCAATCCCGAATTTGGCGCTACTTAGCCCAAGTAACTATCGTTGCGATCGCTTACGCCGTGGGGGCGAGACTAGCATTTGCAATTCAAGGTGTCAATCCGTTTGCTGCCTCGGTGTGGCCCCCCGCAGGAATTGCACAAGCCGGACTTTTATTGTTTGGCAGAAAAGTCTGGCCTGCGATTGTTTTAGGTATATTTTTACTCAATTTTGTTAACCCAACTGAACAGATATTTGCGGTTTGGCTGGGAGGAAACATTGGTGCTATTCTGCAAGCTAGTTTTGGAGCAACTGTGCTGCGGTGGCTGAGGTTTCGTCCCTCTCTAGAACGTTTGAAAGATGTAGTTAATTTAATCTTGTTTGGCGGTCTAATTTCTACTCAAATTAGTTGTACTATCGGCGCTCTTTCCATATATTTGGCTGGTAAAGTAGATTTGTCAGAATATTGGTCGCTTCGGTGGAATTGGTGGTTGGGTGACGCAATGGGAGTTTTGATTTTGACTCCCTTAATCCTGATATTTTTTCGTCCTCAAGTAACCGCCGATCGTTTAAAAATACAAACATATCTTCCGAAAAATTATTTAATTTGGCGGGGAGTATGGTTGCTCTTATTAATTGGGGTGAGCTGGTTTGTATTTGAATCGAAAAATGACGCTTCTATTTCTCGCTATCCCCTTGAATATTTGCCGTTTCCTTTGATAATTTGGGCGGCGCTCCAGTTCGGTCAGCGGGCGGCTGTTCTGGCATCGTTAGTTGTCTCAACGATCGCAATTTTAGGCAGTTCTAATGGAGGCGGGCCGTTTATAGCCAAAGCAGAAAATATTAGTCAGGCTATTTTATTTTTACAAGCTTTTATGGCTGTAGTTACGATTACTTCGCTGTTATTGGCAGCGACGGTAGCCGAACGCGCAGCGGCCGAAAATTCTCTGCGAGAAAGTGAAATCAAATATCGAGAGTTGGTGGAAAATGCTAACAGTATTATTGTCAAATTAGAGCCAAAAGGTAAAATTATTTTTTTTAATGAGTTTGCCGAAATGTTGTTTGGCTACAATCAGAAAGAAATCCTGGGCAAAAATGCAGTGGGAACAATTCTTCCCCAAACCGACGACGAAGGGAATAACTTAGAGTTGGTTTATAATGAAATTTTACAAAATCCCGATCGCTTTACTAACTATGAAAATGAGAATATCCGGCGTGACGGATCTCGCATTTGGGTATCTTGGGCAAATAAACCGCTGTTTGATGCAGCGGGAGAACTCCAGGGTATCCTCTGCATCGGCACAGATATCACCGATCGCCGCAACGCCGAAATAGCCTTACAAAAGTTGAATGAAAAGCTGGAAATACGAGTAGAAGAGCGGACAAATGCCCTGAAACAAAGCGAACTTCAGCTACAGAAACAGAAATCGGCATTAATTGATTTAGCCAAAAATAAAGCGCTGAATCAAGGCGATTTAACCAAAGCACTTGAAGAAATTACTGAGACTGCTAGCCGTACTCTGGAAGTTGCGCGATCGAGTGTCTGGTTGTACGATCGCCCTAAATCTAAGATGGAGTGCTTGGATTTGTTCGATCGCACCGCCAACCAGCACTCAAAGGGTATGGAATTAGCAGAAGCAGACTATCCTGTCTATTTTCACACACTTCAAGAAGAACGAGCAATTGCTGCTTTTGACGCGCAAAAAGATTTCAGAACTAGAGAATTTGTGGAAGATTACCTAATTCCGTTGGGCATCACTTCCATGCTAGACACGCCGATTCAAATAGGCGGAGAAACAGCAGGAGTTCTCTGTTTGGAACACGTAGGAATGCCGCGCTATTGGACTATTGAAGAACAAAGTTTCGCTGTTTCTCTAACAGACTCTGTAACTTTTGCCGTAGAAGCGCGGGAACGCCAGCGCGCTGAAGCAGCGCTGCGGCAAGCTGAAGCCAAATACCGCAGCATTTTTGAAAATGCGATCGTCGGCATCTTTCAAACTACTCCCGATGGGGAATATCTCAGCGTCAATCCTGCTTTGATTCGCATTTATGGTTACAGTTCCTGCGAGGAGTTGATGGCAAATTTAACTGATATTAATCGCCAGCTCTATGTCGATCAAGAACAGCGCGCTGAAGTCATAGATTTAATGCGAATCAACGGCAAAGTATCGGATTTAGAATCTCAAGTTTACCGTCAAGATGGCAGTATAATTTGGACTGCCGAAAATGCTTATACTGTCTGCGACATACATGGAAATTTGCTTTATTACGAAGGTACTGTTGAAGATATCACAACTCGCAAAGAAGCTGAGGCAGCTTTGCGCTTAGAACAAGAAAAATCCGATCGCCTCCTGCTCAACGTGTTACCACAAGCGATCGCCGAAAGACTCAAACAAGACCAAAGCATCATCGCCGATACTTTTGCCGAAGTAACAGTATTGTTTGCCGATATAGTCGGTTTTACCCAAATTAGTTCCCAAATTTCTCCGCCGGAATTGGTTTCGCTGCTTAACGACATTTTTTCCACCTTCGATCGCCTAGCCCAAAAGCACGGATTGGAAAAAATTAAGACCATTGGTGACGCTTATATGGTAGTTGGAGGGCTGCCCCTGCCCCGCAGCGATCATGCAGAGGCGATCGCCCAAATGGCCCTGGATATGCAGCAGGCAATTATTGATTTCAGCCACACCCAAAATCAAGATGTCAGCATCAGAATCGGCATCAACAGCGGCCCAGTTGTCGCGGGAGTCATCGGGATTAAAAAATTTATCTACGATTTGTGGGGAGACACCGTTAACACCGCTTCTCGCATGGAATCCCACGGCTTACCGGGCTGTATTCAAGTCACTTCTGCAACTTATGATATATTGCAGTACAAGTATGTATTTGAAAGTCGTGGCGCGATCGAAGTCAAAGGCAAAGGTGAAATGAACACTTATTTTCTCACAGGCATTAAATTGTAAAAGAAGGAAGAAGGAAGAAGGAAGAGGGAAGAAGGAAGAGGAAAAACAGAGGGAAAAAGGAATAAACAATGTTCAGCTCATATTTATGCAATTAATTAGATCCTAATCGTCTTGGCTGTGGGCATAGCCAGTTAAAAATATAAAGCTCAGTATGAACCAAAACAAAAATCTGTTTCTGCGATTTGCTCAATCTATAAATTGGCAATACTTAGCAAAAATAGCTGCCATTGCCTTTGCTTACGCTTTAGGAGCAAAAATAGCAGTTTCAATCCCCGGCGTAAATAAATTAGCTACCTGCGTCTGGCCGCCCGCAGGAATTGCACAAGCCGCAATTTTATTATTTGGTTGGCGAGTTTGGCCGGGAATAGCTTTAGGCGTATTTTTTTACGAGACTATTAACCTTAATGTGTCTTTAACACTTGCAACAATTAGTGCTTTTTGTGCTTGTTTACAAGCTTTGTGCGCTTTTACTTTGCTGCACAAGCTCAACTTTCGCCCCTCACTTGAGCGGCTAATCGATGTAGTCAATTTAGTCTTTTGCGGTGCTGTAGTTGCCACTCAAATTAACTCCACTCTCGGCACGCTGCGCCTCGGTGTAACTGGTTTAATTGAGTGGAGCGAATATTGGCCAATTCGCTGGAATTGGTATCTTGGAGATACATTGGGAGTGGTAATTTTTACTCCCCTGCTGCTGATTATATACCAAAAACAAGCCACACGCCATCCACAAAATACAGGCAGTCAAACAATTGTAAATCGAATCAGTGCCGGAATATGCCTGCTGTTATTAGTAACAGTCAGTTGGCTCGTCTACAACTCAAAAAGTGAAAGTAATCTCTCCGGGTATCCCCTCGAATACTTGCCATTTCCCTTGGTAATTTGGGCAACCATTCAATTCGGTCAGATCGGGGCTGTTTTAGCATCTTTCATTGTATCCTGTATCGCCATTTGGGGAGGTTCTCAGGGAGGTGGCCCTTTTATTGCCAAAGCGGACAATATTAATCAGGCTATCTTGTTTTTGCAGGCTTTTATGAGCGTAATTGTAGTTACATCACTGCTGTTAGCTGCCACTGTAGCCGAACGCGCATCAGCAGAGGATTCGCTGCGGCAAAGTGAAATTAAGTATCGGGAATTAGTCGAAAATGCTAACAGCATTATTTTAAAAATAGATACGGAAGGAAATATTACTTTTTTTAACGAGTTTGCACAGAAGTTTTTCGGTTACGACGAAAAAGAGATAATTGGCAAACACGCAGTGGGAACAATTATTCCCGAGATAGATACAAAAGGAAATGACTTGGGAGCAAAGTTGAGAGATATTTTGCAAAACCCAGAACAATACACGCGAAATGAAAATGAAAGTATGCGGCGCAGCGGCGAGCTGGTTTGGGTATCGTGGGCAAATAAACCGCTGTTTGACGCGGCAGGAAATTTTGTGGGAATGCTGGGAATCGGTACGGATATCACAGAGCGCAGGCGAGCTGAAATGGCGCTTTATAAGCTGAATGAAGAGTTAGAATTTAGAGTTGAAGAACGAACTAATGCTCTGAATGATACTTTAAGTGCACTGCGGGTTCAACAGGAACAATCAGAACGGTTGCTGTTAAATATTTTGCCGGAAGAAATAGCCAATCGGTTGAAGCGGGGAGATAGTACGATCGCAGATACTTTTGCTGATGTTACTGTCTTATTTGCGGATATAGTAGGTTTTACTCAATTGAGTTCGCGAGTTTCTCCTACAGAATTAGTTGCTTTGCTGAATGAAATTTTTTCGACATTTGACAACCTAGCAGAAAGACACGGTTTGGAAAAAATTAAGACGATTGGCGACGCTTACATGGTAGTTGGAGGGCTGCCAATTGCTCGCCCGGATCACGCAGAAGCGATCGCAGAAATGGCCCTGGATATGCAGCAGGCAATTACTGACTTCAGCAATATCCACAATCAAGATTTCAGCATTAGAATCGGCATCAACACTGGCCCGGTTGTCGCCGGAGTCATCGGGATTAAAAAATTTATTTACGATTTGTGGGGAGACACCGTTAACACCGCTTCTCGCATGGAATCCCACGGCTTACCGGGCTGTATTCAAGTCACTTCTGCAACTTATTATATATTGCACTACAAGTATGTATTTGAAAGTCGTGGCGCGATCGAAGTTAAAGGCAAAGGTGAAATGACTACTTATTTACTGAAATGTAGAATGTAGTTCTAATCTAGGTTTGTAATCGGGACTTGAGTCGTTTGTTTTCTGATTCGTGGAGAAGGAGTGAAGTCCTCACTAGGAAGGCTTTTTTTGTAAAAGTAAGGGCGATCGCACTTTTAATTTTATACGATCGCCCTTTGCTCAATTAACAAGGTTATTTAAAGCTTGTAAAGGTTAATTCCAGCTTTCTTAGCCATAATTTCCAAACCCTTGTGTTCCAAGGTTTTAATTGCCTTCGTAGAAAGGTGCAATCTTACCCAGCGCTTTTCCTGCGGCCACCAAATCCGCTTCCACTGTAAATTTGCGTCTTGCAACTTGTGAGTGCGGTGGTGCGAGTGAGAAACCGCAAAACCGTTATTCGCCTTCTTCCCCGTTAACTGACATTTCCGTGACATATTGCCCTCCAGACTACTTGTTTGTGATGCAGCCTTTTATTATAGAGCAAGGACTAGGCGCGCAATGCGCGCCACACTTGCAAGATTACATTGCACGTTCAGTTAATTTTGTCAAGACATTGTTCGATCGCTCGACAAACTCTTTCATCCCCTCAGCATCGAAACCCTTCTGCGCCATCAAAGCCAAGTCATAAACGTGGTGACAAATCATACTCGCCAACTGCGCCGACGGAGACTCGCCACCGTCTTGAATAATCGCACCCTGACTCAAATTCGCCAGATTTTGAATCAGCGGGTGAGACGTATTCACCAGCAAAACGTGTTCTTCGGGGAATTCCGCTGCTTGCTGCTGTAACAGCGCCGTCATATCCCGCATCCGGCGCAAAGCTTCCGGTAAAAGGACGATCGCAGGTGGCGCACCCTCAGTAGAGTCAGACTTCAAAGCTTCGGTGCGGATGTTCACTTTCGGCTTGTTGAGAGCATTTTGGAACATTTCTTTAACTTGTTCGCTGCGAGTTTTATTCGTCGCCGGATCGACAATTTCCGCTTCTTTTTCTTTATCAATTAGCGTGTCGTCAATGTCCGAATCAACCCGCAAGAATTTAACATCAGAATATTCTCGTTCCAAGAAACTGATAAAGTGCGTGTCGATGAAAGAATCCATAAACAGCACTTCTAAACCTTGGCTTTTGTGCAGGGCGACGTAAGTTGCTTGAGACGCAGGTTCCGTACAGTAAAACACGCGATTTTCGTGACGTGTTTGATTGCGTTCCAAATACTCTTTCAGTGTCGTGTAAGGCAGTGTCGAAGCGGAACTATCCGATTTCGGAGTTACATCTTGCCACAAATCTCCGTCCTCTGTTTGCACCTGCACTTCTGGGGTTGTAGTTTCTGGCTTGTCTGCTGTTGGCTCGTAGGTGCTGCGGTAGATTAAGATATCTTCGACTTGCTTTTTGAACTTGTCATCGTTAAGAGCTCCAAACTTGACAAAAGTTCCGATATCTTGCCAGCAGCGGATGTATTCCGATCGGTCGTCGCGGTAAAGTTCCTTCAGGCGATCGCCTACTTTTTTCGCAATATAGTCAGCGATTCTCCGCACAGTGCGATTGCTTTGCAAAGAACTGCGAGAAACGTTCAGCGGAATGTCGGTACTGTCAATGACTCCCCGCAGCGGCATCAAAAATTTCGGGATAATTTCTTCGCAGTGGTCGCTGACAAAAACCTGATTGCAGAATAGCTTAATATTACCTTGGGTAACATCAACATCCGGCCGCAATTTGGGGAAGAAAAGAATGCCGTTGACAATAAAAGGATAGTCTGTATTTAGGTGTACCCAAAGCAGTGGCTCGTCTTGGAACGGGTAAAGGTAGCGGTACAGTTCCAAGTAATCTTCTTTTTGCAAATTGCTGGCTGATTCCCGCCAGATTGCTTTGTGTTTGTTGAGTTCTTCTCCCTCAAATTTGATGGGAACCGGCATGAAATCGCAGTAGGTTTTGATTAACTGCTTAATGCGGCTGGCTTCTACATATTCCTGTTCTTCATCTTGGAGAGTGAGAGTAATTGTAGTACCGCGTTCGGTGCGGCTGGATTCTGATAGTTCAAAAGCGGGGGAACCGTCGCAAGACCAATGTACTGCTTGGGAACCTTCTTTGTAGGAAAGAGTGTCAATGTCTACTTTCTTGGCGACCATGAAAGAAGAGTAGAAACCGAGTCCAAAGTGACCGATAATTGCGTCGTCGCCGCTGCCTTGGTATTTTTGAATAAATTCTTCAGCGCTGGAAAAAGCGACTTGGTTGATGTATTTTTTTACCTCGTCGGCGGTCATGCCGATGCCGTTATCGGAAATTGAGAGGGTTTTGTTTTCTGTGTCGATCGCAATGTTGATTTGCGGTTCGCCAATGTCGCCGCTGTATTCGCCGGAACGGGAAACCATTTTGAGTTTGGCAATGGCATCGACGGCGTTAGAAATTAGTTCCCGCAAGAAGACTTCGTGGTCGGTGTATAGCGACTTCTTGATAATCGGGAAAATATTCTCGGTATGGATAGAGATTGTTCCCTGTTCTAAAACTGTCATAGTTCTTCGCTAGGTATTTTTTAAGAGTCATTCGTCATTAGTCAGTAGTCAGTAGTTATTTGTTAGTTGTTAGTTGTTATCAGTTATTAGTTATTAGTAAACTATCAACTAAGATGGCCCGCACGGGACACCGCCCCTGCCAACTGCCAACTATCAACTATCAACTGCCAACTGCCAACTGCCAACTGTCAACTGACAACAGCCAACTGACAACAGCCAACTGACAACAGCCAACTGACTAATGACTATTTATTGATTTTGGGCGATCGCGCTATCTTTTGCCAAAGGGATTACCCTAAAAAGATGATTCGGTTTCCCTCACATAGTACCTTAGAAAGGCAACCGCAGGACAAAGGTGCTGCCGAAACCCACTTCGCTGCGGGCGCTGAGGCTGCCGCGGTGGGCCGTAACGATCGCCTGCGCGATCGCCAATCCGAGTCCGGATCCGCCGGTATGGCGCGATCGATCGCTGTTGACTCGGTAAAATCGATCGAATATGCGCGCTAAATCTGCCGCCGGTATCCCAATACCGGTATCTTGCACCTGAATTATCGCCTCCTGGTGAGTGCAATCTAAAACCGCTGTGACTTTTCCCCCAGCCGGAGTGTATTGAATGGCATTGACAATTAAATTCGTAACTAAACGGTAAAGTCGATCGGCATCTCCGACGACATTCAACGGCTGCTGTACGCGGATTTCGGAGGTTAGCGCTACCTCGGAAGATTTCGCCAAAGCCGCCAATTCCTCGACTAAATCGTTCACCAAGTCATTCAAACAACAAAGCTGAGGGCGATCGGATCTCACCTGAGAGTCCATCCGCGCCAACAGCAACAAATCAGCCACTAACTGAGTCAATCGTCGGTTTTGGCGATCAATTGTTCGCAAAATTTCCCGCGCTTCTTTTTCATCCAATTCTGGCATCAACAGCGCCGATTCTACAGTTGCTTGAGATGCCGCTAGAGGAGTTCGCAATTCGTGGGCAGCATCCGCCGTAAACTGTTCGATTTGTCGGTAAGAATCATAAATCGGTTTCATCGCTAATCCGGCGAGCCACCAACTCGAAAAACCGACTAAAATCAGCGCTGTCGGCAATCCCAACTTCAAAATTAATTTGACTACCATGAGATAATCCTTGAAGTCTTGCAAGCTGCGTCCAACTTGAAAATATCCCCAATCTTGCTGTGTTGTTGTGTGAAGCGATACAGATATTTGGTGATAAACATTGCCTTGAATATCAGCGATTTGTTGCCAGTGTTGCGAGTTAAATGTCGGCGGCAATGCTTGGGGATAAGCGCCTGCTGTAGCAATCAAATTCCCTGCATTGTCAAATAAACGAATATAATAATAACTTTGATTCAGCGCGCTTAAAATATGGCGGTTGGGAAACTGTTCTTTCCTGCCGTTAACTCCAATTACGCGGAGGTTTGGCAAAAGTTCATTGACGCTTGGTTCTAGTCGTCCGGGCTGCTGCAGCTTGATTTCTAGGCTGTCGTGCAGCGTCCCTGCTACCGATTCTAATTCGCGGTCAATGGCGATCCAGTGCGCGTGGGCGATCGCCTTATATACGCAAAATCCCAACAAGCTTAAAATCAAACCCATTACTGCGGCATAGGAAATGGCTAATTGCGATCGAGTTCGATTAAATAGTTTGTTTTGATTCACATTAAGTTCAATTAATTTTAATATTTAACAAGGTGTCTTGTAGGGGCTGTTTAACTCCAAATTTTAGCAAAAAACAAACAAGCTCAAAAACCCGCCCCCACCAAACAATCAATTTATATCTCTCCCCTTTTCATCCGATATCCAACACCGTGGACAGTTTCAATTAAATTCGCGCAATCAACTGATTCGAGTTTGCGCCGCAGCAAGCGCACTTGAGCGGCTACTACATTGCTAAAAGAATCTGCGCTTGCTTCCCATATCTGATTCCTAATTTGGTCGGTAGTGACAATTTGGTTCGGATGTTTCATTAAATATTCTAGCAGTTGAAATTCTTTGTTAGTCAGCGAAATATTCTGATGTTTCCCGTGGAAATTGAGATGAAAAACAGTGCGACTTCCGCAATCTAAGGCTAGATTGCCGATTTGTAGCTGTTGGGGCTGAATTTGGGGCGATCGCCTTTGCAGGGCCCGCAACCTTGCTAACATTTCCGCCATCCCGAAGGGCTTGACTAAATAATCGTCAGCCCCGGCATCCAATCCCGCGACTTTATCTTCCATCCTGTCTTTTGCTGTCAGCATCAAAACTGGCAAAAAACAATTTTTCTCGCGCAACTTTTGCAGCAGTTCTATTCCCGATAATCCCGGAAGCAACCAGTCAAAAATAGCTAGAGTGTATTGCATCCAATGACTCTCTAAATATTCCCAAGCTTCATTGCCGTCTTGCGCCCAATCAACTATATATTTTTCCTGCTTTAAGGTGCGTTCGATCGCTTTTCCTAAATCTGGCTCGTCTTCAACTAGCAAAACTCTCATAATATTAATTTACAGCAATAAATTTGTATACATTGTTATATCAAATCCTCTATTCATCGGAATAGTAAATTCACTGTTAACATCATGTATGAGTGCAACCGGAATTGATATTAGCTGCCGCCAGCGCCAACCCCCAACATATAAGTTGACACACTTAAATGAAATCGTTATGAAATTTCTTGAGTTCGCATAAAAAAATAACAGTTGACATAAATTGACAATAAGCTAAAAATGTCTTATACTCGGATGCAGCTCAAATTTTGAGAATAATTATCAAGAAGTATGGCAGACTTATCCGATCGCTCCGTGATGAAAAAGCCGGGGCACTGGACTCGCCGCCAACTCCTACAGCTAGGAATAGCTGGTGCTGGGGTAGCCGGAGGCGCGATCGCACTGCAAAATTTCACCCAAAAGCGATCGGCTGCACCGAGAATACCGCCAATGGCTGCCGATCCAGTCCCAGGTAGCACGATCAACCCGATGCAAATTGCGCGGGATTTTGATTACGGCACGGTGACGCGGGAAAACGGGCGCACGGTGCGGGAATTTCGCCTGGAAGCGAACACATCGATCATCCAACTTAACAGCGCCGTTAGTTTCAACACTTGGAATGTGAACAATCGCGTACCCGGGCCGACATTGAGAGCAACTGAGGGCGATCGCATCCGGGTCATTTTTTCTAACAAAGCCGGACATTCTCATTCGCTGCACTTCCACGGCGTTCATCCGGTAGAAATGGACGGCGTTAAACCGATCCGAAACGGCTCTGCGTTTATCTATGAGTTCGACGCACTTCCCTATGGCGTGCATCTATATCACTGTCACATTGCCCCAGTGACCCGCCACATCGGTAAAGGACTTTATGGAATGTTCATTGTCGATCCGCCAAAACCTCGCCCACCCGCAGACGAAATCCTGTTAATCATGGGAGGTTACGACGTAAACGACAACCAAAAGAATGAGCTTTACGCTTTTAACGGAATACCCAATTATTATATGAAAAATCCGATCCAGATCTACAAAAATCAGCTTGTCCGGCTGTATGTAATGAACATGATTGAGTATGAATCTGCCGTGACTTTTCACCTGCACGCCAATTTTTTTGACGTATATCGCACGGGAATGACTTTAACTCCCAGCGAGAAAACAGATGTCATTACAATGGGAGTAGCTGAACGACATATTTTAGAATTTAGCTACAGCTACGGCGGAAAATATATGTTTCATCCCCATCAAGATGCGATCGCCGAAGCAGGCTGCATGGGTTTATTTGAAGTCATCGTTTAACCCAAATCGCGATCGATATGCGCCGATTATTAGTTAAGAAAATCTTAAATTATCTACCAAAATTTATCCTAAATAGGTAGAATCATTAACTCGCAAATAATTAAGAAACTTTCTTGATAACAGGCGAGTCAAACTGCACCCAACCCAAAAATCATCAACTGCCATGTTACCATCCTTTCGCCAATTACCGACCGCCGCTGCTACAGCCATCCTCGTTGCTTTGACTGGTTGCGTTTCCACCCCCACCAACACCGGCAGCACCGCCTCACCCACCCCCACTGCTACTACCGCAGCAACAAGCGGCCACAGCATGAATCACGGCGGCAAACCCGGCATTAACATTAATACCGCCATTCTTTCGGAGTTAGATAAACTCGAAGCCAAGTTAGGAATTCCGGCACTTTCTAACAAAATTCAAGCCAGCCGCCCCTACGGAAAAACAGAAGAATTGGTCTCTAAAAATGTCATTAATCAAGCCCAATTTGACCAAATTAAAGACATGGTAACTATTGAAGATGTCGTCCTCACAGGGGAAGCCAAAGATGTAGACTACATGACTAAACTCGGCTTGATGAAAGGGCATCTTTTCGTAGCAAAAGAACTCTTGGATGCAGGCAAACCAGACCAAGCCGAACCGCACATCGGTCACCCGGTAGAAGAAATTTATGCCGATGTGGAAGACCAGCTAAACGAGCGAAAAGTTCCCGAATTCAAGACAACTTTAATTAAATTGCAGGATTTAATTAAAGCTGGTGCAAAAGATCCGGCTCAAGTAAATGCAGAATTTAATACATCAATGCAAGCTGTAGATGGAGCAATTGCCGCCCTTCCCGAAGCGCAGCGCCAAGATCCGAAATTCGTGCTGCAAGTGATTAACGGCTTGCTAGATACAGCTAATTCCGAATACGGAGCGGCAGTTGCTAACGGCAAAATTTCCGCAGTTATTGAATACCAAGATTCGCGGGGTTTCGTCATGTACGCGGAAACCCTGTACCAAAATATTGCCGCTCAAGTGGCTAAAACTAACCCGGATATCGACAAAGCAATTGTTGCTAATATGACTGAACTTAAGGCAAATTGGCCAACTGCGATCGCGCCGCCAGCCCCGGTAAAAACCACCGAACAAGTGGCCGTGCTCATTAAGGCGATCGAAAACGACAGCCAAAAAGTGCTCAAACCCGCCTCTTAAAAACGGTTTGTAGTGCGGAGTTAACTCCGCACTACAAACCTTTCAAATATTATCGAAATTAAGTAAGTCTTTTTCCTTCTTCCTTAAGTCGCCGGATAACTAAAGCCTTCTTCCCTCTTCCCTCTTCCTTCTTCCTTCTTCCCTCTTCCTTCTTCCTTCTTCCCTCTTCCTTCTTCCTTATTCCTTCTAATTAAAAAAAATGAATTTCAGCGAAGCATTACCCACATTTGTAATTACTCTCCGCGAAGGAGTAGAAGCCGCCTTAGTTGTTGGAATCGTTCTAGCTTGCCTCAAAAAATCGGGACAAAGTTATTTAAGTCCTTGGGTTTATGGCGGTGTCGCCGTCGGACTTATTGCCAGCGCTTTGATAGGTGTACTGTTTGGCTGGACAATTCAAATTTTGTCCGCATCCAATCAACCCTTTGCACCAATTATGGAATCTCTGCTAGAGGCAAGTTTTGGAGTTTTAGCAATAGCAATGCTGAGCTGGATGCTGCTCTGGATGACCAAGCAAGCGCGATTTATGAAAGCCGAAGTCGAAGGCGCAGTAAGTGCTGCCTTAACGGACAAATCTCATGCAGGTTGGGGCGTATTTAGTTTAATTTTGATTGCCGTTTTGCGCGAAGGATTTGAAACCGTTTTGTTCGTCGTCGCTAAATTTCAACAAGGCATTCTTCCAGCCCTCGGCGCTTTGGGAGGAATACTTTCAGCCGCCGGAATTGGCGTGCTGCTGTTTAAATGGGGAGTAAAAATTAATATCCGCCTGTTTTTTAAGTATATGGGCATTTTATTGCTCTTTATTGTAGCGGGTTTAGTGGTATCAACTCTGGGACTTTTTGACACCGCAGTCAATACTTTATCGCAAGCCAATCGCGAGTCAGCAGGGATGTGTTTCTATTACGAAAGATTTGTCAAAGAGCACTCTTGCATTCTCGGGCCGATGGTGTGGAATACCTCGAAAGTGCTTCCCCAAGAAAAGTTTCCTGGCTTGTTGCTGAGCGCGATGTTTGGCTACACGGACAAACTTTATTTGGTGCAGGGCTTTGCTTATTTCGTCTTTTTAATCACTGTGGGCGGGATTTATCTCCAAAGTTTGAGCGGTAGAGTGTTTTTTCCAATCAAATCAAAAAACAGCACTAACGAAATAGGAAATTAAGTCCAAACAACAGGGTGCATCTATCTAGAAACTTAAAATTAGTGAGATTTAAACCCAATTCAAATTAACTAAGGATTGTTTATGGTTGACTTAGCAATTGCTACGGCTTCAGCAAACTCTGGATTTTTTAAGTCGGAATGGCTGCAAGTTATCATCGTAATTTCCTATTATGCAATTCCCACAATGCTGGTTTACTCGCTTTACAAAGGGCGAGATATCCCGTTTCAGTGGATGTTTTTGGTATTCGGAGCATTCTTCGTCGCCTGCGGCACAACTCACGTAATCCAAACATGGTATCTGTGGTTTCCTGAATCTTTAGTCTCACAATTCATGAAAGCGATTACGGCTTTCGTCGCTGGGAGTTCAGTTTTGTTGCTGTTGACATTGATGCCTTTTGCACTGGCACTTCCCAGCCCAGCAAGGCTAGAAGCCGCAAATTTAGCATTAGAAAATGAAATTGCAGAACGCCGGAAAGCCGAGACAGCACTGGCTGAACTAGCCGAAGTATTGGAACAGCGAGTGCAATCAAGAACTGGCAAACTTTGCCAAGCAAATAATTATTTAATTAAAGAAGTTCAAGAGCGAAAAAAAGCTAAAAAAGCTCTGCAACAATCTGAAGCAGAATTGAGAATAAAAGCCCGAGAATTAGAGCGAGCTTTGCAAAAACTTCAGGAAAGTCAAGCTCAATTAGTACATACCGAAAAATTATCCGCTTTGGGTGAATTGACAGCAGGAATTGCCCACGAAATTAACAACCCCATCAACTTTATTGATGCGAACATCGCCTACGCACGCAATTATGTTGAAGATTTGTTGCGTTTGGTCAACCTCTACGGCCAACATTATCCGAATCCGGTAGAAGAAATTCAGGAGGAAATTCAGACATTAGAATTAGATTTTCTCCGCGAAGATTTGCCCAAACTAATTACTTCAATGAAGGTAGGAACTGACAGAATTTGCGCGATTGTTTCGTCGATGCGTAATTTTTCGCGTTTAGATAAAGATGGCATGAGTGTGGCTTCGATTCACGAAGGAATCGACAGCACTCTGTTAATTCTCCAGCACCGACTGAAATCGAACGGCAAACTTCCGGGTATCGAATTGATTAAAAATTACGGGAATTTGCCGCTGGTAGAATGTTATGCAGGGCAATTAAATCAGGTGTTTATGAATATTATCAGCAATGCCATTGATGTTTTGCGAGACAGTTCTAATGCGGGTGTTTTGAATGGTCACAGAAGCTGTCCTACAATTGAGATTAGCACGGAAGTCGCGGAGGGCGATCGGGCGATCGTCCGCATTTCCGACAACGGCGCTGGAATGACGGAAGAAGTCAAGGCTAAAATATTTAATCACTTTTTTACTACGAAACCCGCCGGTAAAGGAACGGGTTTAGGGTTATCAATTAGCTGCGAGATTGTTCGAGAAAAGCACTGCGGCAGCTTGGAGTGTTTTTCGAGAGTTGAAGAAGGTACTGAGTTTGTAATTTCGCTACCAATCAGGCAGCAGAAGTCTGAAACTAGCAGGTTATTGACAATGCAGGAAGCAGTTTGAATTTGATATTTTTAACGGCCGGTAGCCCAACGGGCAGCACTGTTGGTATTAGCAAACAGGTCAAATTCGCTATGAAACAGGGTTGAAACCCCTGTCTAATAACAAAAGTCCTTGGAGGTCTTTCTGGCTTAAGTTGACACTAGCGGGGCGGGAGGTTCGTGCTACAATAAACGGGGATTTTGACTTTTGTAAAATTAGAGTAAAGCACAAAATCTTTGAATAAGGTGAGGAATATTAGCATTTTGCATGGCTCCTCCTGCAATAGATGAAATTTTAGCTACTTAAAATTGAATTATTCAATTATAACTTAGCAGGATTTACGCATTTATACCAAAGAAACCGGGTTTTTTCACGAAAATCCTTCGTTGCAGCCAAAAAATTAGGCAAAAAACCCGGTTTCTGGCCACCCGTGCTTCCCGGACTGTCAAACTACTGAGTGAATGTAAAACGACCGTCTACTTTTTCTCCGTTAATATCCGCATTCATCTTCACAGGATATTGACCCGGTTCTTTGCCGGGAAACACAACAGCGTAATGTTTGCCCTCTGGATCGTATTTGAGAGCTAGGGTTTGCTGCTTTCCATTCGGCAACTGCACTTGAGCCGTCACTTTCGCGTCAGGAACTGGTTCCTTTTTATCGCCTTTTTGCAGATACAAATCTAAGTGAGTTCCCGTAGCTTCTTTTTCAGGTACAAACTCTAAATGGTAAGGACCAGAATTGACAACTTGACCCCCGTTAGCTCCTTTCGCAGCAGAAGTCGCGGCGGGAGCGGAAGACGCAGGTTGAGAGGCTACAGGCGGTGGTGGTGGAGTAGTATTTGTATCGCTTGTTTGGTCGCCTTTACCGCAAGCTCCTAAAAAGAGCAATCCGACACTGCCTAGAATAATTAAACTTGACTTGAGCATTTTCATGTGATTTACTCTTGGCCAACAATGATTGATAAATTATGGCACTTTGAGACAGCTTGTCAATAAAAATTATTAAAACTTATTCATAAATTAACCAACATAACTGTTGAAACAATGCTGGGCGAATTACAGTAATTAAAAAACAAACATATCGCCCTCGGATATGAGCAGAGACGACTATTAATCGAGAGATATTTTCACTGTTGATGGTATTTTGGTCTGTGGCTGCGAAAACTTGCACGCTTGATACTTGCTATCTTAAGTGCGATCGCACTCCTCACCGCGACAGCACCTCATCCATGTTAAATCGCCACTTAACCTAGGTTGACGCCCAAAAATGAAATCAAGATGAAATTTCTTAACTTTTAGACAGATAATCTTGCCAAGTTCTTGACATTTGCCCTGTAGAGTGAAATGGCCAACTCACATTGAAGGGATTTAACGGTGAAAACTTCAACTAAAATCACTCTTGTTGACAACTTAAGCAACGGCGAGATTAATGAAGACTCGTTAGCTGCGGATAATGCCAGCACAGACAAGATGCTGGGCGGGCAGACAAAAGATGTGGTTCCACCATTCATTAATAATTTAGATGGCAGAATGTGGAACGATCCACTCGATCGCACAATAGGTAACGATTTGCTATCCGGTGAAGAAGAGAACGAGAAATCACTCAAAAAATTGCTAACTAAAATAAATCTTGCTAAGTTTTTGACTTTTGCGACCTACAGTGAAACTACAAACCTAAATTAAAAAAAATTAACACCATGAAAACTTCAACAAAAATCGCTCTAGCAGCAGCTTTGGTAGGTACTTTAGCAGTCAGTGGATTAGTCCGAACTGTGTACGCTTCGCCAGCAAAATCTGAAGTTGCCGCCATGCCTCCCAATAGCAGCAATCCCAAAGCTGAAGCCAGTGATGGCGACGGCGAAACTAATGACGATGCCAAAGAAAAAGAAGAATCAAGTCGCCTGCAATCTCTAGCTAAAATTACACCACAACAAGCAAAAGCGGCAGCGGAAGCAGCGAAAGGTGGCACAGCAAGTCGCGTCAAATTAGAAAACGAAGATGGCAATGTTGTGTACTCGGTTGCGATCGGTCAACAGGAAATAAATGTAGATGCGGGTAACGGTAAAATCCTCCAAACACAAAGCCTAAAAGCTGAGGGTAAGGAAAGCGTTTCTCCCCGCAGCAGCGTTCAAATTTCCGAGGCGGCTGGCGGCGATGGCGATGGAGAAACGAATGATGATGCCAAGAAATAAAGCTCTAACGAATTAGCTTTTTTGGAATTACCAATAGATTAAGGGCGGAACCAATATTCCCGCCTTTAATTGAGTAAATTTATAGCCTACACTACTGGTTTACTTTCAGTGACTTGTTGTTAAAAAGCAAGTTTTATGAAACTATATAATTTCACTTTTTTTATAAAAATTAACAAGGAGAAATATCATGAATAAGAGGCTAAACAGGGTTCCAGAGGTTACAGGTTCCTTCTGGATTATTAAGGTTCTGGCTACCACAGTAGGTGAAACTATGGCTGATTATCTATCAGTAAACCTGAGCCTTGGTTTAAGCGTTACATCCTATGTGATGAGCGCTGTGTTAGTGATGGCGCTTTTGAATCAGTTTAGGCTGAAACGGTATGTGCCAGCTAGTTACTGGATTGTGGTCGTTTTAATGAGCATCACTGGCACAGTAATTACGGATAGATTGGTAGACGAGCTGGGAGTTAGCTTGACCACAACTATTATAGTTTTTAGTGCAATATTATCTGCCGTTTTTGGACTGTGGTATGCGGCTGAAAAAACATTAGCTATGCACTCCATCAACACAGCCAAGAGAGAGCTATTTTATTGGGCTGCTATCTTATTTACTTTTGCTTTAGGTACGGCAACAGGAGACTTTATAGCAGAGGCTTTGAAACTGGGTTATGCACAATCAGCATTAGTATTTGCGGTTTTAATTGCGATAGTAGCTGCTGGTTATTATTACTTCAGAATGAATGCAGTCTTGGCATTTTGGGTTGCCTACATCTTGACTCGTCCACTGGGAGCATCTACGGGCGATTTATGGTCACAACCTACTACAAATGGTGGTTTGGGTTTTGGTACGATCGGAACCAGTATGCTTTTTCTTTGTATAATCGTGAGTCTGGTTATTTACTTAAGCCTTAAGCAAAAGAAACTAGCCCCAATGCCGATCGACCAACAAAACTGATTAGCGATCGATCTTTCCAATTTCTTGACATTTATCATCTAGAGTGAAACGGCTAAAGTACGATAACCCGATCGCAATTATGAGCAAACTTCCACAAATCACTGCCTTTTTCTGGATAATGAAGATATGTGCAACCACTCTGGGGGAAACGGCAGGAGACCTTTTATCCATGACGTTAAACGTGGGCTATGCGGTTAGTTCGCTGATATTAATTGGAATTTTTTTAGCTACTCTTGTCTCTCAATTGATATCGAAAAGCTATAACCCATTGCTTTATTGGACTGTCATCCTTTCAACCAGCACAGCGGGTACAACGATCTCCGATTACATGGATCGTACTTTAGGGCTGGGCTACGCTACAGGATCTGCGATTTTAATTACTATTCTCTTGGCTATTTTGGCGTTCTGGCGATTCAGTGTTGGGTCTCTATCTGTTAATAACGTCAAAACACCTAAAATTGAGCTGCTTTATTGGACTGCCATTCTATTTTCAAATACTTTGGGTACTGCCTTGGGTGATTTCCTAGCCGATACTTCTGGACTTGGATTTGCAGGAGGAGCGCTCCTAATTTCTAGTTTGCTTGCCCTGGTATGGGGAGCATATTATTATACTCAAATTTCGCCAGTCTTGTTGTTTTGGATTGCGTTCGTACTCACCCGACCGTTTGGTGCCACACTTGGGGATGTTATGACCAAATCACAAGAAAAAGGCGGTCTAAATTTTGGTACGGTAGGCTCATCTATAGTCCTGCTGTCAATACTTTTAGTCTGTATCGCCTTCACAACTTTCAATCAGAGAAAACTCATGGGGACTGTGGCTGCTAACGATGAATAAAATTGGTTTGTAGTGAGGACTTTAGTCCTTATATTTTTAGGAAAACTTCAGTTTTTACTACAAACATCTGGTTAGCGAGGAACTAACCAAACATTATATCATAGGGTAGCTTGATTTTTACTACAATCACTAGCTACCCTTTGATATTCGCTCGAATTAAGCAATGCAATACTAGACTTGTCTGGTTTGTAACCTCAGCATTGCGATGCAAAGCATCAGCCAAAGATAGCCGATTCCGTAGCCACCAATGATATCCGTTGGCCAGTGTACTCCTATATACATCCGACTCAGGCCAATAAGGGCGATCGTCAAAACAGCTAAAGTATATATTAATTTGGAAAACTTCGGAAAGTGAGCGGAAAGCAGGTAAGCTAGAAACCCATACATTACAAAACTTCCTAAAGCATGACCGCTCGGAAAACTAAAGGATGTTTCTGCAATTAAGCTCGGAAAAAGATGTGGACGAGGTTTAGTAAAAAACAACTTCAATCCAGTATTTAGAATCAAGGCTCCCAAACAAGCAAGAGCAAAAAATTTAGCTTCCTCGCGGTGATGCTGCCACCATAGAATTCCCAGCGTGACTGCCACAATCACTATAACTACACGGGGATCAGCAAGCTGAGTAATTGTTAGCATCACAGCATCTAGACTCGGATTTGCATATCCGTGCAGCCAGTACAGCCAAGAAGTATCAAAAGCAAAAGCTTCTCGTTCTAAGATTTCTTCAAATAGCCACGCTAAAATAAAACTGATTAGCAGACAACTGGTAAGTCCAACTACACCAATTGTCACAATTAAAGTATTTAAGCGTGGGTTGATATGCTGCAACCAAAATTCATAGATTTTTCGTAACATAATCAATCCAACTCAACAAATTTCAAATTATGTACAATTTATATCACAATCTTTAAATAGTTTTTAATATTTATAAAACATCAATAAAGCGATGTATTTTCACCTATTTTAAAAGAGTGATCTGGCAATTTTACAGTGAAACAACTGCCAACTCCGAGCTTACTGGTGACGGTAATTGAGCCGCCGTGATTTTGGGCAATGGTTTGGGCGATTGCTAATCCCAAGCCAGAACCTCCATTCCAATAGGAACGAGATTCATCTGCTCGCCAAAACCGCTCAAAAATCAGCTTAATATGCTCCGGTGCAATTCCCACACCCGTATCTCGCACGCTGACAATGCAATAGGAACCGAGACGGTTGGCTGTGATTTCAACTGTTCCTCCTGATGGCGTGTAGTGAAGTGCATTTTGAATCAAATTGGTGAATAGTCGGGTTAGTTGACTGGAATCACCTACTAAATCAATATTTTCTGTAAGCTGAGGTTTTAAATTAATTTGTTTTAGTTCGGCGCGAGACTGATAAAGCTGAACTAAGTTCTCCAAAACAACAGTTAAATTGACAGGAGCTTTATTGATGCTGACCACTTTATCGGTTCGTGCTAACAGCAGCAAATCTTCGGTTAGCTGCGTCATTTGATTCGCAGCACTAGCAATAGTCTGAAACTTTTCGGCATCTGATTCTCTCATGCCATCTGGGTATTTTAGTGCTACGGCTAGATTACTTTTGATCGCCATCAAGGGGCTGCGAAATTCGTGAGAAGCATCAGCAGTAAACTGCTTTAAACTTTGAAAATTCTCCTCAATTGGCTGCATGGCTAGACGAGTCAATATCACTCCGCCAACACCGCTGAAAATCAAGGCTATAAGAATTCCACTCCCTAGCCCTAAATTTAATTTATTTAAAGTTTCGTCAATTTCTTCGAGGGATTGACTTACTCTGATATAGCCGATTAGTTTACCATTTTCCCTCTCAATTATTGGCAAGGTAATTCCTTGAATTCGATTTTTTGCCGTTGGTAATTGTACTGTATCGCTTAATGACAATGGTATAGCAAGCACAAACTTCCCTTGCTGAAATATCGTATTGCCGTTAGTGTCAAATAATTGCAAGCCTTGATTGTTATCAATCAGAGTTTGCACGTTAAAATCAGTATCAAATTTTATGCGTCCGTTTTCCCATTCTGTGTTACCAGATGCTCCTTCTCCTAAAACTGTCAGTTTGTCTGTTAGCTGTTGGGTGAGACTGCGAGCGAAGATTACTCTAACGCCAATGGCAAAAATACTTAAGATTGATGCCAGTACAAGCAGGTAAGAGAAGAGCAAACGAGAGCGTATTTTTTCAAACATAATTAGAAGAAATAATCAGCTAGAAAAGTTGTATATATACGTGTAAAGTCTCAAGGACTTTGATATAATTATTAGTCAATACGCTTGGGTTAATACTATTTATTCCCCGGAGATCCCCCTAAATTCCCCTTAATAAGCAGGGTGGATTAATTGTCAACGCAATAATGTATCATAGAAGAGGCAATCAGATATTACCATCGGGTAAAACTATCA
>NZ_JAUBPN010000025.1:0-80139 GCF_036700745.1 Microcoleus sp. S36a_B3 | reverse complement strand
TGAGATTACAAAAAGCGCTCCTAGAAATAGGGGCGCTTTTTGTTTGGGGAAAATTCTGTATTTGTATTAGCACTTACCCATCAAGATCGAAGAAACCAATTTTTTCACCTAATAATTTAGCTCGGACGAATGATTTTCATAAAACCAGGTTTTTTGCCGCTAATTCACACCCTTCCTAATTATGTGTAACTTGAAGCGCACAAATTATTAATACTATTAGTAATGTTCGAGATTTGCGATCGCCCTTTCATGAAAAATCCAGCTTTTGAAATAACTCGGCAACCTGCAGAGTAAAGTCAGGGACAATTCAAATTAAATAAATCTCCAGGCCTCTGTCTGCCGCTGCTTCACAAATTCTAAATTCTCACTTTCCTTTTACTTTTAACATTTAACTGCTTGGCAATTGAGGTATAATAATGCAAAGCAAAAATTAAATTGAACCCAAAGAATATCAAAGTTAAAACAAGGGTAAAAAAAGAAGTAAACGACAGCCTAGAAATCATCGCAAACATCGCCAAAATGATAGAGAAAAACCCAAAACCCGAAGCGAAAGAACTTAAAATCAGCAACTGCACCTTAGACATAGTTTAATTTTAAAATTATCAGTAAAATTCACTCTTGGCAGCTACAGACGAGTGCCAAATGATACTTATTACTATATAGCGGAATTGCTCAGTTGCGCCAAGGGCATAACCGCGGTTTGCTTAAAAAGGTTGGAATTCTACTGAAAAATACAGCCCGCGCTCTTGCAAACTTCTGTCTCTCGACTTAAGATCAATCAAAGGAATTCCCCAACCCAAGCGAGCGTTCCACCTCTTGCCGTACTGCCAACGCAAGCCCAATCCCGCTGACAGCAAAGTATTTGTTTCCAAATCCGCCCTAGAGCCGCTATTCCAAACATTGCCAGCCTCCACAAACGGTGTCACTTGCAAAACTCCTTGGTTGTCGCCAATTCGCAAAATCGGATAGCGCAACTCGGCAGAAGCAAAAATTCCGCTATCGGCGAGCAAAGCATCCTGACGGTAGCCCCGCACTGTCTCCGGGCCGCCCAAACCAAATTGCTCCATCGGTAAAAGCTCACCTCCAGCCAACTGCACATCCGATCGCACCACCAGCAGCGTCTGGGGAGCCAACAACCGCAGGTACTGCAATTGACCCCGCCACGCCAAAAATTGACCGTCAGGCCCACTGCTGTTCACCGTAGCGCCAAATGCTGCCACTCCCAGACTGAACTGCGATCGCGCCGCCAAGACATCCCTCTCTCCCCTCCGAGTAAAATCCTGAAACAGCCTCAGCGCCGAAACCCGAGTTCTCCCGCGACTGTCAGCTCCCGGCGACAGCGGAAAATCCTCTCCCAGCAAAGATGTATCGCTTTCTCGCCTGCTCGCACCAATACCAAGAGCGATTTCTGTTCTCGCAGTTTGGACGATCGGCTGCCGGTAAGTCAACTCATAAGTCCGGCTCGACGACTCAATATCCAGCGCGTCAAAAGGCTGCTCAACAATATTGCTGCGACTCCTGCTTGCCTGAAAACTTACACTACCGTTGCGCGCATTCACAGGCAGCGCGTAACTAACATCTACAGTATTGCTGCCCTCACTATTTGTATAAATCAAACTCGCACTATCTCCCAAACCCGATAAATTAGCTTCGCGGACTTCGGCCCCGCGCCGCCAACTCCCCACACTCGGAGAGCGAGAATTATCTGTAAAAATCCCAGCTTGGAAAGTTTTTGATTCTTTGACTCGGACTAATAGCACATTAAAACCCGGACGAGAACCCGCTTGCAATTCTGCTGAAATATTTTGGATTTGACCGCTTAGTTGCAGCAGTTGCAGAGCTTCTAACAAACGCTTTTCCTTCAGTGGGCCTCGCGTTGCCAGTGCCAAACGACTTCTGACGTAGTTAGAATTCAGCCGCCTAGTTCCGACTATTTTTATACTTTCTAGCTTGCCTTCTAGCACCAATATTTTCACAACTCCACCCGCGAGCGTTTGCGGCTCAATCAGCGCTCCCGAAGTGATATAACCTTTGCTAAAGTACAGTTCATTGATAGCAGAACGAGCTTGCAGCAGTTCGGTGAAAGTCAGCGGGCGGCGTACAAAGTTTTTGAGTGCAGCATCTAATTCTTGCTTGCTAAAGACGGTGCTACCGACTACTTCAAATCGATCGACCTCGATCGTACCCGGAATGTTGGGCAATTCTTTAGCCTGTGCCGGCGCGGGAACTACTGGCGGCAAAAGCTGTTCTACCGGAGGTAAGGGCCCAGGGGGCGCGGGTTCTGGGAGTGGAGGTGGAGTTGGCAGCAGCGGGTTGGGAATCGAAATTTCCTGTCTGTTTTCTCCTCGGTTCGGCAATTGAGCGAGAGTTTCTCGTGACTGATTTTGGGCCGGTAGATCGAACTCCGGGATGTTGT
Organism: Microcoleus sp. S36a_B3; assembly: GCF_036700745.1. Classification (NCBI taxonomy): domain Bacteria; kingdom Bacillati; phylum Cyanobacteriota; class Cyanophyceae; order Oscillatoriales; family Microcoleaceae; genus Microcoleus; species Microcoleus sp. S36a_B3. Next base: position 77,723 of record NZ_JAUBPN010000025.1, on the reverse strand, counting down.
TTTCTGGCTCTTGACTCTCTTTTTCTAATTCTGAACTTGAGTCTAAATCAGGAAGCCGATCGCGATCGTCTGCAGTTTCTGGATTAAGTTTTAATTTAAACTCTAAATTATCATTAAAAATTGGCGACCGGCCCAATGACTCGGCAGCAACCGCAGGCTGGCCAACACTTTGAGCTGTTAGGGGTACGGGCCAAATAACTGGTATTGAACAAGCAAGTGCTAATGTCCTGAAAAACTTGATTCTACAAAACGCTCTGGAATGTGGCCGGGCCATGACAGGTTAAACCCTTTTAGATTAAAGAATTGAACAATTGGGAATGCTTTACAGGCTCGGGGTTGGGAGCTTTCACGCGAGTTCCATTATTTGAGAAAAATGGTGTTAAGTAGAAGGCAGGAGGCAGAGGGCTTGCTTCGGCTTCGCTCTGGACAAAAAGAAGCAAGAAGAGATAGACAGCAAGCTTTTGAGCGATCGGACTCATAGGTTTAATTAGGTGGATTTACTTAGCAATATTTGATAGTTATTTATACTGCTACGAGTAGCCAAGCCGGTGTAATTGCTAATAATAAAGTCACTTTATCATTTTTTTTAAAGAATTAAATTCTTAATTCAATATAAAGATACTTGACAAAATACAAAGTTTATGTATTGTAAAATTGCTACTGAAAAAAGCTCCGACTTCCCCAAGCTAGCGCTGTAGGTAGGCGGAGCATTCTATCAAAGCGATGTCTGAGAAATAGGTGAATTTTGATAGAAATTACTACATTTTATTGAGCTGCGATCGCAATTCTTCCAACTCAGCGTCAATCACCGGACTCGACTCGGAGGTACTAGCAGTAGCAGTTTTACCCGCTGCGGGCAATTGACCTTGAGACACCGAACCTCCGCCCAGTTGAGCTTTCATCTGAGCCAACTCGTCGTCAACATCGCCGCCACTTTCGAGCAAGCGGAACTGTTCCTCTAAATTGCTGCCACCGGCCGCGAGTTCTGCTGATGCTCCCGCGCGAGCTTCTATCTGCAAAACTTTTTCTTCCATGCGATCGAAAGCTGCCATTGAACTGCCAGTATTCAGGGTGCCAATGGTGTTGTTAAGCTGTTCCTGGGCCTTAGCTGCGGATATTCTGGCCTTGAGCATATCCTTCTTAGTTTTGGCTTCGGAAATCTTGCTTTCCAAACCGATCAAGTTACGCTTGAGGCTTTCTACTTGACCCGATTGCTGTTCCAAACTACTTTTCAGGGTAGCCGCCGTTTCTGCGTGAGATTTCTTACGCACTAGGGCTTCGCGGGCCAAAGTTTCGTCTCCTTTTTGCAGGGCTAGCTGAGCGCGTTGCTGCCACTGGTTAGACTGGGATTCAGCTTGATTGTACTGAGTCTGGGTACGCTTTTGGGTTGCGATCGCGCTGGCAACGGCTTGACGCAACTGCACCAAGTCTTCCTGCATATCCGTCACGGACTGTTCTAAAATCTTTTCCGGGTCTTCAGCTTTGTTGACCATATCGTTAAGATTGGCTCTGACGACTCGGCTGATGCGGTCAAATAATCCCATAATCCTATTTTTCCTGTGAGGTGTACGAACTAGGCGGTAAGCAGGCTTGATAGCGTTAGCCCGCTTTGAGTTAAACTGATTTGGTCAGATGTTTCGCGCGATCGATCCTTTGGCAATTTTTGCAAACATATAAATACAGTTTAAAGCGATCGAGTCAGTGGTGCAGGCAAACTGATTTGATGCACCTATCTATTGAGTTTAACTTCGATCCGGGAATTCCCCAACACGCTTGTGAAGTATGTCTAACTCGGCTGTTGAGAATTTTTTGCCTTCCCAACTATTTTGCTGCTGGTTCTGGTTCAGGATGCGGGCGGCTCGCCAGAAGGCAATTTGGGTGTATTTTTGCCTGGAAGCATTTGTGCTTTCATCGCCGCCAACTCGGCATCGACATCTCCGGCACCTTCGAGGGAGAGAAACTGCTTTTCTAAATCGTTAGTTCCGAGTTCTGCGATTGCTTCAGAGCGAGCTTCTAGCTGCATGACTTTCTCTTCCATTTTTTCAAAGGCGCTCAAAGCGCTGCCGGTACTGAGATTTCCCATCATTTCTTGCAGCCTTTCTGAGGCTTTTGCCGATCGCGCTCGGGCAATATACATATCTTTTTTAGATTTTGCCTCAGAAATTTTACTTTCGAGCGATCGCATATTGTCTTTAAGTTGAGTCACCACAGCGTTTTGCTGTTCGAGACTAGCTTTCATCGCCGTTGCCGTTTCTTGATAGGTTTTTTTTCGCGTCAGAGCTTCCCGCGCCAAATTTTCCTCGCCTTTTTGCAAAGCTAACTGTGCCCGCTGGTACCATTCTGCCGCTGTAGATTCTGCTTGGGAGCATTGGCGTTCGGTACGTTTTTGAGCAGCAATCGCTCCTGCTACAGCTTGTCTGAGCTGGATTAAATCTTCCTGCATATCCATTACAGCTTGTTCCAGAATTTTTTCTGGATCTTCTGCAGCCCCTATCAAACTGTTAATATTGGCTCGAATCACTCGCCAAAGGCGATCGAATAATCCCATGAGCTCCGTCTCCCGATTTTATTAAATTTTAGATTTAGGGGATGGGGATTGACAATTAAAAAAACAATTTTGTGTTAGACAAAACATCGATCGCTGTCGGGCTTTGTCTAACAATTTAGTTGAATTTTTTTACTCTTTGCCTAGTTTATGGCTGATAGTATTGCGCCTTCACCCCTTTGGCTTGGAGTTCTTTTACCAAACGTTCTGCTGATGCCGCATCATTCAAAGCCCCCATTTGGATCTTGACACCCTTTGAGAAATTCCGCACGTAGGCATCGGGAACTGCGGTTCTGGCTTGCTGGAGAGATTTTGGGTTGGTGTAATCGGTGACAACATAATAGAATCCGTCGGATGCCCGTCTCGGAGTTCCGGCGGGGGCTGCGGCCTGTGGGGCTGCGGCCTGTGGGGCTACGGCCTGCGGGGCTGCGGTCGGTGTGGGAGGCAGTTTCGGCAGTGTCGGGACTGGTTCGGCCGCGCTGGGGCTGGGACTGGGCAGCAAAGCTGTGCTGAGATTGTTTAGTCCTTGTTGGGCACCTCTAGGAGGGTTGCCATCTTCTGTAGGAATTGGGACAGCGCCGACGGGGGCTGGAGGTGCTGGTGGAGTTGGCGGGATCGATGCTTTTGGCGATGGGGAAGCAATCGGGCTGGCTGTGGGCTTGACATTGCTGAGAGTGCTCAAATCTAGATCGACAAATTCCTTGGATACCAGATTAGGAGCTTTTGGCAGTTCTTTGGCGCTGCTATTTGAGGGGGCGCTAGCGGTGGGATTTTGGTTTGTTCCGGGCGCGGAGCGATCGAGCAAACGGTTCAAACCTGTCATTTTAACTACACTTGACGGGTGCATGACTGCGTAGCCCAAAGCTGTACAAGACAGCAGAAACAGCAGCATCGAACTCAGTCCCAAGGGAGTTAACAGACTAGCGGCCAAACTGCGTTCTGCAGGCTCGGTTTTTGCTTCGTCCAAACTTTCTATCAGTTTTTCGCTAGATTCGAGATAGTTTTGGGGTGCAAAGCCACTGCTAGATAATTTCGTGCCACCTCTGGTAGTTGCTAGCGGGGCATCGCCCTGAACGCCGGCCAGGGATAGGGGCAGCGATAGCGGCTGCTGAGTTTCCTCGACAGCTTCCAGCCGTAGGTTTTGGGTATTCTGTTGCTCGGTTGTGGCTGTTTGCTTGCCGGTACGAACTGATGGCGACACCCACTGTTCGGCGCGCCGCCTGTGCCTTCTGTATGTTGTCAGTTCTGCTTCTAGATTTACATCCAAACATCCCAGGGCTGCTTGCAAGGCAGGCTGGATTGGGGTTGATGAGGATTGATTTGGGGATTCAACCGAAGAACGCTTACTCATTAGCAAAACTCCTATCGTGTCTGAATTGATTTTAATGTTTTGATTCTCAACAAATAAACAAGCAGCTTTAAAACTTGCCTATTCTAGAATTAGTGGCTTTTGCCGTCAAGGTAACTGCTGCCCGATCGCCTGATTGCGATCGCCCTTTGCTATTTTTTCATAAGAAAAACGGCTCTCCTGATTTTGTGGTGATAAACAAACCGCATATCCTTACTCGCCCGGGCATCACTGAATCGCGAACAGTTGTGCTTGATACCGTATACACCATAAACCCAGGAGAGCCAAAAAACTCGGTAAGTGGGAAACTCAGCGACTTCAGTCCTGAGAGGAAAACGGCTCGGCGATTTCAATCGCCTTGAATCTTCAAGTTTAAAATGAGTAACTGTAGCCATCTTTGTGGTGAACAGTTTTGCAGTATTTATGACTAATTCCTTGCACCAATTTCTGATGTCGAGATATTGAATGAACCAGTCTTTCTAACCGCAATCCGACCAACATATTCACCTATTTTTTTACCACTGGTAACGATGGCTTTTACAATGTCGCCAGTTTGAAAACCTTTGACAAACTTGTTTCTCGGAACGTACCGAGATGGGAATCCAAATTTGTCTGTACGACACATTTGACGAGTCCCGTGTCCAGTTGCCTTGATTAGCAATGGTTTGCTCGTTACGACAGACAAGGATTCAACTTGGCCGACACAAGCAGCATCAAGCCAATGAGTTTTAGGTAGTTGAAGTCGAGTACGATTAAACTTTGTCAGTCCACCTGAACCAGTCAAAACGGGCAACCCCGTTTCTTTCAGACGAGAGAACAATGCCCACCGAGTTGAATTCACGGCAGCAGCATCTTTAAGCGGACGTTTTGCTTGTGCAAGGATGTGCTTCAAGATGTCAGGCTTTTCTGCTAAGAATTGCTTAACATCTTGAGTGCCTTTCTTCTGGTTGCACTTTTCGCAAGCAAGGCAGAGATTAGAAATTCGATTGCTTCCACCTTGAGCTTTCGAGTGAATGTGTTCAACTTGCAAAGCTACATTCTCAGCGTTGCAGTAAGCACATTTTCTGTTCCATTTGTTGAGTAGATATTCACGAACTTCGTAACCTTGCAGTTCGCCTTGTTGGTACTCAACGCCGGAAATCTCAGGATTTTCTAGTTGTTGTAGGTCAAATCTGACAAGTTCTTGAACGATCAAACTAATTGGTGCAAGTCTGCGTAATTTGTTAACCCAAGTTAGGGTGGTTTCTACCCGGTGCTGCAAGGATGGTGCTAACCAACTTTTTTGGCGGGTACGGTTTAAAAACCTTGCTTGGCGGTAACGAGTATGACGGTTTCGCCTTCCTCGACGCAGTGCGCGACGGGAATCAAGGCTTGCTTTGATGGTTTGACCCCGATGAGTTAGTTCAGCGCCAAAAATTACTTTTTCGCCTTCTAGTAAAACGATGCCAGTAGTTTTAGAGCCTGGATCTAACTTGAGACTAATTGATTCAATAGTTGCTGTTACCACCTTTTTGAGAATAATGGTAAACGGGAACCTTCTGAAAACAGCCGCTTTACCGGCGGTTAACAACTTGTGAGCCACTGACGGCTTACAAGGTATTAGTGGTCTTTTGTTTGTATCAAGTACGAAAATAAAATTGGACATTGTTGTGTCCCTCCACTTGCGTGTAATGTTAGCTTTGCCAATGTTATAAGAGCTTTTTGAACCTGCAACACTGCCTCAGTGACTTTAAGACTGTTTAATTGCAGATGACAGAGCAGGAAACTAGCTTCGCATTCGCCTGGTGTCGTGACTAAAATAACGGAGATTTCCAGAATCTTAGGCCCGTCAGTATAGCTTGATCGATTTTTTTTACAAGCTCAGTGGCTTTAGCCCTGAGTTACTGACACTTGTTTTACACTTGTGGTTTTTCTTGATCCCTGACCCTTTATAAACTTTTAACCTGTATTTTTACCTACCCACTGAGTAAGAACTGAGCTAATTGTTTCTACATATAACGCAATTATAAATAAATTATAAAATTTAATTATGTATCGGGGATCGCTATAACCTATACAGCATAAAGGCTGGAATGCTCTAAAACCTCCTAGCTCTACAGAGGAGAATTATAGATGAAACTGATTTGTCTAAACACTTTTATGAAAACACCATTAACTTCCGCTTGCCGTCACTGCCACCACTACACTCCTGAAGGAAGACGCGGGGGGGTTTGCGCTTTGCTGAGCGTGCCGGTGCAAAGTCAGTGGAAAGCTTGTACTTTAGCGGTTCCGTCTTTTGGAGAACCTTGGGAAAATATAGCAGAAATTGGAATGTGGCAAGAACAGACTGTGACTGTGCAAGAGGCTGTTACTGTTTCTGAGCGCAATGCCTGCCAGTTGACAGGCACAACTTTAATCGAGCAATCAGCAGCACTGTCGGTTTAGTCGGACTGCAGCAGGAATCATATCATTTTGGATAGGAGCATTGGGCATTTCCGATTCTGGAATTACTGATGGCGATCGCGGTCTGGATTTAACAAAGCAGTTTCATTTTTTTGGTGCTAGTAATATCAATACTTACACTTTTGGACGATCGCCTCAATTCGACTTTTGCAACTCACAGAAATCAATAGCATCTGTAACTGGAATGAGGGAATCAAAAAACTCATTTGTCGATCGAGCTATGGCAGCCACGGATATTGACTAAAATCCGGTTCCCGTTTGTCCAAAAATGCTTGTTTGCCTTCCGCGCCTTCCTGGGTCATATAGTACAGCAAAGTGGCGTTGCCAGCCAGCTCTTGGAGACCGGCTTGACCGTCGCAGTCGGCATTAAAAGCGGATTTTAAACAGCGAATCGCGATCGGACTTTTTTCGAGAATTTCCTCAGCCCACTGCATCCCTTCGAGTTCGAGTTGTTCCACGGGTACGACACAGTTGACTAAACCCATTTCTAGGGCTTGCTGCGCGCTGTACTGGCGACACAAAAACCAAATTTCTCGGGCTTTTTTCTGGCCGACTACTCTGGCGAGATAGCTGGCACCGAATCCACCGTCGAAACTACCTACTTTTGGGCCTGTTTGTCCGAAAATGGCATTGTCTGCTGCGATCGTCAAGTCGCAGATTAAGTGTAAAACATGACCGCCGCCGATCGCGTATCCGGCAACTAAAGCAATCACAACTTTGGGTATCGATCGAATCAACTTCTGCAAGTCGAGCACGTTCAGCCGAGGTATGCCACCTTCGTCTACATACCCCGCAGCACCGCGCACGCTTTGGTCGCCACCCGCACAAAAGGCATATTTGCCGTCAGTGTGAGGCCCCGCACCGGTAAAGAGGACAACGCCGATTTTTGTGTCTTCGCGGGCATCAGTAAAGGCATCGCACAGTTCTTGCACGGTTTTGGGACGGAAAGCGTTCCGTTTGTGAGGTCGATTGATGGTAATTTTGGCGGTGCCGCCGCTTTTGTGATAAAGAATGTCTTCGTAGGTTTTAGCAGTTTGCCATTCAATTTGCATGATCTATCGGTCGATTTTTGATTTTTGATTTTTGATTCTTCGGCTTGCTTCGGCTACGCTCAACACAAGTCGCGAGCGAACAAGTTTTAGATTTTAGATTTACTTGCTGCATTGCATTTGGAAGCATGAACAAGCGTCTAAAATTTGGGAAGCATCCGCTCAACAGCTTCGGGGCGCTATACCCGTTGATTCCCGGTCAAGTTGAGATTTGAAACGCCCGCTGGGGCGATCGCTCCAGCGATAAGTCGCTTTTAGATTTTAGAGGGCATTGGACGCATCAAGGCAAAAGAAATCGGGTTTTTTACCGTTTTGGCTGGCTGCAACCTATGTATTTGTCTGAAAAAACCCGGTTTCCGACCGCTCCAAATGAGCAAACTAATAGAAAAAGCATCAAATTCTTTTCCCGGTGTCTGATTCTTGCACGGCCAAAAAACTTTAAGGCGCTGGATTACTGACGCATTAAAAGAGTCAGCAGGTGCTTTCCTGCTTTGGCAAATACTGGATCGCGGGAGGAGAATTCGCTTGGTGCGAGTAATGCTTGAACTTCGGCAAAAGCTTCTGAGTCGAGGGTTCCTTCTTTTGTAAATAAGGTGTCTATGACTGCAATGTGTCTGGAGTCGAGGCCGAGCCGGTTGGCGATCGACTGTAGGTACATTTGCTCCCGCAGGTCGATGTGTCCGTCTACGGCTGACATTTCGTAGCCGGAACCGATGAGCAACAGCTTTTCTGATTCTGAGAAGAAAGCTGTCAGGGTTAGCAATTCCGTGGGGTTGAAGTAAACTTGCTGTTTGGAGATTCCTTTGACAAGGCGCTGAATTAGTTCTATTCGACTTGGATCGCCACTGGAAAAGGCTTTGAGAGTCTTTTGCAGCCGTTCTTCTTCTTCAATGGCGATCGTCCTGTCGATAATCATTACTCCGCGCAGGATGGAAATTAGAGCAGTCAGAAATACTACCAAGGGAGTGATATCTTGTTGGCGGAGTTTTTGCCGGCTAATCCGGGACAACAGCTCAACAACTTCAGTGCTAATCGTGGTGGTGTCCATAATTTAAAATTACCCTGGATGGGACTGTGATGTAACTTTATTTTTCGATCTTAAGTGTTTTCAACTAGGTAAGTATGCCATAATTTGCCATAAAAACTTGTTTTACTAGCGATCGCACTTATTCGCTCCGCAGCAAGTGTATAAGTAAGACAATGTTAAACGTTTTTAGTTACATAGGTATACCGTGAATTTGCAAACAGAGCAGTTGTTTATTGGTGATTTTAAGTATGCTATTCACAAGGGCTGGATGACTAGGGCTGTGGAACTAGCACGAGCTGCGGGCGATGCGGGTGAAGTGCCGGTGGGTGCTGTCATGGTTGACGGTACTGGTAAGTTGATTGCCGAAGCGCAAAATCGGCGAGAGCGAGACTGCGATCCGACTGCTCACGCTGAAATCTTGGCTCTGCGGGCGGCGGGCAAAGTTTTGCAAGACTGGCATCTCAACCAATGCACGCTCTATGTGACTCTGGAGCCTTGCCCGATGTGCGCTGGTGCGATCGTACAAGCTCGGATCGGTTTGCTGGTATACGGAGCTGATGACCCGAAAACTGGCACGATTCGGACTGCTGCTAATATTCCAGATAGCGCGCCTTCGTGTCACCGCTTGGAGGTACTTGGCGGTATTATGGAGTCTGTTTGTCGGACTCAGTTGCTTTCTTGGTTTGAAGCCCGCCGGAAAATTTAACCTGTTAAATTTTTTACTTTCGATCGACAATGTTTAATCGAACTTGGCCGTATTAACTGAAATAATAAGTAATTGCCCGATCGATCTGGCTCCTGATTGCGGTCGGGTTGACCTCGGTGAAAGCCTCTAACAGATTAAGTTTTGGGGCGCTTTCCGCCGGCGAAAAGCAAAATGCCACTAGCAAAAGTGTCACCATCGAAAGATTAAAATTTTGCTAAATAACATATCCTTAAACTTGATCAGAAAACAGGGTTTAAAACCCCGTCCCTTCAGCAAGCTCAGGGCAAGCCTTTTAGGACGGCTTTTAATACTGGAAAACTTTTTCAGGCTTGACAGTATTTTCCCTAACTCTAGTACACTAGAGTATAGATACAGGTAGAATAACCGCGAGCATCGAATGGGTGAGAATCCAAAACGACGGGCTAGAAAACAATAATATCTCGTGGGTAGCGAACACCACAAAAACATAGCTAGGGTAGCCACCGCGCACTCATACCAGAAAACTCAAAAACTTAGTAGTTAGATGTACAAAGGCATACGGGAACTTGGGAAGTGATTCCTTAACGCTTGGGGAGACAAGCCCTCTGGGGCTATTCAAATTAGACTCGCAACTTCGTTCAATCGGACAGTTTTTGGGTTTAAATATTGCCGAAAGGATGGATAGTTTAAAGGTGTGTCAGTGAACCAAGAATCCCCGCGCGTTCGCGCGCCCGGAGTGTCAAATATCGATAAAGCAAGTTAACTGCTATGCGCCATAATGCCGCGATCGCCGTTGAGTCCAGTAAATCATCTCTAGTGAAGCCCATGCTTGCCAAGGTAGCACCTAATACCTCTCGCGTTTCTCCTTGGTTAACCTCCTTGCTCTACCCGCTAGGTCACTATGTTGTCCTGCCGTTTTATTTTAGCAATATTGAAATAACCGGACAGGAGCACTTGCCGAAGGACGGGCCTGTCATCTTGGCCCCTACGCATCGCTCCCGGTGGGATGCGTTGATGATGCCCTATTCAACGGGACAGAAGGTGACTGGACGCGATTTGCGGTTTATGGTAACTGCCGATGAGGTGCAAGGCTTGCAAGGTTGGTTCATCAGACATTTGGGAGGTTTTGCTGTCGATATCAAGCATCCAGCAATTAGCAGCCTGCGTTATGGCGTGGAATTGCTCCTCGACAAGCAAATGTTGGTGATTTTTCCCGAAGGTGGCATTTTTCAGGATGGTGAAGTTCACCCTCCCAAGCCTGGATTGGCTCGTTTGGCAATGCAGGCAGAGTTGAGCCAACCTGGTTTGGGGGTGAAAATTGTACCGATGAGTATCCGCTACCGCCCGCGCATTCCTCGACGGGGTGCTCGTGTCAAAATTGCGATCGGCGAGCCGCTTTCGGTGGCAGATTATGCTAAAGGCGGCAGTAGCAAAAAAGAAGCGCGATTGTTGACTGCCGATCTTGAAATGGCGCTGAAAACTCTTGATGAAAGTTGAAAGTTGGCAGTTGGCAGTTGGCAGTTGGCAGTTGACAGTTGATAGTTGGCAGTTGGCAGTTGACCGAAGGAATAAGTAATTGTGATATAATGTTTTTTGGTGCTGTAGAGAGTTGTGGCACTTATTTTGCTTGTTATTGTCTGTATTAAGGGTCAGCATTAATGGATTGTGCTTTGAACTTTAAACCCGGTCAAATTGTCAGTTTAGAATGTGGAAATGCGTGCCTGCATTCAGAGGTGATTGAAGTGGTTGAGGCACGTCAAATTTGTTGGGTGCGCCCTCTAATGTTGGTGGGATTGGTATCGGGGAAGGATTTGCCCCAAAAGTGGCCGGAAGAATACACTTTATCGGATTTGCGAGATGGTGCTGATTTGCTTTGGCCGTTGAGTTTGTTTCGGGCGGCGCTGGATACGGAGGTGATTTCGCTGTTGACTCAGTTGCAGTCTTTGGACTCCGATCGCAAGGATAGCGCGATCGCGTCTCGGCAACTTAGAGATTTTGTCGATCGAGTTTGGGCCGCTTTTCCGAGTGCTTTTCAATAGTCATTAGTCATTAGTCATTAGTCAGTAGTCATTAGTCATTAGTTAACAGGTTTCCTTTCTATGCTCTAGGCTGGTAACAAGTAGAGAGCATAGAAAGGAAACGGCACGGCGGCCTGTCTGGCGCGGGAAACTGCGACTTTTAATAATTGCTATCAGATTGAAGATTGTAGCAAAACTTTTGAAATTGGCATTAAAATACTGCGTGAGAAAGCTCTGCCGGATCGAGATTGTTATGAATAACTTGACCGTCGCGGAACCAGACAACGCGGCGAGTTTGGCGCGCTACTTCCGGTTCGTGCGTTACCATCACCACAGTCATGCCGCTTTCATTGAATTCTGTAAAAATATCCATTACTTCTTGAGTAGTTTTTGTATCCAATGCACCAGTCGGTTCATCTGCAAGCAGCAACACCGGACGGTTAACAATAGCCCGGGCGATGGCTACCCGCTGCTGCTGTCCTCCTGATAGTTGATTTGGTCTATTTTGCAGCCGACTTTCCAAACCTACTTTCGTTAAAGCGTCTACCCCCCGTTCGCGTCTTTCTGCTGCGGGAATGCCTGCATAAACCATCGGTAACATGACATTTTCTAAGGCTGTTAATTGAGGTAGCAGGTGAAATTGTTGGAAGACAAAACCTAATTTTAAATTGCGAATTCCGGCTAGTTCTGCTTCCGGCATTTGGGCGACATCTACGCCGTCTAGGTAGTAACTGCCGCTCGTAGGTCGATCGAGACAGCCGATAATATTCATGGCTGTAGATTTGCCGGAACCCGATGCGCCCATAATCGAGCAATATTCTCCTTGCGTTACTGTCAAGCTGACACCGTTGAGGGCGCGCACTTCCAAGTCGCCGATGCCGTAAACTTTTGTTACGTCTTGCAGGCCGACGATGACGGGTTTTGAGGTGTCTTGCAGGTGGAGGTCTGGATGGGTCTGGGTTTGTAGTTCAGGCATTTGTTTTTATGTGCGATCGACACAACTAATTACTAAGTTAACACTTCTTCTCGGTTTTGGCGGCTGGAAGGGCGATGTTTGGACGCTTATAGGACTTACGCACGGGCGGGTCAGAAACCGGGTTTTTTCACTAAAATAATTCGTTATAGCCCGCAAAAACGATAAAAACCCGGTTTCTTTGGTCTTAATGAATAAGTCCTAAATTAAACAATTTGTGGCTTAAATGCGATCGGGATCGATGTTCAATTCGCGCAGTTTTGCCGCCAAACGTTCGGCTCTTTGAGATTCCTGCTCGGCTCTTTGAGATGCTTGTTCAGCTCTTTGAGATGCTTGTTCGGCTCTTTGAGATGCTTGTTCTGCACGCTGGCGGTTTAATTCACCCTGTTCCTCCAATTCCGCATAAGAAAGAAACCTTTGTCCATCTGGTCGATAAATTTCTAACCCATATTCGCCCAACTCAAATCGTACTCCCAATCTAGGACTGATCCAGCCCTCCATCGGCTCAATTATTTCTAAGTTTCCTTCAATTCTTTGCCAACCGCTCAAATCGTTATTTTCTGGATCGTAAAGATAATATTCCTCGACTCCATAGCGATTGTAAAACGCAAGTTTTTTGTACATTTTTGCTTGTCTGTCGTTATGAGAGCGAATCTCAAATGTGACTTGGGGAGCAATATTATCTTCTTGAAATTGCATATAGGAACGTCGCTCGCCCTTTGGTCTACCAAATATTACCATCGTATCCGGTGCTTGAGAAATTTCTGGTCTACCTTGAACTGGATACCAGAGTAAATCGGCTGCTATAAAGACGTTGGGGTCATTTTTGAACAGCGATTCGCAACCTTCTTTGATTGTGACAATTAATTTGTATTGAATTGTGCTATCTGCCATTGGTTGACCGTCGCTGGATGGATAAATAATTTGTTCGTTCGTGACTTGCATAGTGGTTGTCTCCGAGAACTATCCGATCTTAATTATACTATAGCCGAGTCTCAGTTAGCTGAGGTAAACTCCCGTAATGGGTAATCGGTAATGGGCCAGAAATCATAGCTAGTAGCTAACCCAATTCCCAATTCCCAATTCCCAATTCCCAATTCCCAATTCCCAATTCCCAATTCCCAATTCCCAATTACTGCTAAGTAATCACTGCTGACTAATGACTGCTCTTTGAGCGTACTTCATGTTACTGAGAACCGCTATAGTTCCGATCGCCAATCAGCAATAATTTCCTCATCGGCTGCCGCCCCAAAATAGTTACACTTATATATATCTTTTGCGATTTGCTTGTGCTATACTTTAAGAATGGGAGTGGTGGCAGTTTTTAAATTAATGGACGAATTCCTATTGTCTAATAATACCATGTCAAGGGCAAGAAGTAAAGTAGTTGACCCCAAAAAAAATGAAAAATTTTTGAGATATCATGAAAAAAAGTAAAGCGCAAAAATCGTCAAATAAAGATAGGAAACTAGCGACAATTATGACATACGACTACGACTTGTTTGTGATCGGTGCGGGTTCTGGCGGATTGGCGAGCTCCAAACGCGCGGCATCCTACGGGGCGAAGGTGGCGATCGCCGAAAATGACTTAGTAGGCGGCACCTGCGTAATTCGCGGCTGCGTCCCCAAAAAACTGATGGTTTACGCCTCTACATTTTCGCACCTTTACGAAGATGCGGTGGGCTACGGTTGGAGTCCAGTAGAAAGCAGTTTCGATTGGGAAAAACTCGTCACCAGCGTAGACACAGAAGTGCGGCGGCTGAGCAAACTGCACATCAGCTTCCTCGAAAAAGCCGGAGTGGAATTAATCTCAGGATACGCCAAATTTATCGACGCCCACACCGTCGAAGTTGGTGATAAAAAATACACGGCTGCTAAAATCTTAATTGCAGTCGGCGGCGAAGCTCATAGAGTGGACATTCCTGGCATCGAACACGCCATTACTTCCCGCGAAATCTTCTTGATCAAAGAGCAGCCGAAACGGTTGGCAATTTGGGGAGGAGGTTACATCGGCGTTGAATTTGCCTGCATTATGAACGGTTTGGGAAGTCAAGTAACTCAAATCATCCGGCGCGATTTAATTTTGAATGACTTTGATGGAGAAATTCGCACTAACGTGCAGGAAGGAATGGTTAAGCACGGGATCAATTTTGTGACTGGAAGCTCGATCGCACAAATTGAAAAAACCCCAGAAGGTTTAAAATTAACTTTGTCGGGAGAATCGGAAGAAACCTTGACAGTTGATGCGCTTTTGTGTGCTACCGGACGTTGGCCCAATTTGGAAAAATTGGGTTTGGAAAATGCGGGAGTAGAAACCGATAAAGGTGCGATCGCAGTTACCAAAGACAGCCGCACCAGTCAACCGCACATTTTTGCCGTCGGAGATTGCACCAACCGGATTAATTTAACGCCAATTGCGATCGCCGAAGGACGCGCTTTTGCCGATACTGAATTTGGCAACAATCCGAGAGCAATTAGTTACGAAAATGTGGCCTCAGCCGTATTTTCCCAGCCGGAAGCTGCTACAGTCGGCTTAAATGAAGAGCAGGCTAGAGCAAAGTTTCCCGAATCAATTAAGTGCTACACAGCCAAGTTCCGACCGATGTTTCATTCTTTGACAGGTGCAGACGAAAAGACTTTTGTCAAGTTAGTTGTTGAGACTAATACTGACAAAGTTTTGGGCGTACACATGGTGGGGAAAGATGCGGGCGAGATTATTCAAGGTATGGCGATCGCGGTTAATATGGGAGCGACAAAGAAGGACTTCGATGTGACTATTGGCATTCATCCATCGACTGCAGAAGAGTTTGTGACTCTGCGGTAAATCTTAAATCGGGACTGCCCGCAAATTACTCGTATTACTCGTTACCAGGCTCTGCCTGGTAACGCAGATCCAGAGGCACTGCCTCCTTTTTCCCCAGCGAGGCAGAGCCTCTAGATATAGGTTCCCCGGCAGAGCCAGGGAACCAGTCAAATCAGTTAAACCCATGCGGTAGTTGGTTTTCGCTTCTTCCTTCTTCCTTCTTCCTTCTTCCTTCTTCAATAATTTGAACCTTTTTCACACCTCTCCTGTCTAAACACTTCAGATAACGAACTGGTGGGGGAGACTTCACAGGTGTTAGGTGTGTCAGCCAATGTTTTAAACGATGACTGTTCCGACTCGGACTTAGTTGCTGAGTGTCTAAAGGGCGATCGCACTTGCTTTCGCTACCTTTACAAACGCTACCAACACAAAGTCAGGTCAACCCTTTACCAACTCTGCGGCCCGTCACTTCTTGACGATCTAGCACAAGAAGTATTCCTGCGAGTCTGGAAAGGATTGCCAAAACTCAAGCAACAAGACAATTTTTCTACTTGGCTTTATCGAATCACTTGGAATGTGGCTTCCGACCAAAGACAAGCATTTGCTAAACAGCATTCTTTTGACTCCAAGCTCAAAAATCAAGAAACAATGGATCGAGTTATTGTCAACAATCACACATCCGACTTGATGCAGTTACACTATCAAGATTTAGTGCAGCGCGGCCTGGATAAATTGAGCTTTGAACACCGTAGCGTTTTGGTGTTGCACGACCTAGAAGATATCCCGCAAAAAGAAGTATCCCAAATTTTGGGACTGCCATCAGGGACTGTCAAATCTCGCGTGTTTTATGCCAGAAATGCTATGCGGCAATTTTTGCAAAAACAGGGAGTTCACGAACTATGAAGGACGGAAATAGTGACAAAAAATTAGTTAATTTTTTAAAGCAACATCGCCCAAATGTTCCTGAATCTGCCCCAGATTTTGAGCTAAAACTTTTAGCAGCAATAGATAGGAATGAGGCGACGGTAGAGTTGAATCACCTAGGAGAAGCGCGATCGATCGAGGCTACTAAAAAGTCAAAAATCCTCCGTTTTCCCAAATGGGCTTTTCCTACTGCGATCGCTGCAAGTCTGCTAGTTTTTGGGTCAGGTTATCGCGTCCTAGTTACCGCACAACATCAAAAGGATGAGGCGGCACACCTAGAAGCATTTCTGGTCAATAACTGGGAGGCTGTATTGAAGGAGCCTTCAGCGGACAACTTGCTGGAACGATCGCCAACTGACTTGTTTAATTACGCTGTTACTCCTGACAGCGAACAACCAAAAAATAACTAATCTCAAAGAGGTAATTTTCATGTCTATTCGCCGCATTTCTGCCCTAGCAGTTTTAATGTTAACCCTCGGCACTACAGCCGCTGCGACAGCCGTTTCTGCCCCCGCCCAAGCGGAAAAAATTGCCCAAAATCAGCCTTCCAATCGACCCGCTGGTAAGAAAGGCGGGCTGTTCGAGCAACTCAATTTAAGCGCCGATCAAAAGCAGAAAATGCAGGCTGTGCGCGATCGCTACAAAGACCAAGTTTCCCAGCGAATGCAAGCCGTCCGCCAAGCCAGACAAGAATTGGAAACAATGATGTCTAGTGCGACAACAAATGCCAGCCAAATGCGCGATAAAAACCGCCAAATCATGGGATTGAGACAGCAGTTAGAAGAAGCGCAATTTGAAAGTATGCTAGGAATGCGAGAAGTGCTCACGCCCGAACAGCGCACCCAACTATCTCAACTAATGCAGCAGCGCAGGGAAGCTGCTAAAAACCGGAGGCAAAACAGCCAAAAACCGCAGTAACATACAAGTAGTTTTGAGTCGATATTCTAGTATTTCAGGTGCGTGCTACTCAAGAATCAATTTGTAGCCTGCGCCTGAAGCACAGGAGAGTTAACTGTCAGCCACTAGAACTCAGTCAAACTGCAAAAAGTAATTTTACCCGCTAGTTATATTGGCAAGGTGTGCAGTGTTTACCCTACAATTAAGTTGTAAGGTATGCACTGCACACTTTGCTGATTAAAGTTACAGTAATTACAGTTTGCGCTCGCATTAATACCATATAAATCAGATTTTTATCGGGATTATATCATGTCCGATAGACTACCATAACAAAAACGGTTCGTAGTGTGTCCTGGTTTCCGCTCCGGGATTGCGGTAAAGTCCGCACGCGCGATCGTTACTTATTGCGGTCAATCTGTCGGATATTCTATTAAAGGTTTAGATGCAGTTTTTTGGGGAAACGAAACGATTTTTAATCAAACAATCCGTCCGGGACTAAATTAGTTAGTAAATCTCATCAAAATTTCGGAATGAATATACAGAATAATTCAACTTACATTTATTTACACGGATTTGCTTCAAGCCCAGATTCCGCTAAGGCTAAATATTTCCAAAATCGCTTTTCTTCCCTAGGGATTGACCTAAAAACTCCCGATCTCAATCAAAACGATTTTTCCCGTCTCACCCTCACCCGCCAATTAAACCAAATAGAAACAGAATTTTTGCCAACCCAATCTTCTCCATCTCCGGCAGAAAATGTAAACAATCTAGGGGGAGTTACAATCATTGGGTCAAGTTTTGGCGGCTTGACGGCGGCTTGGTTGGCCCAGCGACAATTATCGGTAAAACGAATAGTTTTGTTAGCGCCCGCTTTTCAATTTCTCTCTCACTGGCTGCCGCTGTTGGGACAGCAACAGTTAGAAAAGTGGCACTCCGAGGAGTATTTACCAGTTTATCATTATGGCGAACAGCGCTATCTGCCACTGAATTATCAGTTTGTGGCAGAAATGTCTCAATACCCTGACGAAAAATTAATGCGGTCAGTCCCTACGTTAATTGTTCACGGGAAGCATGATACAATCATACCGATTCAAGCTAGCAGAAATTTTTCCGAGCACCGTCCCTGGGTGCAATTAATCGAATTAGAAGACGATCATTCTTTGGGAAATGTCCTAACGGAAATTTGGGAAGCGATTCAAAAGTTTTGCCAATTTCCCCATTAAACTTAGACTTCACCAAAAAATTGGTACAAGTTTCCGACAATCCCAAAGTATCGAACATAAAATTTTAGACTTTTGTTCAAACTCTCAGATTTAATGGGAGAGTTAATCGAAAATCTAAAATTCTTCAATTTCAAATCGACTTACCAACTTGCAAGTGTCAACAATCAAATGACTGAACAAGATTCATCGACTCGCACCTTAGCCGTTGACATTGGCGGAAGCGGCATCAAAGTTATGGTTTTGAATGCTGAAGGTGAACCTCAGACGGAACGCAGCCGTTTAGAAACGCCTCAACCGCCGAAACCGGAACCGGTATTAGAGGCGATCGCCTCTTTAGCAAGCGCACAAGGAGAATTTGACCGAGTATCTGTCGGTTTTCCCGGCGTGGTTTGTCGCGGAATCACCAAAACCGCAGTAAATTTAGATCCGTCTTGGGTCGATTTTGACCTAGCAACTACCCTCAAAGACCGTTTGGGAAAACCTGTACGAGTGGCGAATGATGCCGACATTCAAGGATTGGGATCGATCGCTGGGACGGGGGTAGAATTAGTAGTTACCCTCGGCACAGGTTTCGGTTCTTCCTTATTTGTCGATGGTATTTTGGTGCCAAATCTAGAGTTAGGACATCACCCGTTTCGCAAAGGGGAAACTTACGAACAGCAATTAGGGCGATCGGCATTAGATGCAGTAGGTGCCAAAAGATGGAATCGCCGTCTGGAAAAAGCGCTGGTATGTCTGCAAAATCTGTTTAACTGCGATCGGCTTTACATCGGTGGCGGCAATACAAAAAAAATTGCTTTTGATTTACCGCCGCAGGCTAAAATAGTACCGAATGTCAGCGGTTTGTTGGGCGGGATCGCTTTGTGGCGCGATTTAAATAATCATTAGTCATTAGTCATTAGTCATTAGTCATGGGTCATCAGTTATTTATTTGTGAAAATGAAGAATTTACCAACTAGATATTATAGACTAATGACTAATAACCCTAATAGTGTAAAACTAAATCATAATTAAACCATCTACAATCTCAGACCTGAAATCATACTATGCTGCCTTTTATCCGCCAAGATTTAGCCGAACTTGCCGCCTACACTCCCCATCCGGGCGGCGCATCAACAGAATCAGCGCACTCGGAAATTGTAATCGATCGCCTAGACACCAACGAATGCCCCTACGACTTACCAGAAGAATTAAAACAAAAGCTAGCTTGGACTTACCAGCAGTTAATTGAAACAAATCGCTATCCCGACGGAGGCCACGCAGCACTCAAAGAGGCGATCGCCCAATACGTCAACGAATCCCTAAATGTCTCCCCCCTTAACCAGGGTGTTCTCCTAAATGTCTCCCCCCTTAACAAAGGGGGCCAAGGGGGAGTTACACGGCCCAAAAATGCCATTACAGCCGACAATATCTCTGTCGGAAACGGTTCCGACGAACTAATTAGATCGCTCTTAATTGCAACCTGTCTGGGTGGCCAAGGCTCAATTTTAGTCGCCAATCCCACCTTTTCGATGTATGGAATTATCGCCCAAACCCTCGGCATTCCCGTTGTCAGTGTTGCGCGAAAAGAGGATAATTTTGCGATCGATCTAGAAGCAGCAAAAAGAGCGATCCTTTCCGAGGGCTGCGCTAACGCCCAAAATCAAAATCCCCCCGTGCGCGCCGTCTTTGTCGTCCATCCCAATTCCCCCACAGCCAATGCTTTGACACCAGATGAGGTGGATTGGTTAGAAACCTTACCGCCCGATATTTTAGTAGTAATTGACGAAGCTTATTTTGAATTCAGCCAAAACACCTTAGCAGACAGATTGCACCAACACCCGAACTGGGTAATTTTGCGAACATTTTCCAAAGCATTTCGACTAGCATCAATGAGAGTCGGATATGCGATCGCCCATCCCGAATTCACAGCCGCCTTAGAAAAAATCCGCCTACCCTACAACCTCCCCAGTTTATCGCAAACCGCAGCCGAATTCGCCCTAGCCCAGCGACAGCTACTGCTAGCAGTAGTTCCCGAAATTATAGCCGAAAGAGCCAAATTAATTGCAGCGCTAACTCAGCAGCCAAAATTGCAAGTTTGGCCCAGTGCAGCAAACTTTGTTTACCTGCGGGTGAAAGCCGGTGAGGGTAAATCGGCAGAACAGGAACAGCAACAAATCATGCAGCAGCTAAAAGCTAGAGGTACTTTGATTCGGCACACCGGCGGAGGTTTGCGAATTACGGTAGGAAGTCCCGAGGAAAATCAGCGCACAGTCGATCGAATCGCAGCGATTTTAACTTGACAAAAGCCCTTAAAAATGGTATGAATTGAAGCAAATTACTATCCATTTTTAATTGTCAATCTGTCGCGCTGCCCGAATAGTTTGGGGAAATACGCCTACTAAAAGTGCCAAAGCTTCATCGGGAATTTGTGCCACTGTTTCCCCATCAAAATATTGTTCAAACTGAGTTAAAATCATTTGTGCCCGTTCCAAAGCTACAGGCTTGGCCGTTAACTGTTCCGTTAACCGCACCCAATGCCGCCGAATTTCAAAAGCTTTCTGTTTTTCTTCGGGGGATTGAGGACAAACCAAACAAAAATCCCCCACCGGAATCGCCCGCACAGAGTCAACATCAAAAGCACCGCCAACCGCAGCCCCCGGCCCGGCAAACTCTGCGTGAAAGCGTTTAATCAAAATTAGACCGTTCCGGCGACGGCAATCTACCATCAACAGTTGGCCGTTGTTGATTTCTGCGAGAATTTCAGAGGGGTTCGTGTACTCAGTCAAATCTGTGCCAAGGTTTCGATGTCGCAAGTCCGGGTCTGCACAAAGGCAGATGCGGACAATAGCGTTAGAGTTAAAATCAGAGCTGGATGAAATCTCAAATCTGCGATCGTCCAGCGATCGAGATTATTCATTTAAACTTATAAATTAATACTGTCACAAGGTGGTAGCTTGAGCGCGATCGAATATCAAATGCAGGTAAAACAAGTAGTAGACACCCTGAAAGCGGATCTCCCGACGCTGTTTGAGAAAGACATCTCCTACGACATATACACAAAAGCCATCTATTTTCAAGATCCCGTCAACAAATTTAAAGGAAAAATCAACTACCGCATTATCTTTTGGACTTTGCGATTTCACGGGCAGCTATTTTTTAACGAGATTTACTTCGACCTCCACGACGTAAGTCAGACAGCCCCTGATACTATTGTGGCAAATTGGACTGTGCGCGGGACGCTGCGCGTACCCTGGAAAGCTCAAATTTTCTTTAACGGCTACTCTACCTACAAAATGGATGAGGACGGCTTGATTTACCAACATATCGACACTTGGGACAGAAAACCCGGAGAAATTTTAAAGCAGTTTTTGGGCAAGGGAACAGTTTTACTCAAATAGTAGCAGGGGACTGCACGTAAACCGTAGGATTTTCCATCGTAAACACAATACCGTGGACTGCAAGAGATTTAGCAATTTGAACGCTTGCTAACTCTAGTAGGCGTTTACGCACCTCAACCGCATTATCCTGAGAGCCTAAAATTGCCAAACTAACCCTTAATCTTTTTCCCGAACCATCGGCGAGAGCAATATTTGTGCTGTTAGGATCGATTCCTGATAGGAAAACAATTTTTTCCATGATAGCTTGCTGCACTAGAGCATATTCTCGTTCTCCTAAAGCACTTGCAAAGTCCATATACAGTAACACCATAATTTTTTTGGCAAGAGTAACGTTTTCAATTTCTACACTGACTAATATAGAATTGGGCATCACAATAATTGTACCCGTACCGAGAGAACGAATTTTTGTCGATCGCAAGCCAATACTTTCTACTTTCCCCAACTCTCCAGCGGGTAGACGGATATAGTCACCAGTAACAAAAGGACGATCTAAATACAATACTAGAGTAGCAATCAGTTGTTCGAGAATTTTTTGGGCTGCAAAGGCGACGGCTAAACCAACCAACCCCAAACTAGCAACCAAGCCAATCAAGTCAAAGTTTACGCTGCGGGCAAATGTCACCAGTGCTACAATAAAGATAAAGACATTCAACACAGTCTCAAATACTAAAATTGCATCATCGGTACTGGGATTAAATTTTCCCCCAAACTTGAATCCATAGGTACGCAGGTAGCGGCTAGTAACTTTTGTAGATAACCAATACAGACAGCCAACTACAAATAAATTAGCAATCGGTTTTAGCAGCTCATACACAACTGGTGCTAATGTTTCTAGCAAGCTCAGAGACCAACTGATACAAATAGAGAGGACTGAAAATTGTACGAGAATTTCGCTTGGTTGAATAAGTGCCAGGTAAACATTTTCTGTTGAATGCAGATCTAGCTTTTTGATGGCAAATCTTAATAAGGCTGGAGCGTAGTGGCTAAATACAAAAGAGCTTCCTAATGCTCCCAAAAATATCAGCCACTGGGGCTGAGAAAATGGGGAAAAAATCTGATAACGAATACTTCGCAATACCGGGAACCATTCCGCACACACTAGGACAATCGCTAACCAGGCAAAACTAAAAAAAACCTTGGTAAAACCACCAGTTTTCCACTTAGCTATTTTAGCGACAATTACCAATAAAAACCGCAATAGTATAATAATTCCTATGCCAATTAAAACCCACAAACTTCTCTCCACAATGTATTGTGAAGTTCGTTCTTTTTTAGCCTTGGCGACCGCCCTTTCTAGAATAGATTCCCATTGTTTAGCTTGTTGAGATAAAGAAAAGTTTGGTAAAACATCGTTAGCGGTAACTGTCAACAAGTAATTCTTATTTAAAGAAATTGAAGTAGCGCTTGTATTAGGATAGTTACGCACATCAAAATTTATGACTTTATCATTAGAAATCGCATCAGCCAGTAATTTATTGGCAAATTCGGTACGATCTAATGCTGAAGATCGATCTACAGGTTGTAAATAAAACAGCGGAATGCCATCAACTACTACAGGAGAACGAGGGCCGTCAACACTTAGAGCAAAACTAATCGGAAAAGTCGCCAAAAACCCAGCCATGACAAATAAGAAGATCAGCTTCATTGGTCGTTTAAATAGGAATTGGAGCATCCACATAAATCGTTGGTTGGTTAATGGTGAAAGAAATATTATGTTTTGGGAGTTGTTTGGTGATTTGTTGGGTAGCTAGATCCAGCAATTGCCGCCTCAAGTCCATAGATAATTCATTAGAACCCAAAATGAAAAAAGAAATTTGAGCTTGGTTGTTACTGAAGGAAACCTCCGTGCTGCGCCAGTCTAAACCAAAAATGTCCATCGTGCTTTCCATCACAGTTTGACGGATTAGTGCTTCATCCTGAGCAGATACCTGTTCGGGAAACTCTAGCATCATAATCGACATGACTTTCTTGGCGCTTGTATAGTTCTCTATGGTAACTTCTGTCAGCGAATTATTAGGAATAACTGTGAGGGTACCTTTACCAGAGGTACGAATTTTTGTTGACCTTAAACCAATACTTTCGACTCGTCCAAAAGTGCCTTGTTTTCCCATAGGGCCGTCGGATAAACCAATATAGTCTCCAACTTGAAAAGGGCGATCGAGAGTTAATACAATTCCTCCTAAAAATTGTTCTAACGTCTTCTGAGCAGCAAAGGCAATAGCAACACCTCCAATCCCCAAGCTAGCAAGTATGCCTCCAACATTGATATTATGGCTAATGCAAAAGACTAAAATGATTATTACAGCGATCGCAAAGTCTCCCAGATAGCGAATTAAAAAGATAGACTCGCCTCTTACTTTCGGGTTGGAGTCAAAGGTTGCACCTAAAATTGTGCTATTAAAAACTTCTCGAAATAAACTTGACACTAGCCAACCGGCAGAGCAAGTGATGCCCGCACTCAAACAAAACTCCATCAATTTTAGCCATTTAGTGTGAGGGATTAAAACTAACATGACTTCCATCGCCGACAGAGTTAATAAAATTAAAATTAGGTTTTTAGAAGCAAGCAATACACCAATATAAGTTTTTTTCAATAAGCTTGCGGCAAATAAAGCTAATATCAATCTCAAGGTTGGGAACACTACCAGTCCAGCTAATCCCCCAATTCCTCCAGCTAGAAAAATTAGGATAACTTGCAAAAAGCGATCGCCATAATTTAAAGGCAGTTGTGTGAACATAAATAGTACATTAATTGTTGTTTTCATGGTCAAATCAACTGTATTATAATAAATAGTTGACAGTTGACAGTTGATAATTGACAGTCGTCATTAGTGCGAGCTTGAAAACTCGCGAACCTAGTCATTAGTCATGAGTCATTAGGAAGAAAAAAGAAGCAAGCAGGAAGAATTTAGTTTAAGTTATTTAGGGGCAACTGAGTTATTTTCCGATTTGAGTAAAGTTTGGCGTAATGTTGCCTCTAGTTCCGGTGACAAAGCCAAAGGAATGCTCCCGGAGCGGACGTGCAAATCTCGTTGAGGAAACGGAATTTCGATTTCATGCTCTCGAAACAGTTCTTCAATACGGAAAAATAAATCACTCTTGACGCGATACTGTGCGATGGGTTCAACAATCCAAACCCGCAGCTCAAAATTCAAGGAACTCTCACCAAAACCCAAGAAAAAAACAATCGGTTCTGGAGTCTTCAAGACATCAGAATGTCCCCTACCAGCTTTTAGCAGTGCCTCCTTAACTTGACTGATATCACAGCCGTAGGCAACACCAACGGGAATTCTGATTCGCGACACAGAATTCTCATAGTTCCAGTTAGTTACATCATCCTCTAAGAAACGGGAATTGGGTAAAATAATCGAAACTTGATCTAGGTTACGAAGCACTGTACTGCGAGCGCCAATACGGATCACAGTGCCTTCAATTTTACCGACATTCACAAAGTCACCTACCCGAATCGGACGTTCAAAGAGCAAAATCAGACCGCTACCAAAGTTTTTAGCGATATCCTGAAATCCAAAACCGATACCAACTCCTAATGCACTAAAGATAATTGTTAGAGAACTCAGGTCAATTCCCCATATTTGCATCAGAACAATGGTTCCTATAACAACCAGCAAATATTTGGCAATCACAGCAACGGCTTCTTGACTGCCTCGACTGATACGGGTGACTTCCAAAATTCGCAGTTTAAATATTTTAGAAATAACACCGCTAAGGACAACCCATCCCAGGATCAGAGCAGCTAGAATTAGCAGATCGGTGACTGAGTAATTGTTGCGTCCTACAGACAGGGCTTTAGATGTGAAAGTGCTGACTAAACTGCTGGTTAGGGTGTAACTCCAAACCCGAGTTACCGGAAACAGATTGGTAATGTAAAGGGCGGTGACAATCCAAAGCGCAACCCTTGCAAAAAACAAAGTTAAGTTAAATAATAAGTTCAGAGCTTTGGGCGAATCATTAACTCCAACTTCTTCGTTTGATGGTTCGACAAATCGCTGGATTGCAGCTTGTCTGGCCGATCGCCACAGCCATCCTAATGCTTTGTTGAGGGCGATCGCCAGCCCGACAGTCGCCGCTGCCAGCATCAGCATATTTTTCATGAATCCGGCGCTTCTTTCATTTTGAGCTTGCTGCAAAGCTTGACTGAGTTGTTGGGCCCAAAGATTAGCTTGTTCGGCGGGCGTGCGATTTTCTTGCACATCGGATTGAGTGACTGTCAGCAGGTATTTGCCATTAACCAGAATGGTGGGATACCGATCGCGAATTTCAGTTGTGACTCGAACGGTTTCTTGAGATTGCTCAATTTGTTTGAGTCGCAAATTGAGCAAATCGGCTCGTTCGGTGCCCGTCAATGAGTCAGCATCGCTGACGCTAAAAATTGGACGACCATCTACCACAACAGATGTCGCCGTCCTCGCTGCTTGAACGGGTAAAGCCTGCAAAACTAAGCTCAGCGCTAAGGCTGTGATGATTCCCAGTATTTGGTAACGAACAAATGAAGATTTCCGGCGATTTAACATATTTTACCAATTTCAATGCACTCCTCATATTTCGCGATCGCTATGCCTCTAATAAACCTCCATCGCAAAGCAAGTTTTTGAACAAGCAGGATGCCCGTTCTACAAGAATCGTTGGAGAGGTTTCAGGGAATTGCAAACTGGATATTGATGACAAAGCCCAATAAGTGCAACCATCAGAAGGATTAACGGTGCGGCAGTGCTTGAGGAATACTTTGCCAGCGCACTTTGGTACTTGATACTCAGATTACTTTTGCATTATAACGGCTTAAACTGATTGAGTTACCCGTTCAGTTCCCTTAACACTGTTAGACAATGCTCGAAAGGACTGAAGTCCGAACGATCGAACTTGATGGAAAGGACTGAAGTCCTCATTACGAAATTGCTCGAAATGTTTAAGTATTAGTTTGAATCTATTCTGCGGCGGCATTTGGGAAGTCTCCAAGATATAGAAAAAACCGTCGCACTCTATAATTACTCCCCTATGTTCTCAACTCCCAAAAAGAGAGACAGTTCTTGATTTAAGCGACCCGATCGCACAAACTCAGCATAGGTGTCAGCCTCGATCGCCAGCAACTCACCTCGAATTTGCTCAGCAATAAACGTGCTGAGATCGGGATATTCATCTTGAAGCCGATCGACCTCTGCCTCAATCCTCATTAACTCCCCCTTAACCAGGGATTCTTGATACTCATAAAACTCCCGATCGACACCCGGCTGGTCCTCCATCTCCGCCAACCGTTGCAACACCCTACCCAAAGCCGCCCGACGGGCGATCGCCTCCAAATACTCCCCGCGCATCGGCCCATCCCCCAGCAGATCCAGTTTTTTCAGAACAGGCTGAATAGTCAGTCCCTGCACCAATAAAGTAAACAACACCGTCCCAAAAACCGTCGCAATCACCACCTCCCGGCCCGGTAAACCTTCAGGTACGCTCAAAGCCAAAGCCACCGACACCGCACCCCGCAGCCCTCCCCACCACAGCACCGTTTGCTCCTGCAGCGGAATGGCGGATGCGGCAAAACGGTTGCTGAGACTACCCAGTCCGTAAATGGCGATCGCCCGCGTTACAATCACCGCCACAATCGTCACCGCGATCGCATCCAAATTTTCGCCCAAACTCCCAAACCGAATCTGATCGCCAATCAGCAAAAACACAATCGAATTTACAAAAAAAGCTAAAAATTCCCAAAACTCACTCACAATAATCCGAGTGCGAGGATTCATCCCGATGCGAGAACCAAAATTGCCCAAAATTAGCCCAGTCGTGACCACCCCAATCACCCCCGAACCCCCCAAATCCTCCGCAATCAAATAAGTACCGTAGGCCGAAACCAACGTCAGAGACTGCTCCACCAGAGGCAAATCAAACCGCTGCGTCAGATAAGAAATCGCAAACCCGATCAGCCCGCCAACCCCCAGCCCAATCCCCACCACCGTTATCAACTCCAGTACAATCGGCCCCGGCGATAAATTAGCAGTTCCCTGAGCAAAAGCAGCCAGAAATCCAAACGCCACAACTGCCATTCCGTCATTAAACAAACTTTCGCCTTCCATCAAAGTGCTGAGACGCTTCTCAACCCCCAACTCCCGAAACAAAGCCGTCACCGAAACCGGATCGGTAGCTGAAAGGGTAGCCCCAATCATCAGCGCAGTTCCCAAAGAAAGACCGGCAAATTGATTCAAACCAATTGCCACACCCGCAATGGAAATCAGCACACCGAAAACAGCATAAAGACAAATAGGAATTAAATCCTGTTTTAAACTCGACCACTTCAAATTCCAAGCAGCTTCAAACAGCAGCGGCGGCAGAAAAATCAACAGAATCAATTCAGGCGAAAGATTCACCAACCGTACATCGACCAAAGCCAGTCCTGCTCCCACAATCACTAGCAGCAGCGTATAGGGAATTCGGCGCAACCAACTAACAATTTGTGGCAGAGTTGCCACACTCAAAGAAACTGAAAGCACTACTAAAAATTGCTTGAGATTATCTTCAATCGCCACTTCTTGTATGCTTTCTATCATTTTAAAAATTTCCTATTGGTAATTATCGGATTGTATAGACAGATTGGTTCGTAGTGCGGACTCGCATTCCGCACTACGAACCGTCTTTTTGACACCAGTGTTAAAAACAGTCAGCGTGTCACTCCTCCTTCAACTGCATCTTGCTGAACAGAAGGTGAGGAATTTTGGGGCGGTTTTTTGAGAACTGTTTTTAACTGGACAATTGGTTGAGTTGCAGTTGCAGTTTTAGTAATATAGCGATCGGGCTTAATTTGCCATTTTGTTTGCAAATAATTGCGAACCGCCACCGATCGCCCGATCGCCGGCGCCCCAGCTTCCGAGGGCGCTTGACCGGAACTCATTTCAATCTGCAATTTAGGATTTTGCTGTACCGTCTTACCCAGTCGATCGAGCAATTGAACTTGATTTGCCGCAATTTGAGCTTGATTTAACGCAAAAGTAACCGTTCCAGCAACCGGCGCAATCCGATTGAAATTGACCTGGGCTGTAGGGTAATTTAATTGACTGCGGATATCATCCACCAGCAGCGCTTGTCCGTCGCGATCGAGATCCCGCGCACTAAAGTAAGCAATCTGAATCCTTAACGGCGTCAGCGGGCTAGTAATCGCCTGATAACTCATCAATTGAGCCGGTAGGGGCAAAATCAGGGAGTCGAGGGCAGACTCCACAGCCGTCAAAAAACTCGATTGCAATTCCGCAACCGTGGGGGGAGGCTCCGGCTTGATTGTTGTTTCAGAAACCTTTGTTGGTAACAGCTCGTTAGAAGCTATGGGAATTTGAATCAAATTCAGAGCAATTGACTCCAACGGCCTCCCAAGTTTCGCTGAGAGTAATTGCTTGTATTGCTCTCGTTCCGCTTCTGTGTAAACCTTGCTAGTAACTACCTGAAGTTGAGCGACTAATTTACGCTTTTGTTGTCGAAACGAAAGTTGACTGATGTACGATCGCACTTTACCATCAGGAAAGTTACCAAAGTTTTTTTGCCAGATTTCTGTAGTGCTATTACGCAGTTGATTTTCTTGCTGCTTGCGAGATATTTCGTCACTAAGTTGATTGTAAGATTGATACAGAGGAATCGAAGTCAATAAAATAGTCATCAAAATCAACAGCAGGCGACTTGGCAAACTACCGATGCGCTTCAATCGTTCCGATGCCGGAATTCGCTCGACCAAAGACTGCATCCAAATACTTTCTCCATTGCTTTCCCGCCACAAACGCACTCGCTCGCGCACGGGAAAACTATCAATATGCAGAACCAAAAACACCAGCATCGCCATAAACGTAATAGCGACTAAGTTTGTAAAAAACAGCAGCCCTCCCCCCCGCGCCACCGCCAACCCGCTTCCGGGACTCAGACTCACCGCCATCCCAATCCCGTAACCCACCACACACAGCGGCGGCATCAACGCCACCGCGATAGAAACCCCCGGAATAGAGGTAACAACCCCCTTAGCCTCCTTGCAAATAGCCACCGCCCCCACAGCCCCAGAAAACAGCGCTATCACTAAATCCAGCAAATTTGGCTGAGTTCTGGCCAAAATTTCGCTGGTCATTTCCTTAAACGGCAAAATCAATACCAACACCACCGCAAAGGAAATAGCCAGCGTGCAGCTCAAAATTAAATTAACAAGGGCCCGCAGCGCCAAAATCGCATCCCCAGCAGCCAAAGCCAGCCCGTTTGCCAAAATACTCCCCATTAAAGGTGAAATCAGCATCGCGCCAATGATGACGGCCGGACTATTCAACACCAATCCCAGGGTAGCTATCCCAGCAGAAAATAAAACTTGAATCCAATAACTGGCATCTGTCAGAGTCACGGACTGAGCAAGGTCCAAATAGACTTGTTCTTTGCGAACCGCGCTAACCCCTAAATTGTGAGCAAACCAGCGTCTCAACCGAAGGAACTGCGCTAATATCTTTAGGCGCTGCATTACATATCCTGAGAAACAATAAATATTTTTTACCAACCTAGTGTAGTGCATTGATGCCTGTCTTTGTGGTGGCAGCATCAATAAGAGGCAGTTTGTGTAGCTTGGGTTGAGAGAAACTGAGATATTGCACTATTTTCTATAAGCCGATCAAAACCGGGAATAAAACCAAAAAACTAAGTTTTAATCCTAGATTTTTAATCTTATTCCCGGTTTTTGCTTGTTGTGCAATAAGTAGTAAGACATAATTAATTACACAAAACTCTGGGCTACAAGCCTTGTCTAGTAAAGAATCAGCAAAAAATCAGTGTGTAATTAATTCTGTCCAATTACTTATGTCAGGAAGCACGAATCCTACATTTCACTTCGCCCAACAATATCATTTATCATAAATCTTGCACCAATTTCAGAAATCGAGTTTTTGACTTCAATATTTAGTTTTCAATCAAAAATTAGGTCAAAAACCCGGCTTCTTTGGTTTCAAATGTCTAAAGGACTAATTAGCAGTACCGATAATTAAACCCGATCGCGCGGGCATATTCAACGCTAACTTCCGAGTTTCTCCCTCACCTTCCCAAACAAACTCACCCTTGCCAAACAGCAATTTATCGTGAGAAAATTTCAAACTGGGAGTCTCAAAATTTACCTTTACCTCTTGAGTTGCCACATTCACCGCCACAATTATTTCCTCCTCCTCCAAAATTCGCGCAAAGACGTAAACCGTGCCTTCAGCAAACAGAATTTTGTAAGTCCCTGTGCGGAGGGCGACGTATTTGTGGCGCAAAGCTATCAACTGTTTGTGGTAATCTAAAACATCAAGTTCCCAGTGAGCTTTTAAGGGAAAACTGCGGCGAGAATCTGGATCTAGAGCGCCCGGTAAACCAACTTCATCACCGTAATAAATGCTGGGAGCTCCGGCATAAGTTAACAGCAGCAAAGTCGCAATTTCGACACTAGAGCGATCGTCCCCAGCAATTGATAGCAACCTCGCAGTATCGTGACTGGCCAACAAATTTAGTTGAGTTAGCTGTATTTGCCACGGATATAATTCCAAAACTTTCTGAATTTTCTCGCCGTACTGCTTGGCAAACAGCGCCGGATAGGGGTAATAAGAACGACCTTCTAATTGGTTCATATCTACCCGATCGCCTGCAGCAAAAGCAATAGTCGGTGCCGCAAACAGATAATTCATCACGCCGTCAAATTGACTGCCATCGAGCCATTCTCTCGCATCTTCCCAGACTTCGCCGACAATGTAAGCTTCGGGATTAACAGCTTTCACTCTGTCTCGAAATTCCTGCCAAAATCCCTCTGTTTTAATTTCAAAAGGAACGTCCAGCCGCCAGCCGTCAATGCCGAATTTAATCCAATATTCGGCGATTTCCATAATATACTCTCGCACTTCTGGATTGTCGTGATTGAACACGGGCAGCGCTCGATTGCCGTCCCAACCGAGATAATTAGCTGGGAAATTGCCGTCGTAGGGGGATAGCGGCCAGCCTTCAACTTGAAACCAATCTAGCCAAGGAGAATGGGGGCCGTTTTCCAGGATGTCGTGGAAGAAGAAAAAGCCGCGGCTGGCGTGGTTGAATACGCCGTCTAGGACAATTTTGATATTGCGATCGTGGGCTGCGTCTAGAAGCTCTTTAAATGCTGGATTGCCGCCTAACATCGGATCTACTTGGTAGTAGTCGTGGGTGTGGTAGCGGTGGTTACTGGCCGACTGAAAAATGGGGGTAAAGTAAATGGCATTAATGCCTAAATCTTGCAAGTAATCTAGCTGTTCCATAACGCCCCACAAGTCGCCACCTTTGTAGCCTTGGAGGGTGGGGATTTCGTGCCATTCTTCCCACATGAAGTTTTGCAGCAGGCGTTTGCGAGGCTGTTTGCTTTTGGCAAAGCGATCGGGGAATATTTGGTAGAATACGGCGTGTTTAACCCAATCGGGGGTTTGAATTTGCATACAATTTTCCTAGCTTGCTATGGCTTAGGCTACAGTAGCAGAGGTTTCTAGGGGATCTAGCTTTTGGTAGAGAATATACACTCGATCGAGTTTTGTCGATCGACCGATCGTAAAATATCACAAAAATTTGCCGTCAATCGGAGATTTATCACTGATTTTATCTGAGATATCGATCGTCCCGACTCAGGTGTGTCATTGGTCATCAGTCATTGGTCATCAGTCATCAGTGGTGTGTCGCTGGCTGTGGGTGCAACGTCATCAGTCAAAGGCGGGAACTATACCAAAGGGCGATCGAGCCTGGATGGATAAATTACCACAAAGCGAGAATTAACAACAGAAAAATTGTAATTAACAGCCAAAACCCCGAACCTTATTCTGTCGTTAAACTTCCCTTATTTATCGATGGGTATTTTAACTCAAATCTCAAAATTGTTTTAAATATCCATGATTGATGGATGAGTATTTTAACTCACAACTCAACACTCATATAGCAATTCGAGCAACAGATGAGGTATCGCTCCCTCAAGCCCTCAATCTCTCAATCCCCCAATCTAAAACTTATAAGCTCGCGACTTGTCCGCTGGCGTAGCCGAAGCAAGCCGAAGTATCTAAAATCTCAACTTCTCACCTTTTTGAAAAAGGCTACAACTATAGTCCCGTCAACACTCCAACTCTCATAAACCTCGTTTTTTTCACTCCTATAGAACCTACGTAAAAAAATCGGTTTCTTGGAAAATCGTTGCTAATCTAAGAGAGGCTCGATCTAGAAACCTGGTATTTTTGCCTAGCCTGCGTCCTGAACTGTCTTATCGAGCGTAGGAACAAAATATTTTGATTAAAAATCCCCGTTTCAGCACCAGCGACTGAACTCAAAACTCAAAACTTCCTTACTCCCCCCCCTTGTCAAGAAGCCCTCACCATTAGACACTGAACTTGGAGAGTTAATCGACCCTAGGGAGAAAGTTCCTTGAAAAAAGTTTTAGCCATCATCCTCGGTGGCGGTGTAGGCACCCGCCTTTACCCCCTAACCAAACTGCGAGCCAAACCCGCAGTTCCCCTGGCCGGCAAATATCGCCTCATCGATATTCCTGTCAGCAATTGCATCAATTCCGAAATACTCAAAATCTACGTTCTCACCCAATTCAACTCGGCATCCCTCAACCGCCACATCTCTCGTACCTACCAGTTTTCTGGCTTCAGCGAGGGATTTGTCGAGGTGCTCGCCGCCCAGCAAACCCAGGAAAATGCCAACTGGTTCCAAGGGACAGCAGACGCAGTTCGCCAATATCTCTCGCTGCTAGAACAGTGGGACGTTGACGAATTCTTGATTCTCTCAGGCGACCACCTCTACCGCATGGACTACCAGAAGTTTGTGGAGAGACACCGCGAAACCAACGCCGATATCACCCTCTCGGTTTTACCGATGGACGAGAAGCGGGCGTCGGATTTTGGTTTGATGAAAATCGACGAAAGCGGCCGCGTTGTTTCTTTCAGCGAAAAACCAAAAGGCGATCCGCTCAAACAAATGCAGGTGGATACTACTAAACTGGGACTGACAGCGCAGCAGGCTCAGGAAAGTCCTTACATTGCTTCGATGGGGATTTATCTCTTTAAAAAAGAAGTTTTGATTAAACTTCTGAAAGAATCTCCAAACCAAACTGATTTTGGTAAAGAGATTATTCCGAATTCTTCAAAAGACCATAACGTTCAAGCTTATTTGTTTGACGATTACTGGGAAGATATCGGAACGATTGAGGCTTTTTATGATGCTAACTTGGCTCTGACTAAACAGCCTAAGCCTCCTTTCAGTTTCTACGATGAAAATGCGCCGATTTACACTCGCCCGCGTTTCTTGCCGCCGACTAAGCTTTTAGATACTCACATCACTGAATCGATTATTGCTGAAGGCTGCATTCTCAAAAATTGCCGGATCGACCATTCTGTGCTGGGAGTTCGATCGCGCATTGAAGCTGGATGTACGATTCAAGATACCCTGGTTATGGGTGCTGACTTCTACGAACCGGACGCCGAACGGCATTCGAGTTTGGACAATGGCGGTGTCGCCCTCGGTATCGGTGCGGATACTACAATTCGCCGCGCGATTGTGGATAAAAATACCCGCATCGGCCGCAATGTTCAAATAATTAATAAAGACCGAGTGGAAGAATCGAACCGCGAAAACCAAGGTTTTTACATCCGCAGCGGCATTGTCGTAGTCCTGAAAAACGCCACGATTCCTGATGGAACTATCATTTAGTTATTAGTCATTAGTCATTAGTGGTCAGCGATCAATTTTTTGATTTAAAATCAGCCACCTGAAAGTCAGGTGACTGATGATAAATAACTAAATTAGTGACCGATTACCAATGACCGATGACTGATAACTGATAACTGATGACTCAAGGGATTTTTTTTAAACTCATTATTAATTGCAACTGCTGATACCAGTTTGTCGCAATACTTGGCTTGATTTAAAGCACCGGGTTTTAATATGGTACTGTCTATGTTACAGCCTTTCTCAAAAAAGTGAAAAATCAGTCGATTTTAGATTGGGATGGAGGGATTAAGAGATTGAGGAATCGATATTTCCTATGAGAACTCGAACTGTTATACAGGGCGTTGTGAGACTGATATATTCGATCGCCTGCGTCTGGCGGATGGCTTCTGATTCTTATATTTGCGATCGTAGCACGACTGACAAACGCGCTGCCCGTTTCTGAGCAACACACAAATCTCCGAACGATCTTTCCAATCGTCGCAGCAGCCACAAGGCCAACTTAGCAAATAATTAATCATGTAAATACCCTGGTAGCGTCAAAAGCTTATTGATATATACTATCCTATCTTAATTTTTTTGAAAGTGTGTACTCTAGTTAACAAATGA
Source organism: Microcoleus sp. S36a_B3 (assembly GCF_036700745.1). Taxonomy (NCBI): domain Bacteria; kingdom Bacillati; phylum Cyanobacteriota; class Cyanophyceae; order Oscillatoriales; family Microcoleaceae; genus Microcoleus; species Microcoleus sp. S36a_B3. The sequence continues at coordinate 43,077 of NZ_JAUBPN010000025.1, read as the reverse complement.
GGAAGAGATTATCTTATATTTTTGTGATTTAAGTCAATGAAGAAAGTGTCAAAATAAGATATAGCGTTTCTCAAAAAGGTGATAAGTCAGTCGATTTTAGATACTTCGGCTTGCTTCGGCTACGCCAGCGGACAAGTCGCGAGCGTACAAGTTTTAGATTTTAGATTGAATAATTTTTGATTTTCGATTTTCGATTGGGGAATTGAGGAATTGAGGGATTTTAAATTTTAGATACTTCGGCTTCGCTGGCTCACAAGTTTTAGATTTTAGATTGAGGAATTGGGGATTGAGGGATTGGGGGATTGGGGAATCTATGGATTTTAGATTAAGCGATTGAGGGATTGAGTAATTTTTTATTGGGGATTGAGGACTCGATCGCTCAACATTCATATTTCGCTCAAACTGCTATAGTATAGCATCGTTACGGTCAGAAAAAAATGTATCGCAAGGTTATTGAATTACGGCCCGCTTTAAGGTAAAGTACAGTCACAATTTACGCTGCAAATTCTCCGAAACTTCCCGATAAGAACCTATTAGGATTGGGATTGCTGGAAAAGCTAGAGACACAAAAGTGCGATCGCACCGCGCACCGCAAAAAACAGCAAAAAGAGCGATCGCCCGCGCCGATATACCCTCATACAGAACTCGCACCAACTAGCCCGCAGCAGCTATCCCAGGCTCGCCTAAAGGGTGGCGGGACGATCGGGCGCACGAGCTACACCAAAATCAACAGAGGCGCACAACGGCTAAAAACCTTAAATATCAGCCTGGTGCGGAAATTGCGATGTCCCGTAAGCAACAACCGAACTCGATCGAGTCCCAACCTTTGATAACCTATAATTTAAATCAGATGCAGCAGGCAGTTTTTACCCTAAGCATCAAACTAACTTGCCATCTTGCTAATTAGGGATTTATTTTTTCTAACAACTAACAACTAACAACTAACAACTAATAAAGAGAGGATTGCTTAATGGCTGCAACAGATTTTAAAGACTATTACGCTATTTTGGGACTCAACAAAACCGCCACTTCAGACGAAATGAAAAAAACTTTTCGCAAACTAGCGCGAAAATATCACCCGGACATGAACCCCGGGAACAAAGAAGCCGAAGCTCGTTTTAAAGAAGTAAACGAAGCTTACGAAGTGCTCTCAGACCCAGAAAAACGCAAAAAATACGACCAATACGGTCAATACTGGAAACAAGCGGCTACAACTGGCGGCGGATGGCCAGGCGGAAACAGTACAAATGTAGACTTTGGCGGCGTTGACTTCAGCCAGTACGGCAGTTTTGACGAATTTATCAATGCCTTGCTCGGCCGCGCTGGTGGCAGTGCTGGTGCTGGTCGCAACGGTCAGTGGAATTACAGCACCTACCGAGGCGGCACCGGCGGGCCGGGCGGTTTTGGGGGATTTGAAGATTTTGCGGGGTACGAAAACCGCAGCGCAGGAAGCTCTCTCGATACCGAGGTGACGATTTCCCTAACTTTGGGGGAAGCGTTTCGCGGCACTTCTAAGCGAGTCGCCACGGGCGAAGTTTCGATTCCTGCGGGTGTGAAAACCGGCAGCAAAATTAGGGTGAAAGGCAAAGGTCAAGTTGACCCGTACACGAAGCAGCAGGGAGATTTGTACCTCAAATTAGAAGTTTTGCCTCACGCTTTTTTCCAGTTTGAGGGAGAGAATTTAATTTGCGAAGTGCCGATAACTCCCGATGAAGCGGTGTTGGGAGCTTCGATTGAAGTGCCTGCGCCTGAAGGTACGATAGTGGTAAAATTTCCAGCCGGGATGCGTTCTGGTCAGTCTTTGCGGTTGCGAGGTAAAGGATGGCCGAAACCGAAGAAGGATGAACGCACTGATTTGTTGGTCAAAATTGCGATCGTCCCGCCCAAGGAACTCAGCGCCCTAGAGCGCGAATGCTATGAAAAAATCCAGGCCAATCGCACTTTTAATCCCCGAAGCAATTTAAGCCAAGCGCTACTTTGAAACAACCTGCATTGCGCGTACCAGACAACGCCAAGAAGGAAAGCGAGTCATCTGTGGGGTTGAGGCGGGTTTGCAAATATCGCGGATCTGAAGTTATCGATATTGGTGAACCCGCTCTGCATCGGATGCAAGCTCGATCTATTCGTACTCGATCGTTCCACTTTCTCAAGACTCATCGCTAGCTGTTAGCTGACTGGGTTGGCTACCTTCTTGGATTTTAATGCTAATGTTTTTAGCTCCTTTTTTCTCCAAATCTTTGATGTAGCCGTTGGTGTTGTGAGAAGCTTCATCTTTGCTTTCGTAGGGGCCAAAATAATAGGTGCGCTTGGGCAAATCTGTGTCAACTTCCACCCACCACTGGCGACTTCTACCGCCCATCGGTTGAGTTAGTATCCAGAAAGCAGCAACGTACATACCTAATAAATAAAGTCCGAACATAGTAGCTATCCCTGAAGTCAAGTAGTTTGTAATGTTCTTAAGCTACCAGGACAAATAGAGTGATCGGATCGTCCTATATGCTGATTTAGCTATGCTAATTGTTGAGGGTAAATGCTGGTTAATATCTGCATTTTGGTGGAGAATAGTTTGAGGTTTCGGCGATGTAAGTCGTTGCAACACGTACAAATTCTACTCCCAGCGGACTAGGAGAAGATGATGTTTATATTATTGTTGAGGTTTCAGTTAACTCAACATTCAAAATTTTTAAGCTGCGATACTCTCTGAAAATTCATCTTCGTCAATGGTGAGAGCTGAAGGCTGACACCGTTTGATGCGGATGCTTATTCTTTTGGCTCCTTCGCTTTCCAAATCTTCGAGATAGCCCGGAGTATGACTGGAGGCTTCTTTGTCGGTGTCGAAGGGGCCAAAATAATAGGTACAGCGAGGCAAATCTGTGACGATTTCTACCCACCATTTTTCGGGTCTGCGGGAGTTGGGCGCAGCAAGCACGGACAAGACTACGATGTAGATACAAAATAAATAAAATCCGAGCATTTTTCCTCTTTTGGGGTTATTTATTTTCTATTGGGCTTATGCTTATGAACCGGGTTTTTAGGATACGTTAGAGGTTGCAGAGTATCTCTCAAGAAACGGGGTTTCTGTTGTCCTGCGCGCAATTATTGTTATAAATTTACCAAGGAAATTTGTGCGATCGCCTCGATCTAAGTGCTGATTTTGAGGTGAGATATAAAATCCTAGGGAATAAGCTATTTTGTATTTAATTTTAAGCTCGATCGCGCGCTATAAATTGTCACGAGAGTTTAAGTATTGAGTAGCTGGCAATTTAGATGGGCGACAGATGGGTTCGGGAAATATGCCTAAATGTAGAGTGACTTTACGCTAGCACCGCCACAGCTTGAAAAACTGTGGCTAAAATAGCAAAACCCGCCGCGGCGGGTTGTTTTGTTAAGCTATAAAATTATTCCAACAAATCTGATTTGTCGGCCCCCATCAAGAGGCTGAGGTTTAACGCTTGCCTTTGGGGAACTGTTCGATGCCAGCCCAACCGTAAAAAACTAGCTCGTCGTTTTGAACTCGGCAGCGGTCTACTCGTAATTGAGTGCCTTCTAAGGCAAATTTGTCTAAATCTAGCAAGTTATTTACGTGGGCAATTATAGCTTGACCCAAGTCTACTGCTTGCTGGTCGCCTCCGTATGTAACGCTGACAAATTGGATTTTGCGTCGGTCTTCTACTTGCAATTGAGCTGTAATATCTATGTTGACTGGTTCGCTGGAATTGCCGATCGCAATTTCGGACTGCAGCCTAATTGATTTGTCTGTTCCGAAGCTGACTTCTGTGTTTTGAAAGTGCAGAGATTGCTCTTGATATTTCAGCTTCTGGAGTTTTTCAACTACAAAAGGTGTGTTGAATGAGGTGGTTAAATCCGATCGACTTAAGACTATTCGCATATTTGCCTGGGTAGGCTGCCGCAATTTCACGCTTCCTGCAAAAATCGCCCCAAAATCAATGGAGAGTGCTTGCAGGTAGAGTTCCATCACTTCTATGCGAAGGCCGTTGTACATCAACATACCTTTGCCAATGAAGTCGAAACCATCGATGCTTCCCTGCAATAGTTTGGCTACTGGTTCGACTCGGATGTTGGCTTCGGCCTTTTCCGAACTTTTGAATAAGGCCGCGATCGCAGCTCCTGCTACTTTGCTGACAAGGCGATCGCCACTTTGACCTTGAAAGGATGTACCGCTAAACAAAGCTGCTACCATTTATGCGTTTGCTGATCTAATGTCGCTATTATAACCTCCCATTAAGAAATGTTAAAATAGCTTGTGCTTATTCACTTTATAAGTTGATCTTGTTTTTGATCTGCCTAGAAAGGAATATATTTGAAATTTAAGGACTCAGCGGGGTGCCTTGGAGACAGGCGCGATCGAGCAAAGCTCCATCCCATATGGTTTGTTCGATCGCAGCACAGAGCAAATTAGCCCCCGTCAGGTTAGCCCCGCGGAGTACGGCTCCATTCAAGATGGCTTCTTCCAAATCAGCGCCGGACAAATCAGCACCGGACAAATTAGCATGGCTCAAATCGGCAGATTGCAAAATTGCCCGAACCAAAGCTGCGCCGCGCAAATCGGCACCACGCAAATCGACACCGCTCAAATCCAAATTGCCGATCGCAGCGCCTGTCAAAAAAGCACCCCCAAAACTTGCCTCGCGCACTAAAGCATTAGCAAAGGAAGCTCCGCGCAAATCGGCATTCCGAAAATCTGCGCCCCGCAAATCTGCGCCGCTCAAGTCAGCGCCGCGGAGGTTTGCTCGCAATACCGCCCGCTGCAAATTAGCACCGGCGAGATTAGCTCCTGCTAAGTTGGCCTGAGACAAGTCGGCACCGGCGAGAGCGGCCCCTCCTAAGTCTGTGCCGGCTAAATCTCTGCCGGCCAACATATAAACTTTGCCTTTGCGTATAGCTTCGAGGTCGTTAGTCATTAGTTTTTGGTCAGTAGTCAGTAGTCAGTTGTCAGTTGTTAGTTGTCAGGAAAGCAGTTGGCAGTTGTCAGGAAAGCAGTTGGCAGTTGTCAGGAAAGCAGTTGGCAGTTGGCAGTTGGCAGTTGTCTGTTGTTACCAATAACAAATAACCAATAACCAATAACCAATAACCAATAACCAATAACAAATAACCAATAACTACTAACTAAAAACTAATTGCCGCACTCATTTTATAACGCCGGAGCGGCTGCGGTGGTTCGATCGCCCAAATCTTCCAACCATACATTCGGCAGTTGACTGGGGCGATTCGGCAACTGCATCAAACCCATTTCGGCTAACCTGACGACGTTGCTGAGAGTTTCCACCAAAGCCGGATCGAAGCGAAGGCCGCACAGTTGCCGGCACTCTTCCAAAGCTTCGCTCAAACTCAAAGCCGGACGATCGCCCCGTGGTTGAGTCAATTCTTGAAAATAAGCGACCAACCCCAAAATCCGCGCAGCAATGGGTATCTCTTCGCCTCGCAAACCCTCTGGCCTGCCGCTGCCGTCCCAATATTCGAGTTTGTGCTTGACAATTTCTGCTACAGGTGCTAGTTCCGGCATTGCTTGCAGCAGTTGGGAACCGATGAAACTGCGATCGCGCCAAAATGAGAAAGTTGATTGGTCAAAAGCATCGGGAGTGCGATCGAACACCTCATTTGGTGCCGAAACTAAGCCAATTCTAAACAGCAATCCGGCCAGCCGCAGCCTCCGCAACTGCAAAGCTGGCAAATCCAGCAGTTGACCCAAAGTTTCCGACAAAGCCGCCACCTGCAAAGAAGCTGTGGGATTTGAAGTATCGCGTTCGTCCACCCGCTGCGCCATCCGCAGAAAAGCTTGCAGTTTGTTAGCGTTCAAATTGCGGCTGACGCGCAAAGCTTGACCTTCCAATTCCCACAAATCGCGGGTTTGGCGGTTAATTGCTACCATTTGTTGCTGAGAACTTTGCAGGTAAGTGACGATCCGCGATACTACGCCGCTAATATCTGCCAAGGGCGGGCCTTTTGTGGCAAGAATCGATCGGTAAATTTCCTGCAAACTGTCGGCCAGGGGGGAGTTGTAATGTCGCGTCTGTTCTATAAAAATTTCTGCGGAGGCTGACACTAAGGACTGATCAAAGGACCACAAACCGTAGAATTTTCGCTCTGTATCAACTTCTGGCTTGCCCTCTGGCAAATATTCTTCGCTGGAAAGTTCGCGGCAAAGCACCATTGCTTTGTATGTTGGAGCGAGGATGATTAAATTCCATTCTTCGATGATGGGGTCGTTTTCATCGAGATTTATTAAAGATACATTTTCTAATTGCCCGGTTTTGTGGGTAGCGAAACCGCTGTCGGCTACTGCACCGATGACAACGCGCCGAGAGGCGTTAGCAATATCCAGGTAGCGATCGGCTTCCTGCAAATACCATTTTCCCTGCTGAAACGTCACCAAAACTAGGGGTTTGAGTTCGACTTCGTCCCCGCTGCTGGTTTGCAAGATGTGGTCTTCTAGGGCGTGACACAGGGCTACTAGGGTGTTTTTGAAGTAAACCCCGTAGCTAGAAGGCAGTTTTCCGTCGGGAAGTGTAGCTTGTAGTCTGGCGAGAGTTGATTCTGGATTCATTGCAAAAGGCGGTGCCGGCTCTTATTTATTGTAGCGGGCGATCGAGCTTCTCGAAAATACTTTTGGCCAAAAATTCCTATTTTTGATCGTTTGCCACTCCCCTACGCATAAAAACCGCTATTTGACGCTGCATAGTTCGCTTTCAATGTATGTCTGTCGCGCGCCTGCCACTTTTTCTGAACCTACAAAAAAACTTATTTTAATAGCGATGAATTAGTTTCGGCAATTTTGGGAAAACCATCTGTCTGTGGCGGAGTTTTTTTGCACCCAAAAACCTGCCGACAGGAAGACGCTAACTGACTTAAGTATTAACTACTATTTTTTAATCAATATTAGGAATTTCTAGCGTGCTTCAACAAAATCGGAATTTAGGGGAACAGGCGATCGACAAAGTGGCAGAGATTGCTATTGCTAGCAAATTAGACGAATCGGAAAGTTTGTCTGTCACAGTCAACACCGATCCCGGCCAGCTAGCCCAGGGAGAAGTCGAACAAGTCGCCGTTGAGGGTAAAGGATTGGTAATGCAGCAAGATTTGCGCGTCCAAGAATTGGAAATTAACGTCCAGGATATTGCTGTCAATCCCCTGAGCGCTATGTTTGGTAAGATTGAACTAAACGGGCCCGCTTTCGGTACGGCGCGCGCAGTTTTAACAGAAAGCGATATCAACCGCGCTTTTAATTCCGAATACATCAGCCGCAAACTAAAAAATTTAGAAGTTACTGTTGACGGAAAATCGCTGACTGTAGACGTTAAAACTGTGGATGGTCAGTTGCTGTCAACCGGAAAAATTGCTTTAAATGCTGAGGTATCGGTGCGGGAAACTGAGTCTACTCAAAAGATTTATTTTACCGCCAAACCTCAGATAGCGGCGGGCGGCTGGGCAATTTCTCTTGAGGATATTGAGTATCCCGAAAACAAGGAATTTTCGCCGGAGTTAACCGCAGCTTTGGCGGACAAAGCTGGTGAAATTTTAAATTTGCGAAACTTTGAACTTGAGGGAATGTCGCTGCGAATTCAGCAGTTAAATGTGGAAGCTGGCGTGCTGACTTTGCAAGCTGAAGCGAAAGTGGAACAATTTCCTAGTTAGCAGCTTAGACTTGAGTTGCATAAATATTCGACCTGTTAACCGCAGTTTTAAAGCGGATAAACGCAGATAATTTAATCTTGTCTGCGTTGAGTGCAACTCAATGTTATTTTCGGTTGCGGTGCGTCGATTGTATATTTTTCGAGTTGATTCACAACCAGTTTTAAATGGGAATTTTTAAGATTTACTTTACAGCTAAATTTGGGAGCTTGAACAAAAGTATAAAAATTAGATATTTTCGCTACACGATTACATGGCGCGGTATCCGTTTTTTGGTCGATCGCAAAAAAGATAAAACTTGTTCAAATCGAGCCATTATTGAAACTGACGCAGCCTGCTACTTGAGGGTAGAACTCGTGCAAAAAATGGAAAGTTCAACCCTTGAAACTGCGGCGCTGCGGCTGGCAATCACAAAGTTTTTTCATTTATGCACAAGTCCTTGGAAATCTTTTCCTATTCTCAAAAAATTAGATTTTACTTACCTTTTGTCCCAGAAGCATCCGCAATTAAATCATCTTTATCAACTTTCGGAACAAAATCAGGCCGTTCTTTGGATTCCCAGCCGGGGGGACGCTTGGAGTTGTACCACGCAATGGAGCCGATACTAACCGCAGCCACAAATCCAACACCAAGAACTGAGATGGGAATAATTAGGTTGCTTTCTACCATTAGGTTAAAATCCTTATTTACTTTACTTCTTTATCATTTTATGTGCTTTGGGCGATCGCGCAATATATCTGAAGGCTGAAAAAGTGAGTGCATTGCAGCCATAATACTTAGACATGGGAATTTGAGGGCTGGTTTATGGCGCTGTTGACAATGGCATTGGTGTTAGCTGCCAGTTTTGCCCTCGGTGCTTTGCCGCTTACTAGCTGGGCGGTACGACTGTTGGGCGGCGGTGATTTGAGGCGGTTGGGCACGGGGAATGTTGGTGTTTCGGCTGCTTTCATTCACGGCGGGAAGTTGGCGGGGATTGCTGCGGTGTTGGCGGAAGTTGGGCGTGGTATTTTGCCGGTTTTGGCGGGCAGATTTTGCTTCCCGGATGCGCCGGAAATTGCGATCGCCCTGTTGATTCCTCTAGTCGCTGCCCGGTACGCGATCGCCGGAGGTGGAGGTGTCACTAATGCCGTTTGGGGTCTTTTGGTATTTTCGCCGCCGGTGGCTGTGTCGTCGGGCATCTGGGGGCTGCTGGTGTGGGGTTTGGCAGGGCAGTGGTGGGGTAAGGGCGATCGGGCGAGACTCTTTGCTTCCCGCTGCGGCTGTCTGTGCACGCCAATTTGGGTTTGGGTGTGGCGACAATCTTTGCCCGAATTTTTAGCAGCAGCCGGATTAGCTTTGTTGTTAGCAGCGATTAATATCCGTCAGGGTGATGATATGGCTTTATCTAAATCGGAACAATTGTTTTCTCTAGATGACTCGCTGGATGCTGCAATCTGCGGCGATAAAGCTGCTAAGTTGTCTCAGCTAAAACGCGCTGGTTTTAATGTACCTAATGGTTGGATATTATCACAAGAAGCGGGCATCGGGCATCGGGCATCGGGCATCGGGCATCGAGGAAATAGTGATGAATTGTCAATTTCCGATCCTTTAATCCAAAATCTAAAATCCAAAATCCAAAATCGAATGATTGTGCGCTCTTCTGCTGCGGGAGAAGATGGCGATTTTAGTTCCGCCGCCGGACAATATCAAACCATCGGGCCTGTTTTGACTGAAGCAGAATTGCTCGACGGCATTAATTGCTGCCGCCAGTCTTATTGGACTTCCGAAGCTGTGGCTTACCGCCGCCAGCGACAACTGCCAGATACACAAATGGCTGTATTGATTCAGCCTTATATTGAAAGCAAAATTGCCGGAGTTATGTTCAGCCGCAATCCTTTAGATGGCGGTTCCCAAATCATTATTGAAGCTTTGCCTGCAGGTGCTGCATCTGTTGTTGGCGGGCAAGTTACTCCGGTTCATTTGGAAGTTGATTTTAGCCAACCTGAAACTTTAGAAGAAAAGTTAAGAACCCTAGAATTTAGTTCAATTATTGATGAATCTATTGTATCAGAATTAGTGAAACAAGCGCAAGCCATCGAAGCTTTTTTTCACGGCATCCCGCAGGATATTGAGTGGAGTTGGGACGGGGAAAAAGTTTGGATTTTGCAAAGCCGCCCGATTACTAATTTGCAGCCAATTTGGACGCGGACTATTGCGGCAGAAGTGATTCCCGGTGCAATTCGCCCGCTAACTTGGTCGATTAATCGGCCGCTGACTTGTGGGGTTTGGGGAGAGATTTTTCAGGTGGTTTTAGGGGAAAGAGCTGCCCATCTAAATTTTAATGAAACAGCAACTTTGCTGGGTTCTCACGCCTATTTTAATGCGACTTTGTTGGGCGAAATTTTTCGGATGATGGGATTGCCGGAGCAGGGTTTGGAATTTTTGCTCAGAGGGCAGAAGATGGGTAAACCGCCTTTGGGGAAGATTTTGCCTTCTTTGCCCGGTTTGTGGCGTTTGGTGCAGCGGGAGAGGGCGCTAAATGCAGATTTTGAGGGCGATCGCACTTCTGTTTTTATCCCCGCGCTGCAAAGTCTTTTGAAGGAAGAAGGAAGAGGGAAGAAGGAAGAAGGAAGAGGGAAGAGGGAAGAAGGAAGTTCGGCAACGGATTATGTAACGGATGTAACGGATGTAACGGATGTAACGGATGTAACGGATGTAACGGATGTAACGGATGTAAGTCCGTCGGAAGAAGGAAGAGGGAAGAGGGAAGAGGGAAGAGGGAAGAGGGAAGAGGGAGAGAAATTGGCAAGTGCTAATTATGAATATTTGTCGGAGTTATTGGCGAGAGCAGAGCAAATTCAGGAGTGGCTGAAACCGATTACTTATTACAATATCTTAGGGCCGATCGGGCTGGCTATTCGCAAGGCAATTTTTCGCGTTCCCGATGAATGGTTGGACAATGGTAATGCACCGGAAATTGCTTCGGTGCGGGCTTTGCAGCAGTTGGCAAAAAAGTTGCGACAAGCTGCGATTTCGCAGTCAAACGAGACTATTTCAACGGCACAACTAACGCAGATGTTTGCTGAAAGTTCGGCGCTGCAAGCGGAGTTTGCAGAGTGGATTGATACTTACGGATATTTGAGCGAAGTGGGGACGGATATCGCTGTTGCTACTTGGCGCGAACAACCGGAAATTTACCAAAAGTTAATTGTAACTATGGCTCAAAAATCTGCTGTAACTAATTTAGATGAAAGTCGAAAGTTGGGTTTGAGTTTTTGGCAAAAATGGCGATTGGATAAATGTCAGGAAAGAACTACAGTCAAAAATGAAATTAGCCAAGTTTACGCCCGGTTGTTGGCTGATTTGCGCTGGACTTTTTTGGAGATTGAGGCTTGCGGATTGGTAATGGAAGTATTTGCGGAAGCTGGGGATATTTTTTATCTGGAATTTGGGGAGATTCAGCAGTGGATTCGCAGCGGCGCGAGTGTTGGTTTTCAGGATACCATTAGCCAAAGGCGCGATCGCCTGTTAACCGATCGCGATCGCCCGATTCCTGCTGTAGTCTACGGCAATTTGCTGCCAAATTCTCGGCAAAGGTCGATCGACTCAGCAACATCTGCAACTGGCATTATGCAGGGAATCCCCGCAAGTATCGGCTGCGTCGAAGGTTTTATCAAGATTTGCCGCACCGCCACCACAGATTTAGGAGAAAGTGCGATCGTTGTAGTCCCCTACACCGATGCAGGTTGGGCACCGCTGCTATTAGGAGCAACAGCAATTATATCTGAAGTTGGCGGCCAATTGTCTCACGGAGCAATTATCGCTCGCGAGTACAAAATTCCGGCAGTTATGAATATTGCAGAAGCTACAACTCGCCTGCGAGACGGTCAAAAAGTGCGGGTAGACGGATATCTCGGCACTGTGGAATTGCTCGAATAAACGAAACAAAAAATCTAAAAACTCATGCCTGCGGTACGGGCAGGTTTTGCCAAAAATAATTGCCTAAAACCCATAATCTAGTAAATGCGCCCCGACAGATAAAAAAGCCGTTTATTCACAATCCTGCAAGATATCCGCACTACAAACCGCTCTCAAATTGCCTCTTTCCTAAACTAAGAAATTCTGCACAACATAGTTCCCCAAACTTCTACCCGCGCTTAAACCGTCCTTGTTAGCACTCATGAAATGAATCCCTCCGTAAACGCGGCTCATCCCCGATTCATCGGCTGCTTGGTCGAAGTTTTCAAAGCTTCGCAAAGCGTAACCAGAGTTGTTTCCCCGATCACCAAACCCAAAATCCGATCCCAATACAGAGCTCAGAACCGCATCGGCTGCACCGCTAAAGGTACTGTGGCCTGACGCATACTCCGGGAAGGGCGGATTTTCCCACTGTGGCTTCCAGTCTGGGTCGGCTGTGGTGTTGGGATTGTTGTCTCTGTCAGCTTGCACAATAGCTGTGAGGGGTCGCCAGAAGTTATAAGTATACTTGGCATCCCAGCAGCTAATACCTGCATCTGCCACAGCAATATTTAGCAAGGCGAACAAGCGGGCGCTATCTTCCAAAGATGTGCCTGCGATAGCCGATGCTTCTTGGGCGATTTGGTTCCAGTGGCCGGGGGGAGTAAACGTCCCACCGATGTCAGCCCAGAATTCGGCGAGGGCTGTTTGGTCTGGTGTCCGCGTCAGACTGTCAACTTTGCCAAATTCTTTAACGAAATTGAGCTCCTCTGCATACTTGGCGCTGTCGAGGGCGGGGGGACCGGGCGGGCGGAACTGGGAACCGCTAGTCATCGCAAAGGGAGTCACATCCGGCCACTGGGGCGCTAGCGGTGCTGCGAAACCTGCGGGAGTCGGTATCCAACTGCCGGGGTCTGTTTTGCCCTGGTACGTGACTGTTTTGTCCGCGCCGTCTGTACTGCGCCAACTGATAATTTGGTCGGCAACTTCTTGTCCGAGGGCGATGCCGTCTGTTTTGGCTTTGCCGTCAGGAATTTTTGCTAAAGATAATTGCAATGCTGCGTCGAATTTACCTGCTTGTCCTGGGTAAAGGTTGACTAAGGCGCGGTGGGCTGCTGCTACTGTAGCAGCTTCTTCTGATGTGCCTGCTGGTGCATCTATGCTGACGCGGTAAGGGCTGTATTTTTTGCTAATCGAGTTTACCGAGTCGTAAATGGCTGCGTGCATGATTGCCATGTTGCGGGCGGCTGCCGGAGGATTGGTATCGTTTGTCCGCACTGATTCTAGGAGGATTGCGTTCCAATCTCTGACGGGGTTTCCCGATAGTTGAGCTGTGAAGTTGGATCGGTCGATCGTGCTGCTGTTGACTCCTGGCAATACTGCTAAATATTCGCCCGTGAGTTTGTCTTGAATTACGGTACTGTTGCTGTTAGCGTCTGTGCCTTGCTGGATGTTTAAGTCTTCAAATGCCAGGCCGTCTAGCAATTGAATTTTGTCGCTGCCGCTGCCGAAGTCGGTGATGTAGTCGGCCGTGGCTAAAGTTGGGCCGCCGCTATCTTTAGCAATAACAAAGATGTCATCGCCGGAGCCGCCGGTCACGGTATCGCTGCCTGCGCCCGCGTAAATGGTATCGTTGCCGGAGTCGCCCACAATTAGGTCGCTGCCTTTGCCTCCCCAGAGGATGTCGTCGTCTGCACCGCCTAAAATCGTATCGTTGCCGGAGTCACCGCAGATTTTGTCTTTACCTGAACCTCCTTCGAGAAAGTCGTCTCCGCTGTTGGCGTAAATTATGTCGTTGCCATCCAAGCCGTTAATTCTGTCTGGTTCTGAAGTTCCTTCGAGGAAGTCGAATTTCGCCGTACCGGTAAGAGAAACCATTGGTATTTATGGGATATTGTTGGTTAAATAATAGCAAATACTCACAGTACGGATTAATGCTAGCGTCTGTGTGCTTCTGATTTATATTATTATAATTTGCCCTTACTACGTAAATACCCTGACTTCAACTTTATGAAATCTTTAATGTTTAACTGATTTTTATAAATTTTTGGAATTTTTTGTACGCAAACATACCTAATTTGTTCTAATTATTTACCATCTTACTGCCGATCTTAATAATGTTTTAAGTTATCTACATGGTGAGAATAAAAGTGTAAAATAGTAGTAATTATTTCGGTATTTACTTAAGTAGATATATATGCGCGATTATTTGTTAAGCACTTCTCAATGCTGCGATCGGGTCGAGTTTGGATGCCTGACGCGCCGGGACAACGCCGAAGAACAGACCTACAGTGCCGGATACGCTGACAGCAAGGGCGATCGCCACAGGTGAAATGCCAGCTTGCAGGGGCGTGAAATTACCTACAAGCAAGATACCGCCGACACCTACGCAAGTACCTACTATCCCTCCGGCCGCGGATAAAAATACAGCTTCGACAATAAATTGAAACAGGATATCTTGTTGGGAAGCCCCGATCGCCTTTCTGAGCCCGATTTCTTGAGTCCGCTCGCTCACAGACACCAGCATAATGTTCATAATTCCAATGCCGCCTACCAACAGAGAAATGCTAGCAACAGCAGTTAACATCAGTGTCAGGGCCCCGGAAATCGAGTCCATTGTCGCCATTAAATCTTTCTGATTTCTGACAGTAAAGTCATCTTCTGTGGAAATCTTGTGCCGCAGTCTCAGCAAGTTTTCTACCTGAAATTGAGCCGCGTCCATTTTCGACTCATCTTGAATAGAAATAAACAGCGAGGTGACAGCTAAACCGTAGGGAGATTTCCGCCCGACAATGCGGTTGGCCATTGTGGCGATCGGCACAACAGCCGAGTTATCATAATTCGTACCAAAAGATGTACCTTTGGGCGCAAATACTCCAATTACTTTCATGCTGACATTTTTGACTCGCACTTGTTCGCCGAGGGGGTTAGCATTGTCAAACAGTTTCTCGGCCAATTCTGAACCGAGCACTACAACTTGATTGTTTTGTCTGACATCGAGTTCGGTCAAAAATCGCCCTTTAGCCATTTCAAAATTTCTGACAGTGAGAAATTCTGGAATTGTGCCAAAAATGAGAGACGAAACATTTTTGTTACCGTAGCGAACGAGTTCAGAACTGTTGAGTTCTGCTGAAACACCTTGCACCGAAGGGACTTGAGAGGCGATCGCCTTAGCATCTTCTACTATCAATGTTTGAGGCGCGCTGGCGATCGAACTTCGCCTAGCATTGGGCACTCCCGGCCTCACGATCAATACATTTGTACCCAGGGATTGAACTTGTCCTGCTACAAATTTTTGTGCTCCCTCTCCAATTCCAATCATCGCAATTACCGAAGCATTTCCGACAATCATTCCAATCATCGTTAAACTGCTGCGAGTTTTGTTTGCTACCAGTGTTTGACCGGCCATTTTGACGCTTTCAATAAAATTCATACTTTGTTATTTGTTGTTTGTTATTTGTTATTTGTTATTTGTTATTTGTTATTTGTTATTTGTTATTTGTTATTGGGCATCGGGCATCGGGCATCGGGCATCGGGCATCGGGCATCGGGCATTGTAATTGAAACCCACAAATAACCAATGACTGATGACTAATGACTAATGACTAATGACTAATGACTAATGACTAATGACTAATGACTAATGACTACTGACTAATGACTGATGACTACTGACTACTGACTACTGACTACTGACTACTGACTACTGACTACTGACTACTGACTACTGACTAATTAAGCACTTCTCAATGCCACAATCGGGTCTAATTTAGCAGCTTGTTTTGCTGGTACGATGCCGAAAAATAAGCCAATGCTGCCAGAAACGCCAACCGCAAGGGCGATCGCCACTGGAGACACGCTAGCTTGCAAAGGAGTAAAAGCAGACACCAAAAGCACACCGCCGATACCGAATCCAGTGCCGATCGCACCACCAGCCGCCGACAAAATCACAGCCTCAATCATAAACTGAATCAAGATATCCTGCCCCGAAGCACCGATCGCCTTTCTCAGTCCAATTTCCTTCGTGCGTTCCGTCACAGAAACCAGCATAATATTCATAATCCCGATGCCGCCCACAAACAGCGAAATTGCCGCCACAAAAGCCAACATCAGAGTCAAAGCACCAGTAATGCTGCCCAAAGTCTTCATTAAATCTTTCTGATTTCGGACAGTAAAATCATCCTCTTTAGTAATATTGTGGCGCAATCTGAGCAGATTTTCTATTTGAAACTGTGCCGCCCGCATCAAACTCTCATCCTTGATTGAAACCGAAATAAATGTTACCTTTGTCCCGTAGGGAGACGAGCGGCCGACAATGCGGTTTGCCATCGTTGTCAGCGGCAAATAAACATTCATATCTTGATTGTCGCCAAAACTCGAACCCTTTGACTGCATGACACCAATCACTTGAAAAGTCGAATTTTTGATGCGTATATATTGACCGATCGGCTGTGTATTGCCAAACAATTGTTCGGCAGCTTCTGAACCTAAAGCAACTACATTTTCTTGTCTTTCTAAATCTAATTTGCTTAAAAATCTACCTTTGGCAACATCAAAGCTTCTGACTGTCAGAAATTCTGGGTTGGTTCCGACAATGGAAGATGAGACGTTTTTATTGCGGTAAGTAACGAGTTGACTATCATTTAGAGTTGGTGAAACTTCTTGGACAGAAGGAACTTGAGATGCGATCGCCTCTGCATCTTCCAACACCAAAGTCTGAGGCGGAATCACCGGACGACTTTGGGCTTCAGGACTTCCGGGAATGATAAATAGCAAGTTTGAACCCAGAGAGTTAACTTGTCCCGCAATAAACGTCTGAGCTCCTTCGCCGATACCAATCATCGAAATTACAGAGGCATTACCAATAATAATTCCTAACATCGTCAAGCTGCTGCGGAGTTTGTTTGCCGTCAAAGTTGTGACAGCCATTTTGACACTTTCAACAATATCCATAATTCGATTTTAGTAGTTTGTAGGGTGCGCACTGCGCACCGGTTAAGTTGATCGGATAAGCAATAAGCACCGGCTGACTAAATTTCAGGAAATCAGGACTGACGACCTAATCATCTTGGGTGCACAATATCAAAGAAAGTCAATGTGTTAAATCTGAAGCACATAAGAAGCATTAAACCGCTATTTCACGTTCGGATTAGTCATAATTAAAGCAAGGAAAATTGCCTGGAATGAGCTTAGGTTCAAAATGAAAACGCTTCGGTGGGCTACAAAGTCAACCGGTGCGCAGTGCACACCCTACAAACTAATGACTAATGACTAATGACTAATGACTACTTCTGATTCTTGATAATATCCTCCAACTTTTTACCAGCAGGAAGTTCAGTAAACACCCGATCCCCCGCCTTGGCACCCTCCAAAATCTGAATCTTGTTACCAATAGTCGATCCAACCGTCACAGGCATAAACTTCGGCTGCTGCTTCTCATCGGGAACTAGCACACCAGTTTGACCTTTATTAGTCACAATAGCCACCGTCGGCACAACTAAAGCATTGCTCAGCTTTTGACCGACAAATCTCAAATCTACATTCATACCCGACTGCAAGAAATCCTTGCCAGAGTCGATCGCAACTCGCACTTGAAACAGCGTCACATCCCGTTCCTTAACAGCTTCCGGCGCAATTAACTTAACGCGGCCTTTAAACACTTTATCGGGATAAGCATCAGCCACTATTTCAACTATTTGACCAGGTTTAATTTGACTAATATCTGCTTCCGGGACTTTCGCCAAAACCTCCACATCTCTAGCCAAAGCGACAATCGATGTCGAAGTAGCCGAAGTAGCTTCCGATGCCGAAGTTGCCGGAGTTACAAAAGCTCCTTGAATGGCGTATCTTTGGGTAATAATTCCCGCAAAAGGAGCGCGAACTTTCGTATCTTCTAACTGCACTTCTTGAAAACGGACTTGAGCCTGAGCTTCGGCTAAATCAGCTTTAGCGGCAGCTATTTCTTCGGGGCGAGCACCGTTTTCTTGGGCGGCCAATTGGCTTTTTGCTTCAGCAACTCCTGCTTCGGCTTTAGCGATTTCTTCTGGACGGTTGCCGTTTTCTAGTTGCGTTAATTTGCTTTTTGCTTCGGCAACTTCTGCTTCGCCTTTGGCAATTCCTTCCGATCGCGTACCGTTTTGCAACTGTTTTAATGCTTGCTGCTCGACATCGACAGCAGCTTGCAGTTGCTTAATTTGCGACTGCCGACTTTCTTGCAGTTGTTGCAGGCGTTTTTGGGATTCTGTTAATTTAGCTTGAGCAGTGCGATCTTCTTTGATTAATTCATCCAGTTTATCTTTAGCAAGAGCGCCTTCTTGCACTAACGGGCGGTTACGTTCCACCCGCTTAGCTGTTAGTTCGGCTTGGGCTTTACTCGATTCAATTTGCGTTTGTGCTTGGGCAATTTCTTGTTTAACACTGCCGGTTTGAGCATCTGCTAAGCGAGCTTGAGCTTGGGCTAAACGAGCTCGCCCTTGGCCTACTTCTTCGATGCGGCTACCTGCTCGCAGTTGCTGCAAATTAGCTTGAGCTTGGGCTAAACGAGCTCGCCCTTGGTTTACTTCTTCGACGCGGCTGCCGGCTTGGAGTTGAGCCAGAGTCGCCTCGGCTTGATCTAAGCGCGCGCGGGCGCTGGCGATGTCTTCCGATCGATTCCCGGCTTCGATTTTGGCTAGTTTGGCTTGCACGCTGGCTTCGCGGGCTTTAGCTTGAGCCAGTTGAGCTTCTACATCGCGGCTTTCCATCCGCGCCACGATTTGTCCTGCTTCGACTTTATCGCCCTGTTCGACAAATAATTCTGCGATGCGCCCGGAGCCTTTGGGGCTGAGATTCACGCGCTGTACGGGCTGCACCGTGCCGCTCGATGTGATCCGCACCGTGAGGTTTTGGGCTTCCACCGGCACTGTCATTGTGGCGATCGCATCTACTTTCGGCTGCGATCGAATTTTTGCTATATATAAGGTAGTCGGTACAGCTAGCAACCCGGCTGCCACCAAACCGATCGCCCACCGCCGCATCTTCGGGGCCTGTTTTTTCGGAGACTGCTTTTGGGCGGTTTTATTATCTGCAATTTTAGTCTCTGCGGCCTTGGTGTCTGCAATCTGAGTATCTTCCACCTTGACCTGAGCAGTTTCCTTTTTGGGGCTAACGATCATACCGACTCACCTAATTTAATCTCAGGATTACCTTTAAGGTAAAATTTTTTCTGATGCTCGGCATCGTCTTTCAGACTCATCCGATCGGGTGATTTAAAAAAAGTTCCCCAACCAGCACCTGTAAACAATTATAGCTAATTATTGCAGCTTATTAAAAAATGTTAAGCTTTTTCAGTCTCAAGATGTGGCCCCAAACTTCCCTCGCGCCAAACTCAGTCTATGGGAAGGCTTTCTTCGAGGTGCGATCGAGCGCTTGGTTGCGCCACAGCAATCCCAGGGCGATCGGGCAGTGTTAAGCTCGTGACGGCACAATATGAAGACTCTTCTCATAAACCCGGTTTCGCGATCGCAAAGCTTAAATCCTGAATATATATCTGCCCCGTACCCGCCACAAGTTAAAATATTTGGCAAATCCCTTAAAAATGGAAAACACAAAAAATGAATCGTCCTCAAAGCGTTACAATTCTGGCAATTTTGCAGCTAATTAGCGGGATATTCAGTATCCTTGACGGCTTGTTCATCTTGCTATTTGCCGGCATTTTTGGCGGTCTCGGTGCGGCCGTCGGCGGTGCAAAAGTTGGCACAGTAATCGGCGGCTTCATTGCAATCTTTGCTGCGATCGCTATAATTATCGGAATTATTTCCCTAGTCTTAGCATGGGGTTTGTTTCAACTCAAAACTTGGGCTTGGACGGGAACATTAATTATTCATGTCATCGCCATTTTGGCGCAAATTGCCAAACTGTTTGGCAGCGCAGGTGCAGCAGTCAATTTTTTAACTTTGGGTTTTGCAGCAGCTAGCATTTACTACTTGCTGCGGCCGGATGTTAAACAAGCGTTTTCTATTGGATCTATTAATCGTTTCTGATTGATGAATAAGATTTTTTTTTGAACCGTAGAGGCGCAGAGGACGCAGAGAAAGAAAGGCAAAGAGAGAGGTTGAAAAATACTTTCAGGATTGTTATTTTCTCTAATTAACGGTACTGAATTCTCGGATCAAAAAAAGCATAGGAAATATCAACCGCCAGATTAATCAATACAAAAGTCACAGATACAAAAATTACTCCACCTTGAACAATTGGGTAATCCCGCGCCAGAATACCGCTGTAAATCCAAGAACCAATTCCCGGCCAGGAGAAAATCGTTTCTGTCAGAATCGCGCCGCCTAAAAGCGTCCCAAACTGCAAACCAATAGTTGTGACGATCGGCAAAAACGCATTTTTCAAAGCGTGTCTCAAAATTACCCAAAATTCCGGCAAACCCTTCGCCCTCGCCGTGCGGATGTAATCTTGCTGCATCACTTCCAGCATAGCAGCACGGGTGATGCGAGCGATAATTGCTAGGGGGATAGTTCCTAAAGTCAAGGCTGGAAGGATGAGATGGGCGATCGCATCCCGCAAAGCCGCCAAATCCCACCTCAGCAAAGAATCAACAACATAAACACCCGTAATCGACTTAAAACCAAACCCCAAATCCACACTCATCCGCCCGCTTGGGGGCAGCCATTTCAGATAAACAGCAAACAAATAAATCAACATCAATCCCAACCAATATACTGGCAAAGATACCCCAATCAAAGAACCGCTCATCGTCAGATTATCCAGCCAGCTATTTTTCCGAACCGCAGCCAAAATCCCCGCCGGAATTCCCAGCAAAAGAGCCAGCAACATCGCCACCACAGACAGTTCAAAAGTAGCAGACCAGCGAATTTTAATTTCATCAATTATTGGAATACCGCTAATAATGCTATTTCCTAAATCAAAGCGGAGCAAACTCCCTAAAAAAGCCAGATATTGCAAAGGCAAAGGCTGATTTAAACCCAATCTCGCCTTCAATATTTCCACCTGTTCGGGAGTTCCGCGTTCTCCCAAAAGCACCGTCGCCGGGTCTCCCGGTATCAGGTGCAAAAAAGCAAATACTAGCAGAGTGATTCCTAACAGAACCGGTAATATTCCCAGCAAACGTTTAACAATATATTTAAACATTTTTATAAGTAGTAATTCGCGACTGATAATATCCTGTTTTGTGGCATTTTTATCTGGGTTCTTTTGTTCAACCCGCGTCGGCGGGTTTTGTCTGTGTAGGCGCGGTTTCAACCGCCGTCTGCTGATAATATCCTGTTTTATGGCATTTTTATCTGGGTTCTTTTCTTCAACCCGCTCCCGTCGCGTGAGTGTTTGTGTAGGCGCGGTTTCAACCGCCGTCTGATCTATGCAGGAATTCTCAAGACTTGCTCACATCCTCAAAAGACTCGGAGCCCAAAGGACTCGGAATCCAACCTTGAATATTCTTGCGTTTCCCTAAAAGCGGCTGGGAATGTACGATCGGCAAACGCACAGCTTCCCCATGCAAAATCTCGCTAACTTCCGCATAAATTTTCGCCCTAACTGCTTTATCCCCACTCGCCCTTCCCCGATCCAAAAGTTCCAGAACTTTCGGATTTTTCCAATTTCCCAAATCCGCCGTCGAACCCGGCCCGAAGTGAGGATAATAGAAATTGTCTGGATCGCCGTAATCTCCTGTCCAGCCCATCATAAAAGCTTGAAATCCGGGAGGTTTTAGCCGATCGGCTAAATAAGCAGACCAATCTTTTGTTAGCAACTTTACCCGAATCCCGATCGCGCTCAAATCCGCCGCCAAAGCTTCAGCAATCGGCTTCGGCGTGGGAAAATAGGGACGGCTGACCGGCATATACCACAAATCCAAATCAAAACCGTTCGGATAACCGGCTTTCGCCAGCATTGCTTTAGCTTGCTGCGGGTTAAATTCGTAATCTTTAACTTTGTCTGACTGCGCCAAATTCACCGCAGGCGGAACAAATTGCGAGTCGTGTTTTCCGAGTTCTCCCCAGAAAGCTTTGACTATGGCTTCCTTGTTGATTGTTTGCGCGATCGCCCGCCGCACCTCCGGTTTCGACAAAGGCGCGTAACTCGGATTTAACGCTAAATAACCCACATTAAAAGAAGGACGCAAAACAGTTTCTAAATTAGCATCCGCCTGTACCTCTTTCAATTGATCCGGTGTTAAATCCACAGTAAAATCAAGTTGACCGGCCCTCAATTGAGCCAGTCTCGCCGCCGGATCGTCAACAAACCGAATTACCAATTGATTAACTTTTGGCGTTCCTGGTTTCCAATAATTAGGATTTTTCTCTAAGATGATGCGATCGCCCGAGATCCATTCTTTAAACACAAAAGGCCCCGTACCCACCGCCAGCGACCCCGGAGTGCCATATTTAGCCCCCGCTTTTTTCACCGCCGCCGGACTCGCCATCCCAAAATAACCCGACCCAATCGCCGAGGGAAAAGCCGCAAAAGGTCGATTTAAAACAAACTTAATCGTAGATTTATTAACAACGGTAACATCTTTTACCAGGGAATCTTTATCACCCTTAAATCCTGCAAAAAAGTCTTTCCAAATTTGATAAGTTTTCCCCGCCTCTCGATAACCGTCAGGATTTTTGGCATCCCACCAGCGATCGACATTAAACTTAACAGCGTCCGCATCAAAATCCGTCCCGTCGTGAAACTTTACCCCCGATCGCAATTTAAAAGTCCAAGTTTTACCATCCGTGGAACTCGACCATTCCGTAGCGAGACTCGGTTCGAGTTCCACAGTTCCCGGTTTAAAATCAGTCAAGCGATTGTAAATTTGGTCGATCGCAATCACCGAATTACCATCCGTAATATTTCCCGGTTCCAGATTGACCGGCGGCCCGCCCGCACCGTAAACTAAAGCACCCGGTGGAACGGCGGCGGGAGTTGGCCCAGTGGGAGAATTATTGCTAACCGTGTCTGAAGTAGTGCTGCAATTTGATAGAATTACAGCCATCCCAAAAAATAAACCTAATAAAACTAAACGCCAGGATTTTAACAATCTCATCTCAATAACTTCCGTTTAATAGCAAATTATACTCCTATAAATAAAATTCTAAACTGCTCTTTCTCTCCCCTCTGCGATCTCTGCGGTTTATTTAGTCAATTTTCTATTAATAAAATCCAATCTAATTAACAAACCAAATCGAACACGCTTATGATATCATGTTCGAGGTCAAAATCTCAACTCGCACCTTTACTTTAGGCAACGCAACAACCATCGCAGCAAAGGTTTGCTGCCATGCTATCTCAAAACCGATGCAATGCTGCACAAAAAAGGCATTCACGGTTAATTCACTGCTGCCGAAATCAGACCCCAATTTGTCCGCTAACAGCTAAAATCAAGTTCGCGTCAATAAACATAAATCCTGTGCGGCGGGTTCGGATATTTATAAACCCGCCGCGCCGCCACTCAATAGGCAACAGTCATGCGCTTGCGAATAAACTGAGGCCGCTCAACTTCATCCAGCAGGGCGATCGCAAAATCCTCAGCCGAAATCCGGCTTTTACCCTGTTCGTCCACAACTAACATATCGCTTCCCAACCGAAATTTACCAGTCCGTTTACCGCCTTCAAATTCTGCGGCTGGACTGATAAAAGTCCAATCCAAATCAGCAGTTTTGTAAACAGCAAATGCCTCCCGATGAGCAAGGGATGCTGCACGATACTGTTCTGGAAAATCAGGAGTATCGACAAGTTGAATCCCCGGAGTTATTTCGAGACTACCTGCACCGCCAACTACAATTAAGCGATTAACGTCGGCACGAGATAAGCCGTCAATCAAGGAATAAGCTACTGTTACAATGTCTTTAGCTAAAATCGGGTTATTAGCAGTAGCAGCACCGGGCCCGGCGGCGCTGATAACGGCATCGTGTCCTCTGACAATTTCAGCAACATTAGCAGCATCTAGAACATTACCCACAACCACGGTTAGGCGATCGCCCGAGATAGAAAAACGCGACGCATCCCGGACGATCGCGGTTACATCATGTCCCCGCATCAATGCTTCAGAAACAATGCGACTCCCAGCCATGCCATTTGCACCAAATAATGCCAGTTTCATTAAAAATCTCCTGTTTTGCTAGCTTAAACTGCTGAATTTCTCTCATATATGGCGATTAAACCATTCACAAACATTGCTAACTGCTAAATCGATCGTTTCAGGCTCTTCATAAAATTGAAACTGCACTCGATCACCCAACCAAACCAGATGCTTATCTGTAGCTGCAATCAGCTCAAATAACTTTTTAGGCAAAACTGAACCGCTCGCGGCTCTGTCAGCGTGTACCATTAACAGTGGCAAATTCAATTTTTCAACAGTTTCATCAACCCGATAAGTCCACAATTCGGCTTCGCTCATCGCAGCCACTCGGTTTTCCCATTTGCCCAAAAAATCCCAAGCAGGGCCGCGCTCAGCCCAGCGAATGTACCACTGATAAATCGGTTTTGGCAGCAGCAAAGCATGAGGGTCGCTCAAGCTCACAATCGGAATATAATCAACTTCGCCTGTTGTTTCATATTTAGTTTTTGCTTGACAACCCCGTTCAATTCGTTCCCGAGTTTTATCCTCGCCGCCGCTGTATTCATCAATCGTTTCTCTGGTGAGATAATGACCCGCCACCACGGCTAATGCCTTAATTCTAGTGTCCTCTACTGCTGCCTGAATAGTCCAATTTACACCTTGGCATATACCCAGCAAATACACTCTATTTTTATCTACTTCTGGGCGGCTGAGCAAATAACTAACTGCGGATTTCACATCAGAAACTTTGGCTTGCGGACTTTCATAGCGGCGGGGTTCACCGCCGCTTTCCCCGTGAAAAGACGGGTCAAATGCCAGCGTTACAAAACCCGATGAAGCCATGCGGGTAGCATATTGGACAGGCGATTGTTCTTTGACAAACGCTACTGGGCCTAGAATCGGCAGGGCTGGGGCTGGTTTGGAAAGATTGGTGGGAATATATAGATTTCCCACCAATTCAGCACCGTTGCTGTTAAAGGTAACGCGCTCCTTTTTGTAGGAACCGCGAGCTGATTCTATGTCTGTATTTTGCATATTTTCCTATTGGGCGCGGCTCGCTCTAGGTATCAGGCTCAGCAAGAAGCCACTGACTCCGGCTGCACCCGCTTTTATTAACTTTCTGCGTGAAGCATTCGATCGGTTTACTTGAACTGCAAACATCGCTTTAACCTGTAGGTTTCTGCCTAAAAAGCAGCATAAGTCAATTGCACCAGGCAAATCTTGTAAATTCTCCCGATAAATTGCAAAATCTGGCGATACTGGCTTCGCCTCACAACTGATGGCGATACTGTCGCGGAGTCAGACTGGTATAGCTGCGAAAAACATTAGTAAAGTGGCTTTGATCGCAAAAACCGACAGATTGACTAATATCAACAAGGGTGAATTTTGGATTAGAGAGCATTTTTTTTGCTCGCTCAATGCGGCACTGCAATACATATTGATGGGGAGAGAGTCCTGTACTTTGTTTAAAGAGTTTTCCAAAGTGATGAGAACTCATCTGCACAACGATCGCCAGTTCTGCCAAACCTATATCGCGATCGAGATTATCTTGAATGTAATCCAGAATCTGCTGCAATTTGGATGGAGATAGTTTTCCTAATTTAGGAGAATTGGTAATTTTTACTGTACAGTGATGTCGCAGCAGATGCACTGCTAGCAAAGTTTGCACAGATTCCACATAAAGGCGATCGCAATAATCTCCGCTGCGCTCCACTTCCGCGCTGAGGGTAAGAGCAAGCTGTTCTAGAAGCGGGTCGCTAATGGCGAAGCGATCAATTAATTCGATTGTTTGAGGGGCGCGATTTCTTCCGCAAGATCCGCTAACGCAACTTTCAATCGCAATCCGTTCTAACACCGCAGCCGGCAAATAGATATCTAATATTTCAACAGCAGAATCCCAAAACCACTCAGGTTCTCGAAAAGCAGGTACAAAAGTGAATAAACCAGGCAATGTTAGCCGCTCAATCAACTTCCCGCCGTCTAGCCGCCGTTCTAAACGCCGTTCTAAATTACCTGGATTCGCAATGTGGAGGCTGAGGCAGTGGTCTGCTATTCCAGGGTCGGCAATTCGCTCTCCCGGTGGAGCATAAACTGTGCGTTCGGCACGCAAACCATCTTTAAATATCGGCATATAACAATCCGATTCGGGATTTGCAAACATCAATATTTCTCTCTTTTCTCTTTCTCTGCGCCAAGAGGGCCCTCTGCGGTTCGTTGAAAAAAAATTTAGTTTACTTCAAGAAATAGGATTGCTATAGGCGATCGCACCACAAGCCTACAACTCATAACTCTCTTCACCCAGACTCCCCAATTCTCCCCTACCCAGAAACTCTTCATCCTCTGCTTCATCAACCGCCAAATCAAAACTTTCAACCACAAACGGCAAACCGGCTGCCATCAAACCGCGTTGAATGCGATCGGGCGTTTCCTCAAACAACACAAATAGCGGATGAACCGCCTCAGCTTCATCACTGAAAATATGTCTGTAGCGGTGCGGCATCACCCATTCGTAACCTTTATCCAGCCAAACCTGAGACTGCCGCCAGCGACCCAACAAAGCAGAAAAATCCTCGCTTGGACGATGAATGAAAATCAAAATTTCCACTCCAATTTTCACTTTCCACTCGGGATCGCACATCAAAATCACCAAGTCGCACGGCAAACAAACCGCCTGTCCGGGCGATATGCTAGTCCCCCCGCTTCCCGCATAGGAAACCCCGTCCCGCAAGCGCGCAATGGGCAAAGGAATGCTTATTAAACTTTCGTTGGCCCGGCGGATACTCGGAATCATTTCCATGTAAACCCGATATTTTTTCAGCAGGGCGATCGCGGCAGAAGATTCGCTGTACTCTGCTAGTAAGACCTCGTAATGTGATTGTTTAACAGACATTTTAAATTAAGTAATAAGTAATTAGTCAACAGTTAACAGTTAACAGTTAACAGTTAACAGTCAACTGACAACCGCCAACTAACTGCTGACTATTTTTTACAGCTTCTGAAACACTGCGAACATCGGCAGATACATCGACAGCAAAATCGAACCTACGATACCACCGACGACAACAATCATCAGAGGTTCTAGCATACTGGTAAGTCCTTTTACTGCTTCTTCAACTTCCGTTTCGTAGAAAGCGCCAACTTTCATCAGCATCTTGTCAAGTTCCCCAGTTTCCTCACCAATTGCCATCATTTGAATAGCCAAAGACGGGAAAACTTGCTGTTCTTGCAAAGCAATACTGATCATGCCGCCGCTTTGAATTTCCTGTCTCGCATATTCGATCGCATTAGATATCGCCTGGTTTCCCGCCACATCTCGCACAATTTCCAGCGAATTGAGAATCGGCACGCCCGATCGCGTCAGCGACCCAAATATCACGCAAAACCGAGCCACAGCAGATTTTTCGATCAAATCTCCAAAAATAGGTAACTTCATCGCAATCCGATCGATTTGCAGGTGGCCCATTGGAGTTTTGTAGTACATATCGAAGGCAAATTTTAGCGCTATAATCACCCCAATAACTGTTATCTGTTGGATCGGAGGCCAAGCCGTACAAAATGCACTAATTGCCAACATAAATAGCGTAAAACCCGGCAAATCTGCACCAATATCCTTAAAGATTTTAGCGAAAGTTGGTAGCAAGAATATAGTCATTGCGAAAAAAATCACGATCGCGATGGAGAACACAGTCTTCGGATAAGACATCGCCGAATTAATTTCAGCCTCCGTTTTGTGATTTTTTTCCATCATCAGCGCCAGACGGTCTAGGGTTTCATCCAGCACACCGCCGACCTCTCCGGCCGCCACCATACTGATAAACAGTTGGTCAAAAACATCAGGAAACTTCGCCATCGCCTCTGCCAAGTTTATCCCCTCCTGCACGTCAGCATTCATGCTCCTGAGCGCCCGCTTCAACTTCGCATTAGAACACTGCTCGTGCAGCACGGAAAGGCATCTCACGATCGCCACTCCGGCATTAAACATAGCCGCAAACTGACGAGCAAAAATAGCCATATCCTTAACAGTAAGACTGGTAAGGTTATACTCGATTTGCTCCTGAATCGCACTGAAATCAAAACTACCTTTCGGTTTTTCTCGGACAACGTTGGTAGCCACAGCTCACCTCTGAAAATTTATTAAAAATTAGTTGTCAGTTGTCAGGTGTTAGTTGTTAGTTGTTAGTTGTTAGTTGTTACCCATAATTAATAACAACCGCCAACAGCAAACTGACTAATGACTAATGACAACTGACTGCTGACGGAATTAATGAGCTCCTACCTTGGTGCCACCAACAGGTGCCGGGCCAATCAAGCGTTGGAGTTCGTCAGCCTTAGAAGCCTTGCCCATTGCCGATTCCCAAGTGATTTTCCCGGTTTTGTAAAGTTCAGCCAGGGCCATTTCCATCGTCCTCATACCCAACTTCGCTCCCATTTGGATTTGGGAGTAAATCATGGGAGTTTTACCCTCCCGGATCAAGTTAGACATAGCTGGAGTATTCACCATGATTTCCATAGCGCAGCAACGGCCGCCCCCAATTTTCACTACCAAATTTTGGCTAGCAATTCCGACTAAAGAGTTAGACACCTGGGCGCGAACCTGGGGCTGTTGAATCGGTGGAAACACGTCCAAAATCCGATCGACCGTTGCACCGGCAGAGTTAGTGTGCAGCGTTCCCATCACCATGTGACCAGTTTCTGCCGCCGAAATTGCCAGACCGATCGTTTCCAAGTCCCGCATTTCCCCCACCAGAATTACATCAGGATCTTCCCGCAGGGCTGCTCTCAGCGCATTAGAAAAGCTCTTAGTATCTTCGCCCTTTTGACGCTGGTGAAACAAACTCTTGATATTCGGAAACACGTATTCGATCGGATCTTCAACTGTGAGAATATGCTCTGCCCGCGTCCGGTTGATCAGATCCAACAAAGCAGCCATCGTAGTAGTTTTCCCGGAACCGGTTTGTCCCGTCACCAACAACATACCCCTCGGTCTTTCCGTCATGTCCCGCAAAATCTGGGGCACGCCTAAAGCATCTGCGTTAGGAATCTTGGAAGCCAGAGCCCGCATACAAGCAGCCCAAGCACCCCGCTCCCGGTAGACATTGACCCGGAACCGAGCCAATCCTCTCACGCCGTAAGCACAGTCGAGCTCCCACTCCATTTCCAACTGCTTGCGCTGCATATTGTTGAGCATTTGGAAAATCAGGATTTGCACTTCCTCAGCAGACAGAATGTCGCCGTATTGCGTTTGAGGAGTTAGTTTACCGCTGACTCGGAAGAAGATCGGCGCACCCGCTTGGATGTGTATGTCCGAACCCCCTTGTTCTACCAGGGACTCCAGTACGTCTTCAATCATCAGACCCATAGATACCTCTCCTAGATCGAGTTGATAGTTATTGACTAATTTAACTCAGTTAACAGTTGACAGTGAGCAGTTGGCAGTGGGCAGTTGGCAGTGGGCAGTGGGCAGTTGACAGTTGACAGTTGGCCGTTACTACCAATAACTAATGACTACTAACTAATGACTACTGACTACTGACTAATGACTAATGACTACTGACTATTGACTACTGACTATTGAATCAATCCAAAAAGCGCGGTGTCAAGCAGTACGGACAATCCAGCATCTCCGGCTTCAATTCTGCCCGACAAGTTTTGCAGGTAAGTCCCTGCTTGCGCTTAGCTTTCATTTCCGCCTCCAAACCCGAGTCAGTAAACGTCACCCGCTCGACTTCTTCAAAGGTAGTCGCGCCTTCTCGCACCAACTGCAAGCTGTAAGCCAACAACGTTTTCATCCCTTCTTCTACTGCTGCTTCCTTAATTTGCTCTGTGGGAGCTCCTTGAGTGATCAGAGTTTGAAGCCGCTCAGTATTTTTCAGGTACTCGTAAACCCCTACCCGTCCTTTGTAACCTAGGCCGCCACACTTGCGACAAAGTTGCTCGCGTTCTGCCAGTTCCTTCCTTTCTTCGACGGGTACAGTGTTGGCTTTGTAAACAGTCAGATCAATTTCTTGAGAAGCCGACAGACCGTACTTACCGAGTTCTGCGGCAGTAGGCTGGTAAGGAATGCAGCATTTGTCGCAAACGCGCCGCATCAGACGCTGAGCCAACACGCCCAACAGAGCGGCCGAAACCATGAACGGTTCTACGCCCATTTCGGCCAAGCGCGCGACTGCCCCGGCTGCGTCGTTGGTGTGCAGCGTCGTCAGCACCAAGTGTCCCGTCAAAGCAGCTTCCAGAGCAGTTTTTGCTGTTTCCCTGTCCCGCGTTTCCCCGACCAGCATCACGTCAGGGTCTTGCCGCAAAAATGCCCGCAGAATGTTGGAAAAAGTCAAGTCTTTTTCCCGAATTACTTGACATTGGGTAATTCCGGGCAAAGCATATTCGATCGGGTCTTCCGCCGTACTGATATTAACCCCCGGATCGTTCCGTTCCGCCAGAATCGAGTACAGAGTAGTTGACTTGCCCGAACCCGTCGGCCCCGTCACCAAAATTAGCCCGAACGGACGGCTAGCAGACTCTCGGACTAAAGCCAAAGTTTCCTCGTCGGAGATTAACAAACCCAAACCCAACTGAGTGCTGGAACTGTCCAAAATCCGCAGCACAATTTTTTCGCCGTACCGCGAAGGCAAGCTGTTCACCCGGAAATCCACCGTCCGTCCCTCGAACACCCGGCGGATGCGGCCGTCTTGAGCTTGTCGGCGTTCGGCAATGTCTAGGTTGGCAATAATCTTGAAACGAGCCGTAATCGCTTGGACTACCTGCTTGGGAAACCGGAAATACTCTTGCAGCACCCCGTCTTTCCGCATCCGTATCCGCATGAACTCTTCTTGAGGTTCTACGTGGATGTCAGACACCTTTTCCGACAAAGCTTTAGCCAAAATGATATTCACGGCTTTAATTACCGGAGCTGCTTCAGCATCGTCTAAGGTGTTAGCTAGGTCTTCTTGATCCGCACTCTCCTCTTCGAGCGAGAGTTCGCCAAAATCTCCCTCCCCTAATTCGAGCTTTCTCTGCTTTTCGGCTTCTGCTATTTTGGCTGCTACTTTAACTTGGTCGTCTTGATAGGCGGAAGTTATATCCTGATAGTCGTCTGGGGTAATCACCAAGCGCTGAAAACTCAAGCCGTGAGGCTTCAAAATCCGCCGCAAATCTTCTTGAGCGTTGAGGTTGTCGGGATCGACCATTGCCACTACAACCGCCGGAGGCTCAGTTTCCGTTTTGGCTACGGGTAAAAATCGGCCTTGGTGACAAATATCGATCGAAATCTTCAAGCCCTCAAGCATAACTCCGAGTTGCTCGTTAGACAGGGCGCTCATCTCCGGGTCAAATGCCTCAACACCGTAGACTATCTTCCTTTCAAACATCTGCTGCTTTTTATAAAGCCGCAGCAATTCTGGTGGCAATGGCTGCCCGGTAAGTGCTTCTAATACCTCCGTCAACCGTTTGCCCGAGTTCCGGCTATCAATTTGAGCTTGCTTCAGTTGGTCGATGTTGACGTAACCCGACTGAATCATCTTGTTGAGAGCCGGAGTAAAAGGGCTCAGAGCAACTATCGATGTGGAGCGAAGCCCCTGGGATGCGTTAGTCATAGAAAAACACTCAATAGGTGGGAAACTCAGTCACAAAGAGTGCTGAGAGGAAAACCAACGCGGGCTTTTAACCCTCGTATGCTTTGCTTGTGGATGAGCTATTGTGATTTGATGGCTCAATCCGTATATGTCAAGTGTAAGCTCGTAGTCCGCTCTAACTTTGGTCTACAAATTGACGAGAGTTTGGAGGGGGTTGCCGATGCTTGCCATCAGATATTGTTCGTGGAGTGCCGACTTTGTTTAGTTACCGGATGAACCCGCGAGATACTCTGGTTATAGCCTCGTGACACATCACTTGGGGATTTGCCCTGGGGTGTGTCGCTTTTGTGCGATCGTTTTATATTCGCAAATTGTTTGGTCAAATGACCGGGCCCTCGCAGGCGCGGTGCGTCTGTACTAGGTTCAAGCTCGGCTATGTGCTTGTTAATGATGATAGCTTTGACTAAGGGGTCGATCGATCTTTTGAGATATATTTTGATTAATTATCTGCGATCGCCCGATCGGAGTCCGATCGCGCCTACTTTGAGCAGCTCTAGTTTTGGGTCGCCAAATATTACTTTAATTATATAGCAGTTCTCACTTTCGATGAGGTTTCGCTCCCTCAATCTCAAATCTCAAATCTCAAACTTGTACGCTCGCGATGTGTGAGCCAGCGATTTGTGAGCCAGCGAAGCCGAAGCAAGTCGAAGTATCTCAAATCTAAAACTGGTACGCTCGTGATTTGTGAGCCAGCCTAGTCGAAGCAAACCGAAGTATCCAAAATCTTAACCTGTACGTCACTTTTTAGAGAAACGCTATACCTTGATATCCCACCTTTGTCACTCAAACTTGATGATTCATAAATCCTGGCAATCACCTAATTAGATATTCTTCGTATTTACAGATTGCTAATCTAGATATCAAGATATAATTTTTATGATTTTCATTTCCAAATATTTCAAATTTTAAAAGCTTAAATATCAGCAACACAAAACAGTTTGAACCAGCAGTTACAGCATTTTTATGATAGGTAACGGATTCCCAGAAATCGCTCAATAGCAAAACATAACTTTTGAAAAAAAACTTTTATTATATTAATTCATCCTAACCTGTTGAATTTTTATCATCTTATCAAGACTAACAATGTATTTGATTCGTTAAAGAGAATTAACTACTATTTTATATAAAAATAGTGGTTAATTATATTGTCAAAACTCTCTAGACAACCTCAAATTGCAAGTATTGATGGCGTAGCATTAATATTTTACAACTCTTATTTTATAATTAGACTCGAATTATAACCAGCAAACCAGATATTATAATCCAATCGCGGGAATAGCACTTTTTTAAGAAGGCTTTTTACCAATGGAGAAATATTTTTTGTTTTTCAACCCAATAACTTACTTCAAATTTTGCCTAGAATAATTAGATTAAGTGACTTAATTTAACTGTATTTTTAAGCAAATTTTGAATCTATATTTTCCCCAAAAAAGCGATAAACTGTAATAGCAAAAGCTATTATTAAGAAATTTTCTAATCTTATTAAAACATACAAGTTCGCGCTGTGCCAACTTTCATCGCAGCAGAGAGACACATTGCACAATCAATAGTTTGAAGGGCGCTGAGACAGGCTAAACTCGGTCTGCTAGCGAGGTGAAATTGCCAGGAATAGTATAAATTTAGACTGACACTGATACTCTAAAAAAAGATTTAAATGCGATCGCATTAATCCCAAACAAGGCTCTAACAAAAGGTTTGTTACTGGCTCCTGCGATCGGTAGAGATATAAACAACACTTTCAAGATTTTATTGAAAGCTTGGACGGATGTTTCGACAAAGGCGCGAAATATCCTATAAATTAGAGGGCACATACAGAGTAAATTCTAGTTCTCTCGATTTACCGGGTTAAGTGTATCTGCTAGAATTGATAGGGTTCTGTCGCGCAGCTATTATGATTGAAGAGGAAAAACAGCAAGATCTAGATCCTGGCTCAACTGGGGAAACCCCAGAGGGTTCGCCAATGGCAAGCGAAACTCCGCCAGCACCAGCAAACTCGAACGAATCTGCCGATTGGGAACTCGAACTTGCTCGAGCTTATCAAAGTGCTCAGGCTGACTCGAAGCCAAACGCCTCCGGGGATGCTCTCACGGGCGGTTCCACCAACAGTCCGACTGTAAATGATGGGGCTGAGTCTTGGAAGAGGGAACTGGCCGAGGCGAGAGATGAAAAAGAGGCTTTGAAAACTCAAGTGCAAGCCGCATCCGCTCAAGTAGAAGAGCTAAAAAATCAAAGTCTCCGCCTAGCAGCAGATTTTGAAAACTTCCGCAGGCGCACCCAAAAGGAAAAAGAAGAGTTAGATTTACAGGCAAGATGTGGCACGATTAAAACCATGTTACCGGTAATCGACAATTTCGAGCGCGCTCGATCGCACATCAAGCCCCAAACTGACGGTGAAATGAACATTCACAAAAGCTACCAAAGCGTTTACAAGCATATGGTAGATAGCCTCAAGCAAATCGGGGTTTCTCCGATGCGCCCCGAAGGCGAACAGTTTGACCCCAACTTCCACGAAGCTCTACTGAGCGAGCCAAGTGACGAACACGAAGAAGGAACAATTATCCAAGAACTAGAACGCGGTTACATTCTGGGCGATCGCGTCTTGCGACACGCCAAAGTAAAGGTTGCAGCGCCTGGGATATCTGTGGTAGCCTCAGATGAAAATCCCGATAGTTCGGAAAGTTAATCGGGATACAACCTACTGCATTCCTCGAAGTCACTAACCCCCGAAGAGAATTCGGGGGCGTGAAGGTGGCAGTCTCACTAACTTCTTAACTCTGGACTAAAAGCGGATTGGCGCTTTTTCAACAAATTCGGAAAAATGTTTGAACCCGTCCAAAAACGGGTACCTTCCCCCCGACTCATACCATTTTCGATTGGTGATTTGTGATAGGGAATGACTGACCTCATAAAAATTTGGAACCAAGGCCGATATTTGAATTTTTTCTGGGAACAGGTATGTGTAGCATCGATTCCCAAATTTTAGACTTTTGTGCGAGATCCCACATGAATCTGTGGAGTCAATTCTTCAATCTAAAATATAAAATCGATCGGTCTTTATATCTGGCCCTAGGACATCAAGTTTATTTCCTACAAATCCGGTCGGGTGGTGCTTGTTAAAACAAGCTGAGTCGTTTTTCATCCCCCAACTTGTAGTTGGACGTTTGCAAACATCCTACAAAGTTTTATGAGGCGCTATGGTAAAAATTATTGGAATTGACTTAGGCACGACTAACAGTTGCGTAGCTGTGTTAGAGGGCGGTAAACCCGTCGTGATCGCCAATTCGGAGGGCGGCCGCACAACTCCGAGCATCGTAGGATTTGGTAAAGGGGGCGATCGCCTGGTCGGTCAACTAGCCAAACGGCAAGCTGTAACAAATGCTGTAAATACTGTGTACAGCATCAAACGATTTATCGGACGCAGGTGGGACGACACGGAAGAAGAAAGAGCCCGCACTCCCTATACCTGCATCAAAGGCAAAGACGACACCGTTAACGTCCAAATTCGGAACAAGGTTCACACCCCCCAAGAAATCTCTGCAATGGTACTTCAAAAGCTGAAGCAAGATGCTGAAGCTTATTTGGGACAACCTGTTACCAAAGCCGTGATTACAGTGCCAGCTTACTTCACAGACGCTCAGCGGCAAGCTACTAAAGACGCCGGTACGATCGCGGGTTTAGAAGTCCTGCGGATCGTCAACGAACCGACGGCGGCCGCCCTTTCCTACGGACTCGACAAGCAAAATATCGAACAAAAAATCTTGGTATTTGACCTCGGTGGCGGTACTTTCGACGTTTCGATCCTGCAACTGGGAGACGGAATTTTTGAAGTCAACGCCACCGCAGGTAACAACCATCTCGGCGGAGATGACTTTGATGACTGCATAGTTCAGTGGCTGGTAGAAACTTTCCGCACTCAAGAAGGCAGCGACCTCTCAAAAGACAAAATGGCCTTACAGCGCCTCAGAGAAGCTGCAGAAAAAGCGAAAATTGAACTCTCTCTCTCGCAATCCACCTCCATTAATTTACCCTTCATCTCCTCTGATGAAAAAGGGCCGAAACATTTAGAAATGGATCTTTCTAAATCTCAGTTTGAAAAACTGGTGGGTCATTTGGTACAAGCGACGATCGAGCCGGTGACTCAAGCCCTCAAAGACGCAAGTCTGACCCCCAAAGATATAGACAGGATTATTTTAGTCGGAGGCTCAACCCGAATTCCGGCAGTTCAAGAAGCAATTAGCAAGTATTTTGGTGGCGCTTCTCCTGATAGATCCGTGAATCCCGACGAAGCTGTAGCTGTAGGCGCGGCAATTCAAGCCGGAGTGTTGGGCGGCGAAGTCAAAGATTTGCTGCTGCTAGACGTGACACCCCTCTCCCTGGGACTCGAAACCCTCGGCGGGGTGTTCACCAAAGTAATCGAGCGCAATACAACTATCCCCACCAGTCGATCGCAAATGTACAGCACGGCGGCGGACGGGCAAACTTCGGTAGAAATTCACGTACTCCAAGGCGAACGCGCATTGGTTAAAGACAATAAAAGTCTAGGCAAATTCCTGCTCAAAGGCATTCCCGCAGCCCCCCGTGGCGTACCTCAAATCGAAGTTACCTTTGAAATCGATGCCAACGGCATTCTCAAAGTGGCCGCAGAAGACAAGGGAACCGGAAAAGAACAAAGCATCCAAATCTCCAATACAGGAGGATTGAGCGAAACCGAAGTCGAGCGGATGCGCCAAGAAGCCGAACTCTACGCTGAGGAGGACATCAAGCGCGTTCAACTCGCCGAACTCAAAAATCAAGCTGACACGCTGGTCTATAATTGTGGTGTCACTTTAAAAACCAACGCGCAATTGCTCGGCGACGACCTCAAAGTCGCAGCCGAAACAGCAGCAACAACTTTGAAGGCCGGGATGGCTAACCCCGACATCACAACCGAGCAACTAGCCGAGCAAATCGAAGCTTTCAAGCAACTGCTATACTCGCTCGGGACAGCAGTCTACGAGCAAGCTCGCAGCGCAGCCCCGTCAGGAGTAAAGGTTGAAAGCGAGACGATTTCACAACCAATAGAGGTTGCAGCTACCGACGACAGCATTTCGCTGACCCCGGATCTGCTGGTGGCGCTCCAAGCTCCGCCGGAAGCTCCACCGCCACCGGAACCCAAACCGGAACGACAACCGGAACGACAGCCGGAACCAAAGTCAAAGCGACAACCGGAACGACAGCCGGAACCAAAGTCAAAGCGACAACCGGAACGACAGCCGGAACCAAAGTCAGAACCAACAACACAGGTTCCAGAACCTGAAGTTGATGAGATGAATCCTTTCCTTTAGAGATGAAAAGCTAAAAATTAAAAGTTAAAAATTCTCATTGTTAATTCTTGATTTTTAACTTTTAATTGGTAATTTCAGGAAAGGTTGCCCGTTTTTTTTTCGTACACTTTTTGTTATTTACCTCCAGGCAAGCAGCTTTATGGCCGGTGATTACTATGAAATATTAGGCGTTTCTCGCAGCGCAGACAAAGAAGAAATTAAGCGTGCTTACCGCCGCCTAGCTCGCAAGTTCCATCCAGATGTCAACAAAGAATCTGGCGCCGAAGAGCGGTTCAAAGAAATTAACCGCGCTTACGAGGTACTCTCGGAACCGGAAACCCGCGCCCGTTTCGACCGTTTCGGCGAAGCAGGCGTGACCGGTGCAGGCGCACCTGGGTTCCAAGACTTCGGCGACAGCTTTGCTGACATCTTTGAAAGCTTCTTCCAGGGGTTTTCCACGGGTGCGGGCGGCCAACAACAAGGTCGCAGACGCAGCGGCCCGGTGCGCGGCGACGATTTGCGACTGGATTTGCGGCTGGATTTCCGCGAAGCAGTGTTTGGTGGGGACAAAGAACTCCGCATCAAACACCTAGAAACCTGCGAAACTTGCACCGGGACTGGTGCAAAACCGGGAACCAGACCTCAAACCTGTTCGACTTGTAGCGGTAGCGGGCAAGTCCGCCGCGCTACTCGCACTCCTTTCGGTAGCTTTACTCAAGTTTCAGTTTGCCCCAGTTGCAACGGCACCGGGCAAGTGATTGAAGACAAGTGCGAAACTTGTGGCGGTCGGGGCCAGAAAGAAGTGATGAAAAAGCTGAAAATCACTATTCCCCCTGGGGTTGACAACGGTACTCGCTTGCGTGTCTCCAATGAAGGGGATGCGGGAAAACTGGGCGGGCCGCCGGGGGATCTTTACGTGTTCTTGGCGGTGAATGAAGACCCGCTATTTAAGCGGGAAGGCATTAATGTTAATTCGGAAGTGAAAATTAGTTACTTGCAAGCAATTTTAGGCTGTCGCTTGGAAGTGGAAACTGTAGATGGGCCGACGGAATTGTTGATTCCTACGGGAACTCAGCCTGGTACTGTTCTGACTCTGGAGAAAAAAGGGGTGCCGAAGTTGGGAAATCCTGTCAGTCGCGGCGACCATTTGATTGCGGTGTCTATTGATATTCCGACTAAGGTGACGGCTGAGGAGCGCGAGTTGTTGATGCAGCTTGCTAAGCTGAAGGGCGATCGTACTGGTAAAGGTGGCTTGGAAGGATTTCTAGGCAATTTGTTTCAGAAATAAGCAAATATTTGACACCCAATGGGTGTCAAATTTTCTTTTTTGATGATTCCGTGGCAATTTTTAAAATTCTCTCTCAAAAAATTGTATCCAATTGGACACAATTTGCCCAAGAAGAATAATTCGCCGACAATTGGTTTAATTCTCTCTCAAAAATTTGTGTCCAATTAATCTCATTTTCTCCGAGAAGAATAATGGCAGACAATTGCTTCACGAAAAACTAAGGGTTTCAGGATTTGAGATGGGAAATTTGAAAATAGAAAACACATGATGAATTCAACCTCGAAAATTGAAAATCCCAAATCCCCAGATGCCAAAATCGATCTGCGGGGGACTCCGTGTCCTTTGAACTTTGTCCGCACTAAACTGCGCTTGGAGCAAATGGCTCCGGGTGCTGTTTTGGAGGTGTGGCTGGATGCTGGGGAGCCGATCGAACAAGTGCCCGACAGTCTGAAAATGGAAGGCTACCAAATTCTAGAAACGCAGTTTGTCGCGGATGAGCCAGATGCGGGCTTTTTTGCGATGAAGGTGCAACGCCCAGAAAACCAGGAAGCAGGATGATTCTGAATTCCTCCTCGATCGTCGGTACTGTAGTGGCTGTTCAGGCTAACTTTTACCGAGTCAGGTTAGATCCAGCCGCTGGGATTCACGAAAATATAGCCCTGGCGGATGCTCCAATTCTGCTGTGTACTCGCCGCACTCGACTGAAAAAAATTAATCAACAGGTGATGGTGGGCGATCGCGTGGTGGTAGACGAACCCGACTGGACTGACCGCCGGGGTGCAATTTCTGAAGTCTTCCCGCGCCAAACAGAACTCAACCGCCCGCCTGTAGCTAATGCCGATCGCATTCTCCTAGTTTTTGCCCTCGCCGAACCGAATTTAGACCCCGCATCATTAACTCGGTTTTTAGTCAAGGCAGAATCTACAGGTTTAGAGGTGAATTTGTGTTTGAACAAATGCGATTTAATTTCGCCCCAAGAGTTGGAACAGTGGCGCGATCGGCTTTCCAGCTGGGGCTACGAACCCATGTTTATTAGTGTTCGCAGCGGATTAGGAGTCCAGGAAGCTGTGGCTAATTTACAAAATACAATTTATGTCAAACAAATAGTTTTTCAGCCTTTATCGGACAATATAGATAGTTGTAGGTTGCCTTTTGAGGATAACTCCCTACAGGTAAATTCTATTGATCCGTTAAATGCGTTAAGTTCCGTACAAAATCCGTTGCCGAATTTGCTTGAGAGCCGCACCTCAGACAAAATAACGATAATTTGCGGCCCTTCTGGAGTGGGCAAGTCCAGCTTGATCAACCAACTAATTCCGGCGCTTAACCTGCGAGTGAACGCTGTTTCTGGCAAACTCGGCCGCGGACGCCACACGACTCGCCACGTCGAACTATTTGAACTCCCTGGTGGCGGACTGTTGGCGGATACTCCGGGCTTTAATCAGCCGGCTCTAGAATGCGATCCGTCGGAGTTAGCTGAATATTTCCCAGAAGCGCGTCAGAGGCTGGCTGTGGGTAGCTGTCAGTTTAGCGACTGTTCGCACCGAGACGAGCCTAACTGTGTGGTGCGGGGATCTTGGGAACGCTACCAGTATTACTTGAGTTTTCTGGAAGAGGCGATCGTCCGCCAACAAGCTTTGCAAAACTCCAGCAGCGCCGAATCGAGTTTGAAGCAGCAAACCAAGTCGGATGGTACGCAGCAGTACGAACCGAAACTGCTAACTAAAAGATATCGCCGCTCTTCGCGCCGCCTGCAACACCAGTCGCTGCAAGAGATGTGTCAAGAAGATTTAGAGGAATTCTGAGGAGGTAGCGGCTCTCTCATCGCCTGCTAAAAAAGCCCCAAATAGTACCAAGACTTACCCAGCAACCCGATTTGATAGAGCAAGATCGCGGGCGATCGACTACCATAACCAACATCAACCAACATCGTCCGTAGTGCGGACTTTAATCCGCAACTTGGAGCTGACTAAAGTCCGCACTACGAACCAATTGCGAGATGGGTCAATCGACCGGACACGAGATAAGATAATTCTTTGTGGCCCAACACCTCGCTAGCAAGACTCGGTTTCTTTAATCGCGAGAGGGTAAGTCCCTGAGTACATTAATAGCTAAAATTAAATGGCCGAGAATTTGTTAAAAAAATTAGAACAGAAGCAAAAATTAGCGGGTACTGCAGGAGCAACAAGATTGTGACTATTCAAGAACTTTTTCAAAAAGGCGGCCCCGCCATGTGGCCCCTGTTGGTGTTATCGATTTTATCTTTGAGTACAATTATCGAACGTTTGTGGTTCTGGGCGAGCCTCCTGAGCAAAGAAAAGCAGATAGTTAACCGCATTCTTGAAGCGGCCCGCAGCGATTGGGGGGCGGCTAACGAGATGGCCAGACAAGCTAACCGACAGCCGATCGGGCGCTTTCTATCTGCACCCCTGCGCCTGTACAATCCTGAACCCGACTTATTTCGACTCGCACTCGAAGCCGCGGCGGATGAAGAGTTGGCTTCGATGCGCCGCGGCGACAAAATTTTAGAAGCTACGATCGCTATAGCTCCTTTGCTGGGCTTGCTCGGAACAGTTTTGGGCTTGATTAACTCGCTCAGTTCCATCCGTCTGGGCGACATCGGTACGGCGGCCACGAGTGGTGTCACTTTGGGGATTGGCGAGGCGCTGATCACTACTGCTTCTGGGATGGTAGTAGCAATTTTTACCTTGGTGTTTTATCGGATATTTCAAGCTTTTTTGTTCAACCAGGCAAAAATATTTCGCCGAGCCGGAAATGAACTGGAATTGCTTTACAGGCAATACTGGCCGGTGGCTAATGCTAAAGGTCGATCGCCCGGTGGGGAATACAGTAATTCTTCTTTTGGTTCGGATGGTTTGAACAGGCGTTCTCTCAATTCTCAAGAATCGGGAGAACGGAACCGGGAGCCTAAATTAAAAGGTTCCGATCCGGATGTTGATTCTACTTCTAATAATTAGAACGATGGAGAACTAATGAAGATTAACTTAGATACTCCTGCTGAAGAGGCTCGGATTGAACTGGTGCCTTTAATTGATGTGATATTTTGCATTCTGACGTTTTTTCTGCTGGCGGCTTTGCAACTGACTCGCCAGCAAGCGATTAATGTCGATTTGCCGAAGGCGAAGACGGGACAAACGCAGATGCGAGAGATGCTGATTGTCAGCATTGACGATTTGGGGCAAACTTATATAGACCAATTGCCTGTTAATTACCAACAGCTCGATCGAGTTTTAAAGAGTTTCCACACCACAAATCCTACGGGATTGACGGTTTTGTACGCCCCTCAAAATGCTAGATATGCCAAAGTCGTAGAGGTTTTAGACAAATTGCGAGAGGTAGGGGGCGATCGAGTTGCCCTGGCAACTCTTCCTAGTTCGGCTGCTTCCCCGCAGCCAAATCCGTCGTTTCCCAATTCTGGCATTCCTGCGGCACCTTCGGGCAATATCGGTCAACCGCTGCCGTCTCCTGTGGCTCCGGGGCAGCAGCAGTTCAATCCCAATCAGTTTCAATCCCCTCTGCCAGCTCCGGGGCAGCAGCAGTTCAATCCCAATCAGTTTCAATCCCCTCTGCCAGCTCCACAGCAGCCTAGCGACTCTGGCGCAAATCTGGGCATTCCTCCTGTTTCGCCTGCACCCACTGCTCCCAATTCCAGGCCTGGAGTCGCCACTCCACCGCAGAATGTCGGGCCCTCGAATTAGTCATTTAGTCTTATTGGTCATTGGTCATTAGTCATTAGTCATTAGTCATTGGTCATTAGTCATTGGTCATTAGTCATTGGTCATTTTAGCTGCTCGCGAAGTCGAAGGCTAGTCATTAGTCATTGGTCATCAGGAAGAGGAAGAAAGAAGAAGGAAGAGGGCTATAACGGCTTCGCGATCGGGCAAAAAGAACGAAGAAGAAAAAAGAGATATAGCAGTTCTCACTCTCGATGAGGTATTGATCCCTCAATCCCTCAATCCCTCAATTCCTCAATCTCCCAATTCCCCAATCTCAAGTCTAAAACTTGTATGCTCGCGACTTGTCCGCTGGCGTAGCCGAAGCAAGCCGAAGTATCTAAAATCTAAAATCTCAACTCCTCGCCTTTTTGAGAAAGGCTATAAATAGAAATTCTCCCAATCTCCCCCTCTCCCAATCTCCCCCTCTCCCAATCTCCCCCTCTCCCCCTCTCCCAAACTCTCCCGGACAGAAGCTTCGCCCGATTTGGTATAAAGCGCTTCAATTATTTTGGTTCGTACTGAGCCTTTTTTCTCTTTGTAAGTAGATAGAGTTATATAGCGGTTCTCACAAAAGTGAGGATAGCCCTATGCCCTATGCCCTATGCCCTATGCCCTATGCCCTATGCCCTATCCCGGATAGTACCTCATACCAGAGCACAGAAAGGCTATATATGCCTGCAGAAGGAACTTTTGCAGGCATTTCGCGTTCTCTATTGCTAAGTTATTTCTTGGGATAGAGGGTAATTTTGTCAAACAATTGTTACCTTTTGTAATATATACTAAAATGAGATGAGCCCGGAGGGCATCCTGAAACCAACGGTCGATCGCTGAAAAAGTTACAAATTGGGTCGATCCAGGTTTTTACTTTCAAGTCACCTTTACTTACAGAGGAGTCTTTCACCATGAGCCAGCCAGCAGAATTGTCTTTGGAACAACAATTTAGCCTGTGTTCCTTCAAAACACAGGTAAGTGACATGAGTCGCGAACAAGCTCAGGAGTTTTTGGTCAAGCTTTACGAGCAAATGATGTTGCGGGAAACTATGTACCGTCATTTTCTCAAACACCATTGGGGTTTAGAACCTAACCCTGGTGTTGAGTAGCACAGTCGCAGTAGGCGACCTCCGTCTCTTACTCTGTTCCCTCAGATGGAAAGGAGTTGGGGGTGATGGGGCGTCACTCTTTGAGCAGAATGTAGAAACCGGGCCTATGCAGAAAGTATCTGCACAGACTCAAGGTCGATCGGGAAAATTTCACTGTTTATTTTTTGATTCCCATCAATTTGGGGAGTCGATCCGAGCAATCTATCGATCGACATTACACGATCGCGCAAAAATAATTGATTGCGTTTGGACTAGAAAAGTTGATGGTTAATAATCCAGCGTTAATGTTTTAACCCCTTCAAAAATTTAACCAATTAGGGCTTGCTGGATAAGTGCAGAAAGGTTACACGGCGCGGTTATACGATCGCGCGATCGAGAGTTTAGTGCAA
>NZ_JAUBPN010000024.1:0-80190 GCF_036700745.1 Microcoleus sp. S36a_B3 | reverse complement strand
GAATTGGGAATTGGGAATTGGGAATTGGGAATTGGGAATTGGGAATTGGGAATTGGGAATTGGGAATTGGGAATTGGCCCGCGCAGGGCCGCGCAGGCGAAGCGAAGCCCAAAAGTTTAAATCTCCTAGCTGGTAGCTAACCCTCTCTCTTAATTACCGATTACCGATCGCTCGTGCTTACCTCATGTTACACAGAACCGCTATATCACTGTATTTTCCTTGTCCGGGACTGACTGAATTACGCGATCGAGTCAGATAGGGGAAAAAGCGCGATTCGGGAATAAAATTGTGCATAAGGCCGCAACAAGAGCAGAGGCAACCAAGGCTATAAACTAGCCTGAAAAATTAAACATAGTTCCCAAGACAGATAACAGATTATGTCTGTCGGTAGATAATAAAATGTAGCAGATAATTTAAGTGCGCTCTGATATCCGACCGCCCGCAGGAACAGAAAGACATCAAAACGACTAGATAGATGGAAACTTGGCAAACCCCACAAACTAATTTAACCGACATTTCGATCGCAAAGCTTCTGTCGCGCCGCACCCCTCGATCGCCCGATTTGCACGCAGAAAATCGGGCGCTGCAAACCCTTGCCCAACAACTGGCAACCTCCCCCCGCACCATGCTCCAAACACTCGCGGCGATCGCGCGCGATTTGTGTCGCGCAGATAGTGCCGGAGTCTGCTTGCTAGCAGAAAATGCCACATCAGAACAAACTTTTTATTGGGAATCTTTAGCGGGCGCGTGGGAAGCCGCAGAACAACCAAACAAACCTCGGACGCTCAATGAAGTCGGAGCCAATCTAGACTTCCAAACTCCCCAGCTTTACCTGCATCCAGAACAATACTTGCAGGACTTGCTGCCGCGCCCGCTGCCGATCGCCGAAGCCTTAGTCCTGCCGCTGCTAGTAGAAAATCAACCGCTGGGAGCAATCTGGATTGTCTCCCACGATGGCGGCCAGTTCGATACCGAAGACCTGCGGATCGGGCTGATGCTATCAGACTTTGCCGTTGCCGCCCTAAAAGTCGATCGCGCCGATCGCACCAAAGAAGCTTGGCGAGAAAGCGAAGAACGCTGGCAGCTTGCATTGCAGAGCAACAACGACGGCATTTGGGAACAGGATTTACAAACAAATTGTCATGTAGCGAGCGATCGCTGTTTACAGATTTTGGAACGCCGGCCCGAAGAAGTCAAGGATCTAGCCCAATACGTGAGCTACATTCATCCCGACGACTTGGAGAGAATTCAAAGCAAGTGGCAGGAACATTTGCACTCCAAAACCTCCCATTACTGCGGAGAATACCGCATCCTCTGTCCCGACGGGCGCTACAAATGGATTTTAGTCAGAGGGCGAGCAGTTTGGGACGAGTCGGGCAATCCCGTGCGGGCCGTGGGTTCCCTGACAGATATCAACGATCGCAAACAAACAGAAACAGCCTTCCAACAAAGCGAAGAACGTTTGAGCGTCGCCATCGAAGGCTCCGGCATGGCAACCTGGGATCAAGACTTGGTAGCAAATCGAGTAATTTGGTCGGCCAACCATTTCAGGATTTTCGGCGGAGAACCGACATTGAGCGGCGAAACAACGCTCGGAATGTGGAAAAACTGCGTGCATCCAGACGACTTAAAGCAAGTCATGCAAGCAGTCAAAACAGCTCGGAAAACCCGCGCGCTATACTCGATTGAATACCGCATCATCCGCGCCGACACCAAAGAAATCCGCTGGTTGAGCGTGTCCGGGCGCTATTTTTACAACGCAGCAGGCTCCGCAG
This sequence comes from Microcoleus sp. S36a_B3, assembly GCF_036700745.1. Lineage (NCBI taxonomy): Bacteria > Bacillati > Cyanobacteriota > Cyanophyceae > Oscillatoriales > Microcoleaceae > Microcoleus > Microcoleus sp. S36a_B3. The sequence goes on along the minus strand of NZ_JAUBPN010000024.1, from coordinate 78,415 downwards.
TGCGGTTTGTCGGAGTAGTATTGGATGTTACCGATCGCAAAAAAGCCGAACTCGATTTGCAAGAAAGCCACAACCGCTTTCAACTAGCGACAAGGGCGATCGACGGCATGGTGTTTGAGTGGGATATAGCATCCAACAGCGTTTACCGTTCCGAAGGACTGTACTCCCTCATCGGTGTCCGGCCAGAGGACGCAGCGGCAACACGAGAGTGGTGGAGAGAACGCATCCATCCCCTCGATTTTGCCCGCATCCAGGCCGAGACGGAAGCAATATTGACTCTCGAACGCTACGAAAGCGAGTACCGAGTCCGGCACGAAGACGGCCGCTGGATCGATGTTTGGCAGCGCGGCACCGCGATTCGCAACCAGCAAGGCGAAGTGACCAAAGTAGTCGGCTTCACAACCGACATTACCAAGCGCAAACAAGCAGAAACAGCCCTGCGCGATCGCGAAACCCGCCTGCAGTTGATACTCGACAGCGCCAAAGACTACGTCATCATCACCCTCGACACCGGCGGACACCTTACCAGTTGGAACGCAGGCGCAGAGAGATTGCTGGGCTATTCCGAAGCAGAAATCGTCGGCCGGCACGGACGAATCATCTTCACCCCAGAAGACTCAGCAGCCAGAAAGCCGGAATTAGAAATGCACCTAGCGCTGACTGAAGGAAAAGCAGAAAACGAGCGCTGGCACCTGTGCAAAGACGGCAGCCGTTTTTGGGGCAGCGGGCTGGTGATGCCCCTGCGGGACGCAGGAGGCGAGGTGCAAGGTTTCCTGAAAATCATGCAGGACAAAACCGAGCGCCGGCAAATAGAAGAAGCACTGCGGCAAAGCGAAAATCGCTACCGCACTCTAGCCGATGCCGTGCCGCAGTTAATGTGGATCAACACCGCCGACGGCAGGTTAGATTTTTGCAACCAGCACTGGCAAAACTACACGGGCATGATTCCAGAATTGCCTCTGACAGTGCCTGTGCTGGAATTATTTCATCATGAGGATTTGCCCGCAGTTGTCGCCACCCGCACTCAGGCGATTCAAGCAGGGGAATCCTACGAATTTGAATGTCGGGTACGCAGGTTTGACGGCAGCTACCGCTGGCATTTGGCGCGACTTGTCCCCGTCAAAGACAGCCGGGGAAAAGTGCTGCAATGGGTCGGAATCGGCATTGATATTGACGATCGCAAACAAGCCGAAGAAAGCTTAGCAGAAAGCGATCGCCGCTTCCGCTTCCTGGCTGAATCGCTGCCCCACCTGATTTGGAATGTAGACACCGCCGGAAAACTTCGCTTTGCCAATCAAAAATGGTCGGAATATCTGGGAATGTCCTACGAGGAAGCCACTCAAAACAATTGGGAGTCTTTGGTGCCGCCGTCGGATTTGGCAGAATGTTTTGCCCGCTGGCAAGAGTGTCAAATTACCGGAGAATTTTATCAAGTTGAGTTCCGCCTGCGGCGGGCCTCCGACCAAATGGAACGCTGGCATTTGTCCCGCGCCGTGCCAATTCGCGACGGCCTCGACCAGATTGTCGAGTGGATAGGCACGAATACCGACATTCACGATCGCAAAACAGCCCAACTCAACGAACAGTTTCTCTCGGGCCTCGAACTCCGCTTGCGGCAGCACTCCAACCCCGCAGAAATGTTGTGGGAAGCTACGAGCAGTCTGGGAGAATATCTACAGGTCGATCGCTGCATCTGGCACGAAATCGATACTGCATCGGGACTGGCAATTGTCGATCGAGACTGGCACCGGCCGGGCTTAGCGAGTATCGCCGGCACCTATCCAATCTCAGACTTTAAGACGCCAGAATTGACAAATCTCTGTATGGCAAATCAACCACTTGTCATCTCAGATATCGCTAATTACCCGGATACAGCCTCTTTGGTCGATAATTACGGTGGTCTTGGCATTCGCGCTTTAGTCGATGTTCCCTGCCTTCAGGGAGGGCGCTGGGTGGCTGTTTTGGTGGTGACATCACAGGCAGTGCGGAACTGGCAGATTGATGAAGTTTCGCTGGTGCAAGAAGTGGTGGCTCGCCTCTGGACGACGATCCTGCACGCGCGAGCCTTGCAGGACTTGCACGAAAGCGAGGATCGGTTCCGCGCCCTAGCTGACAACATCGCCCAGTTGGCTTGGATGACAGATGCCACAGGATGGATTTTCTGGTACAACCAGCGCTGGTTTGACTACACGGGGACAACCCTAGAGCAAATGCAAGGCTGGGGCTGGCAGCAGGTGCACCACCCGGAACACGTCGATCGGGTTGTCGCAAAATTTAGGCGCTGCATTGAAAAAGGCGAACTCTGGGAAGATACTTTCCCGATTCGCGGTAAAGACGGATCTTACCGCTGGTTTCTCTCCCGCGCCGTGCCGCTTCACGACGAGAAAGGCAATTTGCTGCGCTGGTGCGGTACCAACACCGACATTACCGATCGCCTCGAAGCAGAAGCGGAACGGGAACGCCTGCTAGCCCTCGAAAAGGCCGCCAGGGAGGAAGCAGAACAGGCTAACCGCGTCAAAGACGAATTTTTGGCTGTTTTGTCCCACGAATTGCGGACTCCCTTAAACCCGATTATGGGCTGGGCAAAGCTGTTGCAATCGAACGTGCTGACACCGGAAAAGCAGCGCTACGCCCTAGAAACGATCGAGCGCAACGCCAAACTACAAACTCAGCTAATCGAAGATTTGCTCGACGTGTCGCGGATTCTGCAAGGCAAAGTCAGTTTGAATATTGTACCTGTGGATTTAGCTGAGGCGATCGACAGCGCTATGGAAACTGTACGTTTGTCGGCCCAAGTCAAATCGATTCAAATCAACGCTCAATTTGCACCGAATGTCGGCAGGGTTTTGGGTGATGGGGGCAGGCTTCAGCAGGTTGTGTGGAATTTGCTCTCAAATGCTGTCAAGTTCACCCCGGCGGGAGGCAAAATCGACATTGCTCTCGATCGGGTTGACACTGACGCTCAAATTAGTGTAACTGATACGGGCAAAGGTATAGAACCTGATTTTCTGCCCTACGTGTTCGACTATTTCCGGCAAGCTGACAGCACGTACACGCGCAAGTTTGGCGGATTGGGTTTAGGATTGGCGATCGTCCGCCATCTCGTCGAGCTCCACGGCGGCACAGTGACATCCGACAGTGCAGGCGAAGCAAAAGGCGCGACTTTTACAGTCAAAATCCCCCTGATGCCCGTGCAACCTCCGATAATTCCTGCTGCAAGTGCGCCGCCGGAGAAGTCCTTCAATTTGAGCGGTATCCGCGTGTTAGCGGTGGACGATGATGCTGATGCGCGAGATTTGGTGGTTTTTCTGTTGGAGGATTGCGGCGCAAGCGTGACGGCAGTTTCTAACGCTACCGATGCCTTGGCTGCTTTAATTGTGTCTTTGCCGGATCTGCTGTTGAGCGATATTGGAATGCCCGACACTGACGGTTATATGTTGCTGCGGCAGGTTCGGGCTCTGCCTGCAGAGCAAGGCGGACTTGTGCCGGCGATCGCCCTCACGGCTTATGCTGGAGAAATTGACTACCGGCAAGCGCTGGCTGCGGGTTTCCAGCGGCATCTTTCTAAGCCTTTAGATCCTGACAAGTTGCTGCAGACGATGTTGGATTTGCTCGATCGTTCTGGTTGATTTTTTTAAGGTCTTTTTGTGGGTGAAAGGTCTTTGTTTGACGAACCGCGAAGACGCGAAGGGCGCTAAGGAAGAAGGGATGAAGAAAGGCAGAAGTTATATCAAATCCTCTCTTCATCGGAATAGTAAATTAACTGTTAACTGTTAACTGTTGACTGTTAACTGTTGACTGTTAACATCATGAGGAGTGCAACCGGAATTGAGGTTAATCGTCTCAAGTCGGGTTCTACCGACGATGATTTTGAGGCTGCGACGGTTGTTCGATCGCGCATTATCTCAAACAAAAAAACCTCCATTTGCGAGGTTTTTTGATAATTGTTGATGCTAGTCCGACAAGTTATAAGCCTTTCTGTTCTCTCATAGGAGGTACTATCCGGGATAGGGCATAGGGCATCGGGCCTAAAAGCATCGGGCCTAAAAGCATCGGGCATAGGGCCTAAAAGCATCGGGCATTGCAACCAACAAATAACCAATAACCAATAACCAATAACAACTGTTAACTGTTAACAGTCAACAGTCAACAGTCAACAGTCAACATCACCAGGAGTGCAAGCGGAATTGATATTAAATATCCTATTCCTGCATGATTGTCTGCTGCAAGTCCACGGGAGCATTAACGGTAGTCGGTACGCACGGCTGGATCGCGATCGCCCGTTGTAGTTGTATAGCGGACAGTTTCTTCGCGTTTGCGGGGAATTAAACCGAACAAACCAGTCAAGCCTAGCAAGCCCAACCATCCCCAATCAAAACCGCGATCGGCATCAGCATTGTACACATCGGAGCGAGGAACGGTAGTGGTAGTGGTGGTGCTGTTAGTCGTGGGATCTGGAGCTGTCTGAGCATCGGTGCTCGGAATAGTAGTAGTTGTGGTGGTTCTGCTGTTAGTACCGGGAGCTGGATCTGTCTGAGCCGAAGCAGGCAGATGAGTTGGCACAATGGCTAAACCAGCAGCTATAATACCTGCACCAATTGCCTTGGATAAATTAGAACGCTTCATAATTCAAATGCTCTCTGCTTAGAAAAATCTTTAACTATCACCAATATATCGATCGGCTATTGCAGCTACATCCACCTCTAGCAGTAAACATTCCTAAATTCCAGCTATCACTATAGATTTATATCCAATTTTTAGCAGGCGCACGAAATTAAACATAGCTCGCGCAGGCACTCCGACACTAGAAATCCCCGGCCTCGCACCTCCCTCGCCAGTTTCGGCACTCCTGGACTTGGGACAACTTAATCATGTGTTGTTGACAAAAAAAGGTACACTCAGATCTTGCACAGACAACAGTTGGAACTCGATCGACGGAGATCAAAACTTTTGGGAATAGAGCTACGCAGCTACGTATTTCTAGACAACTTGCAGCCGCAGCACGCAGCATACATCGGCACAATCGCCGCTGGATTCTTGCCGCTTCCTGGGGATGCGTCGCTGTGGATAGAAATCTCACCCGGTATCGAAATTAACCGAATTACCGATGTCGCCCTCAAATCCGCCTCCGTGCGCCCCGGAGTGCAGATAGTCGAGCGCTTGTACGGCCTGCTGGAAGTACACTCTGGCCAGCAGGGAGAAACGCGGGCCGCAGGGAAAGCAATTCTAGAATTCATTGGAGTCCGCAGAGAAGAATCTATTAAACCGCGAGTAATTTCTAGCCAAATTATTCGCAACATTGACGCGCACCAAACACAATTAATCAACCGCACCCGCCGCGGACAGTTGCTGCTGGCGGGACAAACGCTTTATGTCTTAGAAGTAGAACCAGCAGCCTATGCAGCGCTGGCGGCCAATGAAGCAGAAAAAGGCGCATCGATTAATATTTTAGAGGTTCAGGCTGTCGGCAGTTTCGGGCGACTTTACCTCGGTGGCTCAGAACAAGATATTTTAGCAGGTTCCCAGGCAGCAATTGCAGCGGTGGAAAGCATATCTGGTCGGGAAAATCCAGCAATTACCGGTCGCAAGGAATAGCCATTAAAGGAGATGCAATTATGGCAAACCCACAGCATTTAGCGCTCCTGAAAAAAGGTGCAGTTAGTTGGATTGAATGGAGAAATCTCAACCCAAATATAGAACCCGATCTCAGCGAGGCTAACTTCGCCCAAGCCAATCTCAGAGGCGCGCAACTCGGGCGGTCAAACCTTTTTAAAATAGATTTATTTAATGCTAAATTAATTGCCGCAAACTTTGCCGAATCTAACCTCAGTTTAGCAAATCTTGCGGGAGCGCAACTGCTCGAAACTAATTTGATTAAAGCCAATTTAACTGGAGCAAATCTCCGAAATGCTGACTTCATGGGAGCCGATTTGAGCGGTGCCAATCTCATTGGGGCGGATCTCAGCGCTGCTAATCTCCAACAAACTGATTTGGGAGATGCGAATTTAATCGGTGCGGTGATGTTTCGAGTTAAGGCGATCGGCGCAAACCTCAATAATGCTAATCTCAGTCAAGCTAATCTCAATCAAGCCGAATTGATTGAAGCACATTTTTACGCAGCTAATTTATCTAAAGCTAACCTCGGGGAAGCTCACTTTACTGCTGCTTATTTTTTCAGGGCAAATCTCAGTTTTGCTTTGTTGAGCGGTGCCGATTTGCGGTGGGCTAACCTCGGCAAAGCTGATTTGAGGGGAGCGAATTTGACCGGGGCAAATCTCAGAGGGGCGAACTTGGCGGGAGCTAATCTGGACAAAGCTTATTTGAAAAAAACAATTATGCCTGACGGCAGCATTGTTTCATCATAGGTTCGCAGCGAGGACTCTTCGTCCTGACTGCGAACCAATTGTCTCACCGGGAATTAATTTCCTCGAACTGGTGATACTTGATAAAGTCCTCTAACGGGGCCTGGGGCTGTCTGTGAATCTTGCTGCTGCTCTCTCGGTAAAAATTGGTCTTGGAGTCCGGCGGGAGTGGCGAAACAGCCGCTCGGTTGAGGTGATAGCTGGCAAGCCGGAGGCAGCGCCATGACTGAGGAATCGAAGGGATTGACGGCATCTGGGACGCGCAAAATCGGATCGCTGGAAACTTGCCGCTGCATTACTCGTCGGTAAAAGCCGTTGATGCGGCTGGCATCGCGCTCGATTTCTTTTTCGGGAAAGGCAACTACGCCGCTGGGGGCACCGATGCCTAAATAGTCGCCCATGTAGCCTTGCAAGCTGACGTTGTGGTAAAAATCTCCTGAAGCTTCAAAGAATTGTCGGTTGAAGTCGTCGCTAATCGGGTGAAATCGGGCTGGTTCTGCTTGAGCTGCTTTGACGGATGCGAGTGTGGCAGAGGCGACAGCGAGAATTAAGGCGCGGCTCAGAGTTTTTAATTTTTGACTCATATATTTCTTCGGCTTTTAGATTAATTCCGATTCCAATATAAACTGATTATCGGCGGATTATTTGTGTTTGTTACACGGTGTAAGTTATGAATGCTGGGGATTTAAAGGTGCTGCGCGATCGACTTTTGGATTTGTTGTGCGAGTTTGCGTACCGCGAAGGGGATTTTGTGTTGTCTTCGGGGCAGCAAAGTTCTTATTATATCAACTGCAAACCGGTGACGCTGCACGCTGAAGGTGCTTTGGCTACGGGGCGCTTACTCCTCTCTATGCTGCCGGCTCAGGTGCAGGCTGTGGGCGGTTTGACCTTGGGTGCTGACCCGATTGTAACTGCGGTAAGTGTGGTTTCGGCTCTGGAAGGTCGATCTATTCCGGCGCTAATTGTCCGCAAAGAGACGAAGGGACACGGGACAATGGCCTATATTGAGGGGCCGCTGTTGCCCGCTGGGACTAATGTGGCGGTTTTGGAGGATGTGGTGACGACGGGCAAGTCGGCGATGCAGGCGGTGGAACGGCTGCGGGGTGCAGGTTATAAAGTCGATCGCGTGTTGTCGCTGATCGATCGAGAGCAAGGTGGAGCTCAATTATATCGCGAGCAGGGATTGGATTTTCAGGCCGTTTTTACGATCGCCGATCTCAAGGAATGGATTAGTACCAAGAAATAAGCTGGCGCATCTAAATTTTACCCCAAAATTTCTCGTTTCTCGTTACCAGGTTCTACCTGGTAACGAAGATGCTTTGGCTGTGCCTCGTATGAAAGAGGGTTTCAATCCTGTTAAAAATGCTGCAAGATATCCATCTCAAACAGCAATTTTTATGCTATGAAAACCATCCGTTTTATTGACCTATTCTCAGGAATAGGCGGCATGAGATTAGGTTTCGAGTCAGCCGCTGATTCCTTGAATCTAAAAATAGAATGCCTCTTAAGCAGCGAAATTAATCCCGACGCTCAATTAGTTTACCGCAAAAACTTTGCCGACACACCTTTAGGCGATATCCGACTAATTGACAGACTACCAAAACACGATATTTTACTAGCAGGATTCCCCTGTCAGTCTTTCTCCGCTGCTGGCAAAAAAGCAGGTTTTGGCGATACCAGAGGAACCTTATTTTTTGAAATAATGAGGCTGATTGATACCGCTAAACCTCAAGCATTTATTTTCGAGAACGTGCGAGGACTTGTCAGCCACGACGGCGGCAGAACCCTCGAAACAATTAAACACGAAATTACCACTAGAGGTTACAGCTTCGATTGCTTTTTGCTCAACAGTTCTAACTTTAGCTTACCTCAGAACCGCGTCCGAGTTTACCTAGTCGGAATTTTAAATGCTTCGCCCCAATTTGACTTAGTTTCCGACTTAGGGCCAAAAGATTCCCATTCCTGTAACCACCAACAGCTATCGTTATTTTCCCCGTTAAGTAAACTTGTCACAGTGGCAGATATTTTGGAAGACAATCCAGGCCCAAAATATGATTGTTCGCCAGATTTTGTCAAGGCATTAAAACAAATTGTTAACAATGATTTAAATCGCTTGCACGGAATGCGGTTAATTGACTATCGCGGCGGCAATTCGATTCATTCTTGGGAACTTGGTTTGCGAGGAAAATGCAGTTTAGATGAAATTGAGTTGATGAATCTTTTTATATTAAAAAGGCGAAATAAAAAATTTGGCTGTCACCAAGATGGTAAACTTTTAAGTAAAGAGCAAATCGCTACTTTTTTTTCTCATCCCAATCTTGATGAAATTCTGGATTTGCTGGTTGCTAAGAAGTACCTACAGCGGAAAAATGATTTGTACAAGCCTGTGTCGGGTAATTTTTCTTTTGAAGTGTATAAATTTCTCGATCCGCAGAAGATTTCTGTAACGCTTGTTGCCAGCGATGCTAATAAATTAGGTGTTTATCACAATCACAGAGTCCGCCGAATTACTCCCCGCGAGGCGGCGCGGTTACAAGGTTTTTCCGATGGTTTTGTGCTGCATCCCAAGGATGATAAGGCTTACTATCAATTAGGCAATAGTGTGAGTATTAATGTGGTCAAGGCTGTGGCGAAAGAGGTTATGCAAAATGTTTTGTCTTCTATAAAACACAAAGTTAGTGTTTTTTGAATCACCAAGGATAGGCGAATTATATTGAGTGGGCAGTACGATTTTTTTGGGAAAAGCATATGCAAGTCCGCACTACGAACCTTTTTTGTTATGCCGATCGCACGCACATGATTTGATATAAATTCCGGTTGCACTCCTCATGATGTTAAGTGTTAACAGTCAACAGTCAACAGTCAACAGTCAACAGTCAACAGTGAATTTACTATTCCGCTCGCACATGATTTGATATTGTTTCCGATATTATTCACACTCCTCTCTCCCGAAACCCAGCGGTAAAGAGAGGTTGTTCCTGGTAACGAGAAAAATCTCAAATCGACTGGCGCGATCGACAATTCGTCATCGCCCAGCCAAACTTGCTACCACCGCCACTAATTCTGCAGGATCGATCGGCTTGGACAGGTGAAGTTGAAAACCCTGCCGCAGCGCCCGCACCCGTTCCTCTACCCTACCTGTCGCCGTCAGCGCCACCGCTGGAATTTCCTTGTTCCCCGATCGCGATCGCACTTGCCGCAGCAGAGTCTCTCCATCTTCCCCCTGCATTCCGAGTTCGATCGCCAAAACATCGGGATTCATGCAATAAATCACCTCCAAGGCTTCCATTACCGAGGTCGCGGTCTCCACCAAGGCTCCGCAATCTTCGAGCACTGTACGGGCAAAATCCAAGGAATCCCGGTCGCGATCGATCGCCAAAACTCGTACTCCCGAAAGGTTACTGCTCACAAAAGACTCCATCGGGTGCGATCGCGCCGGGGTTTCTCCAACCGCCAACTCCCCAAGCCCTACCACAGAAACTCCGCCCTCGCTATGAGACTGTTTAATTGGCAATCTCACCAAAAACCTCGCTCCTTGTCCCGCACCGGCCGATTCGGCTTCCACTGTTCCCCCGTGCATTTCTACAAAATGGCGCACCAAAGCCAAACCCAAACCCAATCCGTTGTAAGGTCGCGCTGTAGAGCTGTCAGCTTGGCTGAACCGATCGAAAACATGGGGCAAAAACTCCCTCGCAATCCCTTCTCCCGTGTCGCTGACCTCAATTTCGACGCTAGGATGGGACACATTTTTACTCGCAGTTAATTGCGCTTGTCCACCAGCGATCTCCACTTTGTGCAGCGCCACCGTTACCTGTCCGCCGTCAGGAGTAAACTTAATCGCATTTGACAGCAAATTCCACGCCACCTGCTGCAAGCGGCCGGAATCGCCAAAAATCCGCCCCGCTGTTTCGTCGAAATCCGTCACGAGTTGAATATTTTTTGCCCTCCAAGCGGGGGCGAGAGCTTCGATCGCAGCCTCAACAGTCGAAATCAAATCCATCCACCGCAAATTCAGGAACAGTTTGCCGGTAATAATCTCCGACACGTCCAACAAATCCTCGATCAGAGTTGAGAGCGATCGCGTATTGCGGTCGATCGTTGAGAGAGCTCTAACCGTCGTTTTTTCGTCAAACTTGCGGTTTTGCAACAGTTGCGTCCATCCCAGCATCGCATTCAGCGGTGTCCGCAATTCGTGGGACAAAGTTCCCAGAAACTCGTCTTTCATCCGGTTGGCTCGCGCCAATTCCTCGGCTCGATCGTGCAGTGCTTTTTCTAACTCCTTGCGATCCGTCAAATCGAGAACAAAAGCCACAAATTGTTGTCGCTTTTCCCCCAACAAAATATATCCTAAAAACACAGAAATCCTGCTACCATCGGGCCGAATGTATTCCTTTTCGTAGGGAGTGCAAACGCCATTTATTTTTGCCTCTGCAATGCTGCGATCGTCCAGCGGTAGGTGTTCCGGCGGTGTAAGGTCTTTACAGCGGAGTTCCCCGCGCTCCAACTGTTCCCGCCGGTAGCCCACTATCCGCAAAAATTCGTCGTTAGCGTCGCTGATGCCATCGTCAAGATCGCCGAAGACAATTCCGATCAAGTTAGATTCTGCCAACATTCTCAGCTTTTCTTCGCTAGCTTTGAGTGCAGATTCTGCTTGCTTGCGATCGCTCACGTCTTCGATGTAAGCCGACAAACCAGAATCGGAAGGATAACAACGCATTTTCAACCACTTATTCAATAAAGGCACGAATTCTTCATACTCTACTGTTACCTGGTCTGCTAATGCTTTGGCTGCCATTTTGTAAAATGGTAATTCCACAGCATTGGGAAATAAATCCAGAAGATTTTTACCGAGGAGTTCGGCTTGTGATTTGCCTAAAAGTTTGAGAGCTTTGTGGTTGATATAAGTGTAATTCCAATTTAAATCGAAGGCGACAAAAGCATCGGTAATGCTTTCGAGAATGTTAGTAATTCGAGCGTTTGCCGATAGCAGGACATGAGCTGTTTCTTCTGCTTCTTTGCGAGCTGCTTGTTCGTTTTTCAAAGCGGCAGTGCGTTCTTGTTCTGCTAATTTGCGATCGCTAATATCGATGCAAGAACCGATGTAACCTGCAAAAGTGCGATCGAGTCTGTACCGGGGTACGCCCGTACCCAAAACCCAGCGGTATTCCCCGTCATAGCGCCTCATGCGACATTCGATCCGGTACTCGCGGCGGGCATCGAAGGCTCTGTTGCAAAGATCCCGACATTTTGGCAAGTCATCGGGGTGCAAGCTTTCCATCCAACCGCTGCCCATTTCTTCCGCCAAAGTTTTACCGGTAAAATCCAACCAAACTTTGTTAAAATAATCGCCAAGGTTGTCAGAGTCCAACATCCAAATCATCACCGGCGCAGTATCTGCCATCATCCGAAATCTCGCTTCGCTCTCGATCCGCTGCGCTTGAGCTGCTTTGCGATCGAGCCGCTCTTTCACTTCTCGCATCGCGCGATCGATCGACGGCACCAAGCGCGTCAAACTGCGTTTAAGAACGTAATCTGTAGCGCCGCTTTTCAAAGTTTCGATCGCGACTTCCTCGCCCAAGGTAGCAGACACAAAAATAAACGGCACTTCGGGACAAGTAGCGTTCGCCATTGAGAGCGCCCCTAATCCGTTAAAACCGGGCAGCATATAATCTGCCAAAATAATATCAAAACATTGTTTGTCTAGTGCCGCAGCAAAGTCTTCCCTAGTGTCTACGCACCGCAGAGAAAACTTGAGACCGCCTTCAACTAGATAAGCCTCAATCAGTTCGGCATCTAGGGCACTGTCTTCTATTAAGAGGATATTTAGCGTTTTCACAACAATTCCTTAATATCTTTTACTTAAAGTTTGAATCAAAATTCTTTGAATACTTCCATTATTCACTCAATTTCGATGGTCGCTCTAAAAAAAAGATAAAAAATTGCTCTGCTTTCTAGTTGAACCTCTGCCCCTGTTGGTTAGTTGATCCCGATTTCTCCACAATAGTCCTGGACGCACTCTTTTTTGCTCGTTACCAGGAAGAGCCTGGTAATGCAGGTGCGGAGCCTCTGCCTCCTTTGTCTGGTAATGCAGGTGCGGAGGAAGAGCCTCCTTTTACCTCGGCACTTATAGGATAGGACTGCAGGAGATGTTTAAGTTATTAAATTTTCATTTCTAAGTATAGTCTTGGGACGCACTATTTGCCCAGAAACCGAGTTTGATGGACGAAAATACTGCATCTATAGCCTTTCTGTGCTCTGGTATGAGATACTATCCGGCATAGGGCATAGCGCAAACCGGCTAAACCGGGCATACCTCACTTTTTGAGAACCGCTATAGACCTTGAATCGCCATAAAAACCCGATTTCTGTGGTCTTAATGCGCTCGCGAACTCGTACAGATCTATGGCACAAATCATATCATGCGCGATCGCTCTTAGAAACCGCTCCTTCAAGGCTCATTCAACCCTGATAGGAAAGCGACTTTTACAGGTTAGGCGATCGACACAATACTAGCTCGATCGTAAGGCAATCGGTTAGTAGGCAAAACCTCCAGATTAATTTCCACTGAATTCAAAGCCGGATTTTCTGCCAGCACCTTTTGCGTCAAATTCTTATTCACAATTTCCCAGAAATCCGTTGCGTTTGGATAAGCACTCAAGAAATTGTCAATGGCTTGGTAAATCGGCACAAAATCAGGATATTCACCCTGGGTAATTCCTGGTTTATACTGATACTTGACATCAATATTTAGATTATTCAAACCCTGATGTTCGATCGCATAATCAGGAATTTTGAAATCCCAGCCTTCTCCTAATTTACCATCGGCTGTGCGAGTCACAGTGCTGCTGCGCTCATAAGGCAATTTTTCCGTCGGCAAAACATCCAAATTAACCGTCACAGACGTAATTGTCGGATTTTCTGCCAGCACTTTTTCCGTCAGGTTTTTGTGGACTATCTCCCAAAAATCAGTTTCGTTTGGGTAATTAACTAAAAAATTGTCAATGCTCTGATAAATCGGCACAAAATTAGGATATTGATAATCTCGAATCCCATCTTTGTACTTGTAATTTAGATCAATATTCAGGTTGTTTAACCCTTGATGTTCGATTGGGTAATTTGCTAGTGAAAAATTCCACTTTTGACCTAATTGAGCATCCGATGGAAAGAAAGCAATTCCCACTGGACGCTCTAACTTGCTGTCGGGAGGAACAAAAATAGAATTGTTACTCAACAAAGTATTGCTCGATATTGGCAGCGGTTCGTCAGTCTTGCCACTGTAGCGTAAAACAGCACCCGCACCGTTAGCGCTGGCGCGGTTGTCAAAGCCCACAGCAAACAAATTGCCCATCGGCGAAAATGCCAAACCACCTACATAATTGCTACTGGGCGAAGTATCAGTATAATTCGTAGGTAAAACCTTAATTAATTCCCCACTGGTTAAATTGTAGCGCCTGATATCGTTAGCAAAATCGCTCACATAAAGGTCGCCATCATCAGGCCCGATAGCCATTCCCAAAAGACTCACAAATCCCTGACTCCGAGGCGAAGGTTCGGGCGAAGCAAAGATACTTGACTGCCTGGTTTCCGGGTTGTAACGCAGCACCTGACTGGGTAAATTTGCGCTAAAATCGGCTTGACCCTTACGAGCAACACTCCCCTGCGTTGTCACGTACAAATAGCCGTCAGGAGCAAACAGTAAATTGTTCGGCCCGTTCAATCCTCCTGCTTGCTGGTTTCCCGCAGCAAATACATCAATGAACTGTCCAGTTTTGCCGTTATATCGGAGAATTTGGTCAGTCAAAAAACTACTGACATAAAAATTTCCGTCAGGGCCAAAAGCTAAACCGTAAGGGCGAGACAGGCCGCCAGTTTCATCAGTTGCTGTATTCGGATTGTCAGCGACAAACCTGTCAATATATTCGCCAGTAACTCCGTTATACCGCAATACGGCAGATGCTGTCGGTTCTCCCGAATCTCCTGGTTTGTCGCCGCTAGAAATGTAAATGTCCGCCAAATAAGTCGGGTATTTCGGCTGAAACACCCGCAATATTTCCTTGAATAGGGTTTTATTCCAACAGTTCTGTTGTCTGCCACATAAACTATTTATTTTTGAGCTGATTTTGGCGCTCGGATATGAATTTGACTATACCAGTCCTGGACGCATCACAATCAGATTTTAGATTGAGGGATTGAGGGATTTAGGGATTTAGGGATTTAGGGATTTAGGGATCTATCGATATTCCGTAACAATTTAACGGACTCGCATTCCACACTACGAATCTCTTTTATTATGGTAATTCAATAGTCAAATGGTTTAATAAGTATCTAGAATTTTAGAAATAATTTGACGTAATATCTGCTACATTGGTCGATCGCACTTCTGTCAATTTCTCAAAAAAATGATTGTTCGATGGGATGGCGCGCGATCGCAGTACAATTACCAACTGTCTTGGTTTAGCCAGCCCCATCCTCAAAATTCAACTGTTCTCCAAGCAGCCCAACAGCCTTCTAGGGGAAACGTCCCGATGGGATCGGTCTCAACTCTAAGAGCTAATTTGTTAAGTCCTAGCTAAATTGTCTTAAAATATACAAAGGAGTAAAGTGTTTCCCAAGTCACGTAGTATATTAAAGACAGGCAGTAATTTGCAAGAATTCTTGACAATATAAGTACAGCACAACCGCAGTTACCACCTCCTAACTCTTTCCATATCCAAGGGCGCGGCAAGGTGGGATAGAAGACAATAAAAATGCCGACTTTCACTCTTTGCCCGTGCAGTTGCTTTACTCTCAGGTTTGTTCACGTTATTTGCAGCCAGTTACGAGGAGAGTTGACCACCCGTGCTCCAACGCATCAAACAAGACTTAAAAAACGACCTGATCGCAGGTCTGCTGGTAGTGATACCCTTAGCTACTACCATCTGGCTGACAATTACCGTCGCCAGTTGGGTTATCAATTTTCTTACCAAAATTCCCAAGCAGATCAACCCTTTTGACGGACTCAACCCGATTTGGGTCAATCTGCTGAATTTTTTAGTAGGGCTGGCTGTACCCCTGCTGAGCATTTTACTCATCGGTTTAATGGCCCGCAACATCTTCGGGAAGTGGCTGCTAGACTTTGGCGAACGCCTGTTGCAGGCAATTCCCCTAGCGGGTTCGGTTTACAAAACCCTCAAACAACTGCTGGGAACTATTCTTAACTCAAATGACAAATTTCGCCGAGTGGTGTTGATAGAGTATCCCCGGCGGGGAATCTGGACTTTGGCGTTTGTGACGGGTACGATCGACAGTAACGATATTAAGTCTCATTTGTCCGGCGAAACTCCGATCGGCATTTTCATCCCCACCACGCCCAACCCCACCACCGGATGGTACGCTATAGTCCCGGAAACCGATCTAGTGAATTTGTCAATGTCGATCGAAGATGCCTTTAAACTGATCATCTCCGGCGGCATCGTCAACCCCAGCAACTCAGTTTCAGTCACCGCCGACAACCCCCCAGGCAAAACACTCGAACCTTTAATATCCGAATCTAGATACCAGCGTGTCCCAGTCGAAGAAGACTGAACCAGCCGGAAGCGGAGAAATCCAACACTCAGAAACCCAGTTCATACCAAGAACCAGAAAGCCCGCCCATAAAATTAATATTGAGCACGGTGCAACATCTCAGATTAAAATAGCTGTGGCAATTGCTCGTCTAATATTTTCCCAAAACCTGCCCAGAAACAATCATCACCGAGGGCGGGTTTTTTGCTGATTTTTCTGCTAAAGTCCAAGTTTACAGTCTCAACCAGTATCTAACAATCTCAAAAATTCCGAAATTCCTATCCCAATTTCTATCTAAAAAATATGAAAAAATCCCGCGAAACAGCACGCGAACTCGCACTCCTCGGCATCAGCCAACTACCGTCAAATCCAGAACTCTTAGAAGCGAAGAAACTGGAAGATGTTGTCCTCGCCGCCGTCCGCACCCTGACAGCAGAAGTTCAAGAATCCCTAGAAGCAGCAGCCTCGGAAGTGCAGCGGAGTAGTGACAAACTGCTTGCTAGCGAAATCCGCGCCGGCGATATACAAAGTGCTAGAGTAATGGTGCGCGAAGCTGTGGAACTTACGCAAACCGCCATCAACCGTCTCGGTTCCGCAATGGAGTTTCCAGAAATGCTCCAGCTTGCTAACCAGCAAGATGTCCGCACCTATGCTTTGCAAATCCTGACGAAAGTTAGCGCCAACCGCTCTCAAATTGATGAATTGCTCTCGGAATCCCTCGTGGATTGGCAAATAGATCGGTTGCCCAGGATCGATCGAGATATCATGAGAATTGCGATCGCCGAAATCCTCTATCTCGGCTTAGCCGAACAAGTCGGCGTCAGCGAAGCAGTCCAACTAGCAAAACGTTACAGCGGCGACGAAGGACATCGCTTCATCAACGGAGTCCTCCGCCGAGTAGTCGATAAAATTAACGCAGAAGTTGTCACTCAATAGTCAACAGCCTGCAGTCATTTGTCATCAGTCATTGGTCATTAGTGATTGGCAATCCGCAATCCGCTCTACACTAAGGACTGATGACTAATGGCTAATAACTATATTCCCAATTTCCTATGGTTTTTAATTGGTTTCGTCGCCAGTACAGCGAAAGCGGATCTTCTGAAAAAGAAACTCCTCCCCAGCCAACCCAAGATGAGTCGGCACAACCGGCACCCGCCGGGTCTCCAACAGATGCAGCAACAGACCAAAGTTCACCCGCTGCAGCCGAAGATTATCTCAATTGGGCGAAAGCTGCTTACAAAAATATTCAAAAACAGCAAAAACCTGAAACAGAAGTAGCCGAGACAGAAGTTGCAGCCGAGACAGAAGTTGCAGAAGTTGCAGCCGAGACAGAAGTTGCAGAAGTTGCAGCCGAGACAGAAGTTGCAGAAGTTGAACCAGCAGAAACTGTTGCAGAAGTTCCAGAAGTTGCACCAGAAGCGATTGTTGAAGCAACCGATGCAGCACAAAATGCAGGATTTGCCGACACAGATCCACAAATCGCTGGGGCGATCGACCTTGCACCCGTTGCTCCACAATTAGAAGTTACAGCAGATATAGAAATTGCCCAACCTGCAACCTCAGTTGTAGAAGAAACCGAGTCGATCGCATCTGAGGCGCAAGCCGACGAATCTCTGCCGTTTTGGGCCAGAGCTCAAGCCGATCGCATGGATCGCATCGAACGCCTCAAAGAAACCGCCATTGAAGAACCAGAAGTAATTGCAGCCTCCGCCGAAAGAGCCGCAATTATCGAAGAAATTCCCGGTTTCGACTTTGACGAAGGCTTTTTATGGTCATCAGAAATCCTCGCCAGTCAGGGCCGCCGGCCAGATCAAGTATCCGTCGAAGAAATCAGTTGGCTGCAAAAACTGCGGAA
This sequence comes from Microcoleus sp. S36a_B3, assembly GCF_036700745.1. Classification (NCBI taxonomy): domain Bacteria; kingdom Bacillati; phylum Cyanobacteriota; class Cyanophyceae; order Oscillatoriales; family Microcoleaceae; genus Microcoleus; species Microcoleus sp. S36a_B3. The sequence continues at coordinate 60,655 of NZ_JAUBPN010000024.1, read as the reverse complement.
AGGCTTAGAAAGAACCCGCCGCAGCTTAATTAATCGACTAAAGGCGATCGTCGGTCAAGGCCCGCTCAACCAAGACGCAGTAGCCGAAATTGAGACTTTGCTCCTACAAGCCGATGTCGGAGTCGCAGCCACCGACATCATTATCAGCCGTCTGCAAGAAAGACTCAAACAAGAAGCTTTACCGCCAGAACAAGCTCTAGCCTTCCTCAAAACCATCCTGCGTGACATTCTCGACGCTCCGACAGCCGAAACCGCCGCCGGCAATCCCGCCTACAGCCTGACTTTTGCCCCAGAAAAAGACACCTTTAACATCTGGTTAATTGTCGGAGTCAACGGTGCGGGTAAAACTACAACGATCGGCAAACTCGCCCACATCGCCCAAAAATCCGGCTACAACACCCTAATAGCCGCCGCCGACACCTTCCGCGCCGCCGCCGTAGAACAAGTCAAAGTTTGGGGGGCCCGCAGCGGTGTCGAAATTATTGCCAACCCAGGCAAAAATACCGATCCCGCAGCAGTCGTGTTTGATGCGATCGCCGCCGCCAACGCCAGAAACACAGAACTGCTGATCGTAGACACCGCAGGCCGCCTGCAAAACAAAAAAAATCTCATGGACGAACTCAGTAAAATCCGTCGCATAGTAGATAAAAAAGCCCCCGGCGCTACCGTAGAATCTCTACTGGTCTTGGATGCCACATTAGGTCAAAATGGTTTGCGACAGGCAGAAGTATTCGCAGAATCTGCCAAATTAAGCGGAGTAGTATTGACAAAACTCGACGGTTCTGCTAAAGGTGGTGTTGCCCTCGCAGTAGTGCAGCAGCTCGGTCTCCCCATCCGCTTTATCGGAGTAGGAGAAAGCATCGAAGATTTGCGCCCGTTTTCTAGTTACGAATTTGTCGAAGCCCTACTGGATTTTAGATTTTAGATTTTAGATTTGAGATTGATGAAGTATCTGCCGCGGGCCCGATTTTTGGAGGCCCGGACAGAACTTCAAAGTCTCAAATTCTTAAGCTCAAACTAGCATCGCACCAAACTACTAAAGAAAAAAAACCGGGTTTCTGCTCGCTGGCGTGCAATATCGTTTCCAGTTGTATCGGTATTGTTCAAACACTCAACACTCAACAATCACGCTTCGGTACAACTGGACTCTTCTCTAGGTCCTCAATCAATCAAGTTCCTTTTAAGATCAAAAATCACAAATTTAAAATGACTGCTGTGCCTTTGCCTCGTCCCTCACCTCAACCTGCTGACCGCCCGACGGGTCGCAATTCTACCGACGCGACGCCAGTATTTGCCCTCAAAGAACTGGTGGGCCGCTTGCACCGATACCAGCACAACGTTCAAGATATGTTGGGCTCCCTAGGATTTGCCCTCCGCAGTTTTAACAATCTCAATCAATTTTTGGAGTTAGTACCTTTAGTGGCGACTCGCGTTACCGATGCCGACGGGGGAGCTTTAGTGCTGTTCAAACCCAACGGTCAAGTCAGGTTTCAGCAGTTGCACTGTCAGGAAGGAAGGTATTGCCAAGATTTGCAAAAAGCGCTGGAAATGGCCACCAGACAAGCTACAGCAGTTGCTGCCCCGGCTGGTGAATCTGCTTCCTCAATCTCAGGGCAAACTTCTAGTCTCGACCTGCAAGTAAGTCGTTATTTGGGCCCGGATGTTCATTTGTTTGGAACGCCAATTTTAGTCAAAAATTTAGAACGCGGACGGCTTTATGTTTTTAGTAGTGACCCTCAATATCTGTGGACTTCCAGCAGACAGAAATTAGTTCGGTTGGTGGCGGATCAAACCGCCGTGGCAGTCTACAAAGATGAACTTACTGTTAAGTTAGCTGAAAAAGAACGCTTAGATAGAGAATTAGAAATCGGGGCGGAAATTCAATTGCGGCTGCAACCCCGCAGTTGTCCGAAAATTCCCGGTCTTGACGTGGCCGCCCGCTGCCAAACCGCTAGCAGAGTCGGTGGAGATTATTATGATTTTATTCCCGCTGACTATGACCCGATCGGCAAGGATAATGAGGGGCAACACCCCCCATCCCTGATCGAAAATCTCAAGTCCAAAATCGACAAGGGTCGCTGGAGCATCGTCATCGGCGACGTGATGGGCAAGGGAGTGCCGGCGGGCCTGTTGATGACGATGACGCGGGGTATGCTGCGGGCCGAGGTTTTGAACCGCCACTCGCCTGCGAGAATTTTGCAACATTTAAACCGGGTAATGCACGCGGATTTGGAAAATTCCCACCGTTTTGTTACTCTGTTTTATTCGGAGTATGACCCGAAAACTCGCGTTTTGTCTTACAGCAATGCTGCTCACCACCCACCTTTGCTGTGGCAAGCTGCAACTAATACGATTCTGGGACTCGATACTTTGGAGGGTATGTTAATTGGTCTCGATCCAGATTCGCACTACCAAGAAGCTCAGGTGCAATTGCAGCCGGGAGATACTATTATTTATTACACTGACGGTTTTACCGATGCTGCTAATCAAAGAGGCGATCGGTTTGATGAGGATAATTTGACTGCGGCTTTTCAGTGGGCTTGTCAAAATTATCAGCAGTCTGAGGAAATTTTGGATTATTTGTTCGATCGAGTTCAGCAGTTTATCGGTATTGGCAATCGCAACGAAGATGACATGACACTGGTTGTACTTAGAGTAACACCTTTAACAGGAGAAAATCAACATGATAGTTAATTTAATGCCGGAAATTATTGCTGGATTGACCGGCTCGATTCATTGGCATGATGCAGTTGATTTGTTAGTTGTAAAATCTCATTTGAATACGGTGATTTTGGGCCAAAGCTACGAGATTTTTACTAATTTCCAGAAAGCTTGGAATCATTTTGTTTCGACTGGTCAAATAGGAGCTTTTTTTATAGGTATATTTGTTGGCTGGTTCGTTAAGGGCATTTTTCCTTAGAGCTTTTGTGGGACTTGGGGCATTAGGAAAAGATTTGATATCAATTCCGGTTGTACTGTCATGTGATTGTTGACTGTTGACTGTTGACTGTTAAGAGGGCGGGCCCGCACCATCCACCGCCCCTACGGACTGTTGACTCGATTTTATTATTCCGATGCAACCGGAAAAGATTTGAAAAGTTAGCAGGCGGGATTTCATTTTTTTGTGATGCAGTATAATTTTAATAATTTTGTAGTCAGGAATTCAGTTTTTTAGTGTCAATACAGGTATAAAAAGTTTGCAGTCGGGATTAAAGTCTTTTTTTGCCGAATTAGGGAAGCAGGATTTTAGTTTGATGCTGCAAATCGGCAGACTTGCATTTCGATGCCCAGAACCGGTTTTTTTAAAGACTTCTGCAACAGACATATAATCTAGTTTTACCTTCAGTAATGACAGCACAACAAAAAACTTGGAGTCAAAGATTTGAATCAGCGCTGCACCCAGCGATCGCCCGATTCAATGCTAGTATTGGCTTCGACATTGAACTGATTGAGTACGATTTGACTGGTTCTGTCGCTCATGCTAAAATGCTCGCCAAAACGGGGATTATTTCTGCAGCAGAAGGCGAACAGTTAGTCAATGGTTTGGAGCAAATTCGCCGCGAATACCGCGAAGGTCTTTTTGTTCCGGGAGTTGATGCAGAAGACGTTCACTTTGCGGTAGAAAAGCGACTGACGGATATTGTGGGGGATGCGGGCAAAAAGCTGCACACAGCTCGATCGCGCAACGATCAAGCAGGTACTGATACTCGTTTGTATTTGCGCGATCGCATCGCCGAAATTCGCCAGCAATTGCGAGAATTTCAAGGGGTTTTACTCGATATTGCCGAGCTTAACGTCGAAACTTTAATCCCCGGTTACACGCACTTGCAGCGCGCTCAGCCAATCAGTTTGGCTCATTACTTGTTAGCTTATTTTGAAATGTCCGATCGCGATTGGGAACGTCTCGGCGATGTCTCCAAGCGGGTGAATGTTTCGCCTTTGGGTTGCGGTGCGCTGGCGGGGACGACTTTCCCAATCGACCGAGATTATACGGCAGAACTCTTGCATTTTGACAAGGTTTATGCTAACAGCTTAGATGGAGTGAGCGATCGAGATTTTGCGATCGAATTTCTCGCAGCCTGCAGCTTGATTTTGGTACACTTGAGCCGCCTGTCAGAAGAAATGATTTTGTGGTCTTCTCACGAATTTGGATTTATTACGCTCAAAGATAGCTGCGCTACAGGTTCTAGCATCATGCCCCAGAAAAAAAATCCCGACGTGCCAGAGTTGGTGCGGGGCAAAGCGGGACGGGTATTTGGTAACTTGCAAGCCTTGTTGGTAGTAGTGAAGGGACTTCCTTTGGCCTACAACAAAGATTTGCAAGAAGATAAAGAAGCTTTGTTTGATACCGTGAAAACGGTACAGGCTTGCTTGGAAGCAATGACGATTTTGCTCAGGGAAGGAATCGCGTTTAACAAATCGCGCCTCGCCGTGGCTGTTACCGAAGACTTTTCTAACGCTACAGACGTAGCAGACTACTTGGCCGCTAAAGGCGTTCCCTTCCGGGAAGCTTACAACCTCGTCGGGAAAGTCGTCAAAAGTTGCCTTTCGGGGGGCAAACTCCTCAAAGATTTGACACTTGAGGAGTGGAAAGACTTGCACCCAGCTTTTGATACAGACATTTACAGCGCGATCGCGCCTCAGCAAGTGGTGGCGGCTCGCAATAGTTATGGAGGTACCGGGTTTGAACAAGTGAGAAAATCACTTATCGCTGCGCGCGATCGGCTCGCCTAAACATCGTTAAATTCTCGGACAAATTCGGGCTGGCTATCTCTCCGAAAGAACGATCGTGTTTTCCACTCTGGTTCTAAATTGGGCAGATAGCCTGACTCTATTACTCTTCAGCAGCAGCCATATCCTTGTCCCGTCCGCCGCCGCCGCTCATGGCGCCCATCCCGCCGCCGTTGCCGCCGTCAAATCGCCTTCTCTTGTTGGAGAACATATCTTGATTTCTCCGCTTGCGAAATTTGCGAGCGTATGCTTGATTTCGTTGTGCCTTCTCTTTCTTGAGATTGCGGCGCTTAGCCATTATGACCTCACTAATAAACATTGACACTCCCCGCGCCCGAAAGCCCGGGAATTCTTAAGATTGATACTCTGTGCACTCAGGCGTGACTGAGATTCTTGCTTGGGCGAAGTCACTTGCTTCTGACAGGGTTTCTCCAGCTAAAGCAGACGTGTCTTCTCCCGAAGCGTAAATTCCGGTATACTATACCGTACTCGATCGGTTCTGTTTCTGTAGCTAGGTTTTGTTCAAATTTAGCTTTCGTGACGCTCCCACAACAATCGCAAGCGATATGGTTTAGGCTTCTGAGTCCTGTTAAGGATATCGAGAACTTCCTTCAAGGTACTCCAATCGTTTCCCTCTACGGCATTTTAAAGTGAGGAACACGTCCCGCCCCACTTATATTATAAAAAGGAATTGGTTCGTCTCGTTGTCCACCCCTCCACGGCTCAAAGCTATGCTTGTGAGATTGTGAATGGGTGGCATCAGGAGTCTCACGCACCTTTTATCCCACACTAACCTTCGATCAGTATACTGTGGGGATTCCTGTCTGCCTAGCTAAACCGCAACACCGTTAGGTGTGACTACGCACTCAACTAATCCAGTTAAGTTTTTACGTTGTCTAGTTTTACTCAATTTTAGACCGATGACGATCATAACACACCCGGTACAAGACCCAGAAAAAAGAACACCGGGATTCAACTCGCTGGGAATCTGGGTGCGATCGGACGCAATGTTTTCGATCTTCCAGAAGATTTCCATAAACTATTGACAAAAAAACTACAAATGACTGTAAATCCCGGTGACGTAGCTCCTGTCTTCAGCCTGCCCGACGCGCAAGGCAATGTCGTCAGCCTTGCAGATTTTCGAGGGCGGCGAGTTGTACTTTATTTTTACCCTCGGGACAATACCCCCGGCTGTACCAAAGAAGCTTGCGGCTTTCGCGACATTTACTCAGACTGCGAGTCGCGCAATATTGCAGTCCTCGGCGTCAGCACAGACGGGCCCCAATCCCACGCCAAGTTTGCAGCTAAATATCAACTGCCTTTTCCCTTGCTGTGCGACTCAAACGCCGAAGTCGCTACCGCCTACGGCTGTTACGGACTCAAAAAGTTTATGGGAAAAGAATTTATGGGAATTACTCGATCGACCTTCGCGATCGACCCAGATGGTAGGATTGAAAAGGTTTATTGCAAAATCAAACCAGAATCTCACGCAGCGGAGATTTTAGCAGACTTGCTAGAAATCTCGCCTGAATGACAAATGCAAAATTAAGACTCCAGAGCTGCGAGCTAGGAGGCCTCGAATTACTTTCTCCTAAACAAGCTTTTGAGTTTATGCGTCGATTGTGGCAAATTGGACAAACTGTGCTGGGGCTGATTTTTCGCCATCCCGTCACTGGTACTGCGGTGATTCCCATATTACCTGACGGGCGAATTGTGTTAATTCGCCGCCGCGACAACGGTCGCTGGGGACTGCCGGGAGGTATGGTTGACTGGGGAGAGGATGTTCCGACAACAGTGCGGCGGGAATTGGCGGAGGAAACAGGACTCGATTTAGTCAAAATCCTGCGCTTGGTGGGCGTTTATTCGGCTGCCGATAGAGACCCGCGCCTGCACTCAATTTGTATCGTGGTAGCTGCAGAAGTGGAAGGAAAGATGCAAATTCAGGATACGCTGGAAATCAGCGAGGTTGAGGCTTTTTCGCCGGGATCGCTGCCGGAGAACCTGCTGAGCCACGATAACGACAAGCACTTGCAGGACTATTTTCAAGGCCTGACAACTTTGGCTTAAACTAGGCCGTCCAAATTTGAGTAAAGTCGGGAATTACTTGGCCGGAGCGTCGATTGAGGAATTAAAGAATTAACTCGTCGCGATCGATCTGGGTTCTTGAAAAAAAGTCTAAAATTGCGTGAGCGAAGCTTGCAGAAGAGGATCGCCCCGCGACGAGTGTCAGAAAACAAGTATCCGTTTTTGGTCGGAGTCAACATTTGCCTGTGATGAGTGTGGAATTAATTTTTAATGTAGGACTTACGCATGGCGGGCCCGTGAAACCTGGTTTTTCACCGCTCTTAAAGACAAAGAGCCAATATTTGGGAAAAAAACCCGATTTTTGCCATCAAGGTGCATTCCTACTTGAATTCAAAATCTCTGAACATTAAATTAATAATCTTTTTATAGCTAAATTTTTAACCGGATGTACTTACAGCTACGCAATTCTCGGGTCAAACTTTCTTTAGGGCAAATCTTCTGGCACGAAGTCGGTCAAGGCCCTAATTTAGTATTTTTACACGGTTCTTGGCAGGACAGCAGTCAGTGGCTGGGGACGATCGAACATTTGAGCCCCTACTACCAATGTTTCGCGCCGGATTTGCTGGGGTTTGGCGATTCCGAACGGCCGAACGTTCATTATTCGATCGACCTAGAAGTAGAATGTCTCGCGCAATACCTCGACACTTTGAACCTGCAACAGGTTTATTTAGTCGGTCATTCTTTGGGCGGCTGGGTGGCGGCCAGCTACGCGATCAAATATCCCGATCGAGTTCAGGGTTTAGTGTTGTTGGCCCCTGAAGGGGTAAAGGTTGGCCACCGGCGGGCGCGGTGGCAGAATGCTCGCTGGCTGATCGGTAAACCTCCGTTGGCTTACTGGTTTTTGCGATCGATCTATCCCATTGCTAAGTTGTTGGGCGGCAAAAAAAAGATTGACCGACTGCTAAATTTTAGACAGCAATTGGTGCAGTCCCCAGTTGCAGTGCAGTTGCTGTTGGGGCGGCGGCGGGCTGAAACTACAGCGGAGTTAGTTGATGATAATTTACCATTTTTGAAAGTGCCTGTTTTGTTGTTGCACGGTTCTGAAGATAGCGTCACAGCTTTATCTCTGTGTCAATGTTATGCCGCTCTAGTTCCTAATGCCGAACTGCAATCTGTCACTGGGGGAGAAAGCAATTTACCACAGGAAGCCCCGGATATTGTTGCTAAGTATATTCGCGAATTTGCTAAGTGAATTAGTCAGTAGTCAGTAGTCAGTAGTCAGTAGTCAGTAGTCAGTGGGAATTGTGGACTGTTGACTAACAACTAACAACCAATAACTAACAACTAATAACTAACAACTAATAACTAACAACTAACAACTAATAACTACTGCCAACTGCCAACTGCCAACTGCCAACTGCCAACTGCCAACTGCTAACTGCCAACTGCCAACTGCCAACTGCCAACTGCCAACTGCCAACTGACTAATAACTAATTCCCCAAAAAATGGCTTCTGGCGCGTCAATTATGCAGGAAGCCGTCTCGGGAAAGGCCGCGGTGAGGTATTGCAATAACAAAGTTCGATCGCCCCCGGTGAGTGCAATTTTGCTATTGGGAAACAACCTCTGCCAATCTTCAATAAAATCCCTAACTCCTGCCAGCGTCGCATACACCACTCCGCTGTGAATTGCCCCAGCAGTATTTTTTGCCCAGCGGTGTGGCAGATTTTCTGGTAAGCTAACTGAGGGCAATGCAGCGGTTTGTTTCCCTAGCGACGACAATTGCAAACCCAAACCGGGCAAGATAGCGCCCCCAACTAAATACCTATTGACATCTGCCCCAGTAAATGTTAGAGCTGTACCAGCATCTATAACTAAAACTGGCCAACCCAATTGGTTGCCAGCACCCAGTAAAGCCAAAGCTCTGTCAATTCCTAGAGTAGGATACAGTCCCCCGATCGGCAACTGGTCTAAAGTAATAATTCGGACATTAGGATAACTCTGCCAGATTGCTGTTTGCTGGGGAACTACTGATGCCAAAACCAGAGGTGGCGCGATGAAAGAAAGTGCGTGAGAATTAGAAACGGCGGGAGTATCATGAATAAAAGGGAGATTTATATCTGATATTTGCCCGATCGAACTCATGACTGTTTTTACCAAATATTCGGCTTTTTCTGTCTCACAGAGCCTGGAAACAGCATCAGCTTTCAGATGCTCTGTATTCCATGTTTTTTCTAGGGTTTTCCCAGCAAATAATCCCCAGTGGAGTCGCGAATTGCCGATCGCCAAAGCTATTTTAACCTCGTCTTTACCTGTGAATAGAGGTGTCAGGTTGCTTGTACCAACTAGCGGGCGAAAATTATCGACAATTGAGTTTTTCATGTTTATCGAGCGCGATCGCCAACATTGAACTAAAGATAGATTTTAGATTAATTTGATTCGATTAATCTAGCAAGTAAGTCTAATTTACCTGCAAAAAACAGGTGTCGCGCCCCCCACAATTGTTGTGGATGCTTCCAAAGTTTTAGAATTTTGTTCCTGCTAACCGATCTGTGAAGTAAATCTCAAAGCGAAAAATGGAAAATCTCAAATCGACCGATAGCTAAGGAATTTCAATGGCGCGCGCTTAATTTGTATTTTCGGCTACATAACCCACATTCTGCACCTTCAACTGTCACAGAGTACAATTACTCAGAGCAATCGATTTTTAAAGTGATAAATTATGCCTCTCAAAAAACTTTTTTCCGTCTATAGCGGTTTTCAAAAAAGTGAGGTATACCCTATACCCACAGAGGTTTATGCCCTATCCTGGATAGTACCTCTTATGAGAGATTGAAAGGCTATATATACGATAATAAAGTATAATCTAGAGCTTAATTGTTCAAGAAAAGTAAGTAAAAACCGATTGTGACAGTTGAGGGTGCAGAATGTGGACATAACCCTTAATTTATATTTATAAATATTTGTAAAGCAAATAATTGCAAGGGTCGGGGTGCATCCTTTATAATGTTTTAATATCTTCCAACATTCCTAGTAGTGGCGATCGCGCTCTTGGCAGGGTAAGCAAATCTGTAAAGAACCAGGATCTATCGAAATACAGTACAACGGCAGAGTAAATATGTCTCTAAAAATACAACAACAAGAAAACCATTGCACTATCTTCACTTCGCAATTGCCGGAAGCTGAAAATTGGAGGCAGGAAGAAGGTCTTTTGCAGCCGCAAATAGACGAACAAAAAGCCCTAATTGTGCAAATGCAGCAGCAAGTTCAGCTATCAAACCTGCTCAACCAAATTAATAACGAAATTCGCAGCACACTTGACATAGAAGAAATTTTGACATCTGCCTGCCGATTGCTGGGGCAGGTGCTGCAGTCGAGCCGCGCGAGTATTTTAGTCAAAGAATCAAGTACAGGAAATATTTTAGTCACGCGGGGAGAGTACAACGCGGGGGATTATCCGATCCAACTGGGCATGAAAGTACCGATTGCTGACAACCCGCACTTGGAAGAAGTTATATCTCAGCAGGAGTCGCTAGCAGTGACGAAGTTTCTCGATTTTCCGGGGTTGAACCCAGAAACCAAAAAAATTGCCGAAGCTTTGGAAATTAAGTCAATGCTGGCAGTAGCTACTCGCTATCAAGGTGAAGTCAATGGCATAATTGGCTTGCATCAGTGCGATCGCGAACGGGAATGGACTGATTGGGAAAGGCAACTTGTAGAAGGGGTAGCTTCTCAATTGGCGATCGCGCTCAATCAAGCCAAACTCTACAGAAAAACGCGCCGCCAAGCCGAACAAGAATCGCTGCTGCGGCTGATCGGCAACCAAATTCGCAGTACCTTGGATCTGGGAACTATCCTGCAAACAGCGGTGAGAGAAGTGCGCCAACTGTTGCAGTGCGATCGAGTAATTATCTACCAGTTTGAAGATAACTGGCAGGGCAAAGTTGTCGTTGAAGATATGACGGTTCCTTGGCCTTCAATTTTAGGAGATATGGGGGCAGATAAGTGTTTCAGAGGAGATTACGCCGCTCTTTACCAGCAAGGGCGAGTCAAAGCAATTAATGATATTTTTAATTCGGGTTTAGAGCCTTGTCACGTTGATTTTTTAGACCGCTTGCAGGTAAAAGCTAATCTGATCGTACCGATTATTACATATAGAAGCGAAGAAACTTCACAGTCTCCAGCCGAAATTTCTAATTTAAAACCAGGTAGGCTGTGGGGTTTGCTGATCGCTCACGAGTGCCGGGATACTCGCAACTGGCAGCGACAAGAAATGGAGTTGCTGTCGCAGCTAGCCGACCAAATGGCGATCGCGATTCAGCAAGCAGGACTTTACAGCCAAGTCCGAGAAGCAGCAGTCAAATCTCAAGCTCAAACCCAGCAACTGCAAGCAGCGCTGCAAGAATTGCGATCGGCACAGCAGCAATTAATTCAAACCGAAAAAATGTCTGGTTTGGGGCAAATGGTAGCGGGAATTGCTCACGAAATCAACAACGCCAACAATTTTATCCACGCAAATTTGTTTCATGCTAAAGAATATTTTAAAGTCTTAAACGAAGCTCTTGAATTATGCGGAAAAGCCTGCCCGGAAGCCGCGGAAGCACTTGTCAAAATCAATGAAGAACTAGAACTAGATTATGTTCGAGAAGACTTTGGCAAACTGCTCAATTCCATGCGAGAAGGCAGCGGTAGGATTCGATCTATCGTGACGACGCTACGAAGTTTTTCTCGATTAGACGAGGCGGAATTTAAAGCGGTGGATTTGCATGAAGGTTTGGACAGCAGTTTATTGATGCTGCAAAATAAGCTAAAAACAAATATTAAAATTGACAAAGAATACGGAAGTTTGCCACGAGTTAACTGTCATGCAGGCCAAATCAACCAAGTATTTTATAATTTGATTGACAATGCTTTAGATGCGATCGACTCTGCAGACAAACCGGGGGAATTAACAATCCGCAGTTGGCAAAGCGAGCCGGACTGGGTAGCAATTTCTGTCCGCGATACCGGAAATGGCATTCCTGCAGAAATTCAGGATAAGATTTTCGATCCATTTTTTACTACTAAACCTGTGGGGAAAGGTACTGGTTTAGGACTTTCTGTGTGCTATCAGGTAGTTGTGCAAGCCCACGGCGGCCGGATTCGGTGCGTCAGTGAGGTTGGCGGAGGAACTGAGTTGATTGTTGAATTGCCGTTGACCAATCAGATGGGTTGAGATGGGTTAATGATTAGTGGTTGTAAGTTGTTTTGGCATTTGAATTGCATATTTTTGGCTAGCAACTAGACTAACACCCCACTGATGGTTTAATTATTTTTTGAGGTGCAATTTAAATGCTGGGCGAGCTTATTATTGTAAGCCACCGGGTTTCTGTTTCCAACAATGCTTAAATGACGATCGCCCCAGCGCCATTTAATCACAGTATTTGGGCGATCGCACTTATTGTCGATCGCGCTTATTGTCGATCGACCTTTTATTGAATTCCCGATTTTTTATAATATAGGGTATTAGCATATTTCGTGGCAAAAAGCAACGATCTAGATCATGAGTTTTTGATGAGCGCGATCGCGCTCCTGTCCAGCTCACCATCATATAATCGCGAGGATCCGTTGACTGGCATCTACCGCCAGATAGACTTTGCAACAAACCGGCGGTAATGCCGTAAAATTGTGCAACATCCAGCCTGAAGCAGATACTGTCTCAGATGCTAGATGTACAGTCTTGTCTCCAGACATTATTTAAGGCTCTAACAGGTGTCGCAGTCAGAGCAAGTGTCTACCACCAAGCGTCAGCCTTCTTCTAGACCGGGGTAAACTACTTGAAAACCTGAAACATCTTCCAACTCGATGCCCCAGAAAATCCATTTTAATTCAGGATTGCCGCGCGCGATCCGGTTCCAGCTCAATCGCTGCCATCCTGCAGCCAAACCCCCGGTTTCACGCAGCCGTGACTAGCCCTGTGGGTGGTTAAAGTCTATCGAATGTTGGAAGCCATGAACGAAGATAACGAGTTTTATGTCTTCATTTCCGATGAACAAAAACGGGCGCTCATTCTGAGCATCTTTTCAGCCTACTATCACCCGGAAGCTGATAAAAAAGAAGTGATTTTCGATACCAATCGCCTATGGTGTAGCAAATTACCTTTAATTGGGAACTATTTCCCCAAGCGACAGTCATCTACCCTATCAGGAACATCGCCTGGATAATGGATAGCATTGAGTTACTGATTCGGCGTAATGCCTTTGATTCCACCTTTTGTACTTCAAAATGTAATATGCAATTATTACATTGACTTAGTAATTTACCCAACCTTAAAATCGAAAAGACTAAGTATTTGTACGTAAATAAAACGTCAAATAACTCAGAATTTTCGTATTACTTGGCATACTACAAATAGACGTGCGGAATGTGGGTTTGATGTTTCCTAGTTATTTAATAATCCAGCGGAACGAGCGACAGTTTATAGTCGTACCGAAGCATTAAGCCAAGGTAATCGTTTAGTAGGGTTTGCCTACAACTCCCTGAAAGAAGTATTCTATAGCGAACAAAGTGCATCTCTACTATTAGTTGATTACAATTTATTAACAAAAGTACCAGAGAAAACTATATCGCTAATTTATCAATTTTTAGGAGAAGAAAATTTCGATCGTGATTTCGATAATATGCAGTAGGGCGAGCCATTATTTGACAATGAACTGAAAACCCAAGGGTTACATCAGGTGCGTTCTCAAGTCTAGTTTCAAGGAGAGAAAAGCAATCTTATTACTAGACTTGATTGAGCGATTAGATAGATTATTTTTGTTGGAATAAGACCACAAATAGCCGCGCTAGTGCCATTGTCGAAAAAGTTCAATAAATCGTAAACCCTTGACATCTGTTCCCCGGAGATATCCCTAAACCTTTTTTTTCAAGGGAAGTAGGGATTGACTTTAAGAACTCTCCTCCCCCTTTTTTTAATGGGGTTAGGTAGGGAGGATATAGGGCTAGAGGATATTGAGCTTAACTCAAGTGTATTCAAAACCAATCAATCATTAACCGGAAACTAAGCATGACTAAGCAAATCATTTTCGTTGACTCCTCTGTACAAGATTATCAAAGCCTTGTTCAAAGTGCCGAGGGCGGTAAAGTTGTCATTTTAGATGACAAATCCAGCGCGATCGCGCAAATCACTCAATCCTTAGCCGAAGAAAGTGATATTGAAGCATTGCACATCATTTCTCACGGGAATGAAGGGAGTATCACCTTCGGTACTGAGGTACTTGATGAAAGTGCGATCGAAGCTTTGGGCGATCGGCTAAAACAGTGGGGAAAAGCCTTAACTAAAACAGGCGACATCCTATTATATGGATGTAATGTTGCTGCCGGAGAAGTTGGTAAGAAATTTGTCAAAAAATTAAGTGAAATCACGGGTACGGCTGTAGCTGCTTCTAACAACTTAACCGGTGCTGCAGCCTTAGGGGGAGATTGGAATTTAGAAGTGAGATTTGGGGAAATTGAAACCCAACCCCTGAATTTTGCCAATTATGGTTATACTTTGCCCGCTACCATCACCAATGTCACTTCAGCTTTACCTGATGGTACTTATAAGGCAGGTCAAATTGTTCCAATTACCGTTACATTTAGCGAACCCGTCAACGTCCTCACCGCACCGGGCTTCCCAGGATTCACTCTCAACACAGGAGAAGTAGCAATCTATAGCGGTGTCGGTAGCGGTACAAATACGCTCACCTTTAACTACAACGTAGCCACAGGTAACAACAATGCTGACCTCGATTATACCTCGGCGACCCTCAACGGTACGATAACTACAGTCTCCGATGGCAGTGCTGCTACTTTAACTCTTCCCCCCGCAGGTGGGGCTGGCTCCCTGGGTTTAAATAAAGCCCTGGTTATTGATGCCAAAGCACCCACTGTCCTCAGCATTACCCGCACCACTCCTGCAACCCCATCAATTCCTCTGGCCACCGCCAATGTTACATACACGGTGACATTCGACGAACCCGTTAGTGGCTTAGATGTCACTGACTTTGCCACCGCTGTAACCGGTCTTGCTACTGGCACTGTTACCTCTGTGGCAGCAGCAACAGCCGCTAACACTGTAACTGTTGATGTGGCTGTTGGAGGTACTGGTGATGGCACCATCGGCTTAAACCTATCCGCGGCTCCCACCATTACTGATAGTGCGACTAATGCCCTCACGTCACCATTTACTGGCGAAACCTACAGCAGAGATGGAACCGCACCTACTATTACCAACGTCACTGCTACCACGGCTGATGGCAGTTACACAGTCGGTACAGTTATTCCAATTACCGTTGTATTTAGCGAAATCGTCAACGTCACCGGCACACCAACATTAGCCTTGGGAGCAGGAGTAGCAGGAGCCGCTAGCTATGCCAGCGGTGCCGGTAGTAACACCCTTACCTTTAACTACACCGTAGCCGCAGGTGACAACATTGCCGATCTTGATTATGCCAGTACAGCAGCCCTCGCCCTCGCTGGCGGTACGATCGCAGATATCGCCACTAACCCTGCTACACTCACTCTCCCTGCTCCGGCTGCCGCTGGTTCCCTCGGTGCGAATAAAGCCTTAGTCGTTGACACGACTCCACCCACAGTCCTCTTAACAACCGCAGCACCAGCAACTGTCACCGCCCCATTTAGTGTCACCGCTACCTTTACTGAGGCTAGTGCGAGTGTCTTGGGATTTGCTCTTACTGATATCACGGTAGGCAATGGTACTGCCAGTAACTTAGCTGGAGGTCCGCTAGCTTACACCTTTGATGTCACACCTACAGCGGATGGGCCTATCACTGTTGATATCCCTGCGAATGGAGCGACGGATACAGCTTTAAATAACAACACAGCCGCCCCTCAATTAACTGGCATTACTGCGGATTTGCCACCTACTGTCACCAGCGTTAGCTCAACTTTAGCCGATGGTAGCTATGGTACTGTTCCCGGTACAGTTCCGATTACCGTTGTATTTAGCAAAGCCGTCGCCGTCACCGGCACACCAACGCTAACCTTGGGAGGAGGAGTCACAGCAACCGCTACCTATGCTAGCGGTACCGGTAGTAACACCCTCACCTTTAACTACACCGTAGCCGCAGGTGACACCAGTGCCGACCTAGATTATGCCAGTACAGCAGCCCTCGCCCTCGCTGGCGGTACAATTAATTCGACCCTAGGTACCCCTGCTACACTCACTCTCGCGGCTCCACAGGCCGCAGGTTCCCTGGGTGCAACTAAAGCCTTAGTCATTGACACGACTCCACCTA
Source organism: Microcoleus sp. S36a_B3 (assembly GCF_036700745.1). Classification (NCBI taxonomy): domain Bacteria; kingdom Bacillati; phylum Cyanobacteriota; class Cyanophyceae; order Oscillatoriales; family Microcoleaceae; genus Microcoleus; species Microcoleus sp. S36a_B3. The sequence goes on along the minus strand of NZ_JAUBPN010000024.1, from coordinate 44,622 downwards.
GTCTCACCAGCGTTACTTCTACCACCGCTGATGGCAGTTACGGTCTGACAAATGGCCCCATCAACGTCACAGTCAACTTCAGTGAACCTGTCACATCCGCAGGGGGAATAACAGTCGCCTTAGACACAGGTGCTACTTTGGCTATTCCAGCTTTCACCAATAGCGCATCTGCTGTCGGCAGTTATATTCCAGCAAACCCACAAACTAGCGCCGATCTTGACTCAATATCTGTAACTCCCACTGGAACTTTAACAGATGCTGCTGGCAATGTTGCAACAGTAATTATTCCTGCGGGGCAGTCTTTAAAAGATAGCAAAGCCATAGTCATTGACACGATCGCACCCACAGTCCTCTTAACAACCCCAACAACAACTGTCACCGACAAATTTACCGTCACGGCTGCCTTTACTGAGGCCAGTGCGAGTGTCATCGGATTTGATGCTAGTGATATCACCGTAGGCAATGGTACTGTAAGTAACTTTGCTGGAAGCGGTATAAACTACACCTTTGATGTCACACCTACAAATGATGGGCCTGTCACCATTGATGTCGCTGCATCTAAAGCGACAGATGCAGCATTAAATCCCAATACAGCAGCCCCGCCACTGCTGGTTAATGCCAACGTTCCACCTAAAGTCACCAGCATTAGCTCAACTTCAACTGATGGCAGCTATGGGACTGGTAAAGTAATTCCGATTACCGTCACATTTACCGAACCCGTCGTCGTCGATATCACTGGCGGCACACCGACGATTACCCTTAACTCAGGGGGAACCGCTACCTATGCCAGTGGTACCACTACAAATACACTGATCTTTAATTACACCGTAGCCGCAGGTCAAACCAGCCTTGACCTCGACTATAGCGCGATCGCATCCCTTGCCCTTAACGGCGGTACGATTAATGACGCAACGGTGACGACTAGCCCAGCGATACTCACTCTTCCCGCTCCGGCTGCAGCTAGTTCCTTGGGTGCGAATAAAAACTTAGTCATTGACACCACCCCACCCACCGTTACCATCAACCAAGCCAGCAGCCAAGTTAACGATCCCACGAGTAATAGCCTGATTAACTACACCGTTGCATTTAGTGAACCGGTGACAGGTTTTGATGCTACCGACATTACTTTTGCTGGTGTTGCTGGCGCTACCGCTACTGTAACAGGAGATCTTACAGGTCAAAATTACAACGTAGCCGTTACAGGTTTCACCCAACCAGGAACCTTGACTGCTACTATTGCCGCCAATGCTGCTAACGATTTAGCCGGAAATGGTAATACAGTCAGTACCTCTACGGATAATTCTGTCACCTTTAATCCGGTTACTCCCTACGTCACCGCCATCAACAAACTCGATCCCGATCCTACTGCTGCTACAACAGTTAATTATCAAGTCACCTTTAATGAAGCTGTAACAGGCGTAGATGCTGCGGACTTCACATTAGTAACAACTGGTGTCACCGGCGCAACTATCGGAACAATCACGGGTACAGGCACAACCTATAATGTCCCAGTGAACACAGGGACTTTAGATGGCACGGTGGAACTGGATTTAGTGGATGATAACAGCATCCTTAATATCCTGAATGCTCCTCTAGGTGGAACGGCTCTGAACGATGGAAACTTTAAGGGACAGGTTTATACTGTTGGTAAAAACAGCGATCCTGTTCTCGCCGTTGCGATCAACGATCAATCTGCGACGATCGATACGGGGTTTACTTTTACAATACCCACAGGTACGTTTACCGATCCTAACAACGACCCCTTAACTTACACCGCGACCCTAGAAGACGGAACTGCGTTACCGACTTGGTTAACATTTGATGCGGCAACAGGCATTTTTAGTGGCACACCTGCAATAGCAAATATTGGAAACCTGAAAGTTAATGTGGCTGCTTCCGACGGTCAAGCTTTTACGACCAATACTTTCCTGTTAACGGTATCCGATAAACTCAATACTCCTCCTGTTGTCGCCGTTGCGCTCAACGATACGTCAGCGACAATCAATACGGCGTTTAGTTTTACAGTACCAACAACTACGTTTACGGATGCTGAAAATGACCCTTTGACTTACACCGCCACCCTAGAAGACGGAACAGCGTTACCGGGTTGGTTAACCTTTGATGCGACAACAGGCGTTTTTAGTGGCACACCTGCGGCTGCAAATGTCGGGAACTTAAAGGTAAAATTGACTGCGAATGACGGCAAAGCCTCTACGGGCAATACCTTTATCTTAACGGTATCCGATAAACTCAATACTCCTCCTGTTGTTGCCAGTGCAACTATCGATAAGTCAACGACGAGCGGTGCGGTGTTTAGTTTTACAGTACCAACAACTACGTTTACGGATGCTGAAAATGACCCGTTGACTTACACCGCAACGCAAGAAAACGGCACGGCGTTACCGACTTGGTTAGCATTTGACGCGGCGACTCAGACTTTTAGTGGCACACCTGCGGCTGCAAATGTCGGAAACTTAAAGGTAAAATTGACTGCGAATGACGGGAAAGCCTCAACCAGCGATTTCTTCCAACTTGTCGTGAATGCGGCACCGACACCCCCGCAGACACCCGGACAGGGATCCTCGCCGACACCATTACCGATACCAACACCATCGCCGGGCCCATCGCCGACACCATCGCCGGGGCCATCGCCGACACCAACACGCACATTAGCAATTAACACGCCGCTAATCAGTCTAACCGATCGCGGCGAACCCACCGGTTTCCCACAAAATCAAGTGGTAGAGGGTCAATATCTACTCACCGATCTAGATGATAGCAGCATCCCAACTTCAGCCTTTGGTCAACCAATTCGTGGCTTATCTGGCAATGATAACTTGACCGGAAGTAGCAACGGCGACACCATCTTTGGCGACCGAGGTGCTGATATCATTAATGGTGCTGATGGTAACGATTCCTTGTTTGGTGGGAAAGAGTCAGATCAATTATCAGGTGGCAATGGTAATGATTTCTTGAGTGGCAATAATGACAATGACACTCTCACCGGCGGTGCTGGTAATGATATCTTACGCGGTGGTAAGGAAAATGATGTCTTGCTTGGCGGAGATGGGGATGATGAGTTGTGGGGCGATCGAGGTTTCGATGCTCTCACAGGTGGTGGAGGAAGGGACACCTTTGTATTACAATATACTGACACTAACCCATCTCAAGCTGATGTGATTACTGATTTCAATTCTTCTGAGGATAAAATCAGATTGGTTGGTTTTAGTTTCAGTCAATTAACTTTTGAGTCAGTCAACGTCGTTTTAGATGGGGCGACGGCTTTAGCTTCAACGGCAATTAAGTCGGGGAATGACTACTTAGGAGTGGTTTATAATGTGAACCAATCTGCTCTTAATAGCGGTTCTTTCTTGTAAGATTGCTGGGAAAAAACGCTTAGCAAAAGCATCAAAGGGAGGCGATCGCCTCCCTGGAAGCCGGCAACTCAAAACTCTTTATCGCCTTAGCTTCTATAAATCAAAGCCACAGGCTCAAAACTCGGTACTACCAAATCACCATTCTGCTTAGTCAACTGGTTGTACAACCGTTCTCTATTCGGAAAATTAGCAGCAGGTAGTGTCGGAAAACGGCGATACGACACCGTATCTTCCCCCAAAAAACATAAAGCGAAGTCCAATACATCTTCCGAAACACATCATATCCAATCCTCTCTTCATGGGAATAGTAAATTCACTGTTGACTGTTGACTGTTGACTGTTAACTGTTAACTGTTGACTGTTAACATCATGTATGAGTGCAACCGGAATTGATATCACTAGCACCCAAAACTTAGAAACCGGGTTTCTGAGTTTTGGGTGCTTCCCATTTATTTTAAAATTTGATAGGTAAAATTGTAATTTTGTCAATACCTAATTTGTAGATTTTTTACAAAATTCCCGCGAAACGAAGCTATCCCGTAGACGATCGCCCCATCCATACATTAATAACTTTCAAGTTACTTAACACCTTCATAAGAAATTTTATGAAGATTTACAAAAGAAACGTGTCAGAATGGAAACAATAAGGTAATGGATAACAGACAAGGAGGCACAGTATGGTAGCCCTGACTGAACGAGTCCAACGCAGATTGACAGTGGAAAAAGTCGAAATTGCCCCTGATACAACGGCAATTCGATGCCTGGACTGGGATAGAGACCGCTTTGACATTGAATTCGGACTCCAAAACGGTACAACTTACAACTCATTCATCATTCGCGGCGAAAAAACCGCCCTCGTCGATACCTCCCACGAGAAGTTTCGCCAGCAATATATGGAGACTCTGGCGGGGGAAATTGACCCGAAACAAATTGATTATCTAATTATCAGCCACACCGAACCCGACCACAGCGGTTTAGTTAAAGATGTGTTGGCTTTGGCGCCCCAAGCAATAGTGGTGGGGGCGAAAGTAGCAATTCAATTTTTAGAAAATCTGGTACACCAGCCTTTTGAGCGGCTTGTAGTCAAAAATGGCGACAAATTAGATTTAGGTAACGGCCACGTTATCGAATTTGTATCTGCGCCGAACCTGCACTGGCCTGATACTATTTTCAGCTACGATAGCAAAACTCAAGTGATCTTCACCTGCGATGCTTTCGGGATGCACTACTGTTCCGACAGTACCTACGATGACGATTTAGCAGCGGTTGAGGAAGATTATCACTTTTATTATGAGTGTTTGATGGCTCCCAATGCTCGATCGGTACTCAGCGCCATGAAACGGATGGCAGAATTGGGAGAAATCGGTACGGTGGCAACAGGTCATGGGCCACTGCTCAGGTACAATGTAGTTGAACTTACTGGACGTTACAAAAAGTGGAGCCAAGCCCAAGCTAAGGCAGAAACCACGGTAGCGGTATTTTACACTTCTGATTACGGATTTAGCGATCGGCTCAGTCAGGCGATCGCCCACGGAATCACCAAAACTGGTGTCGCCGTAGAAATGATGGACTTGAAAATCGCCGACTTGCAAGAAGTCCGCGAACTTGTCGGTACTGCTGCGGGGATCGTGATTTGTTCGCCGCCTAGTAACGGCGCTGCTGCAGAAAATGCCGAAGCAGCCATCAACACAATTTTAGTTGCAGCTAACAACAAACAATCCTTCGGTTTGTGCGAATCCGGCGGCGGCGATGACGCATCTATTTACCCGCTGCGAAACAAGTTCAAAGAATTGGGTTTGAAAGAAATATTTCCCAACATTTTGATTAAAGAAGCGCCAACGGAAGCGATTTATCAACTTTGCGACGAAGCCGGCACCGACTTGGGACAGTGGTTGACGCGGGACAAGGCTGTCAAACAGATGAAATCCCTCGATAGCGACTTGGATAAAGCTTTGGGACGGATCAGCGGCGGACTGTACATTATTACCGCTCAAAAAGGCGCGGTTAGCAGTGCGATGTTAGCTTCTTGGGTGACGCAAGCGAGTTTTAAACCGCTGGGTTTAACTATAGCAGTTGCGAAGGATCGGGCGATCGAATCGATGATGCACGCGGGCGATAAATTTGTGCTCAACGTGCTCGAAGAAGGCAACTATCAAACCTTGATGAGGCACTTTTTGAAGCGTTTTGCTCCTGGTGCCGATCGATTTGCCGGAGTTAAAACTCAACCAGCCAGCAACGGTTCTCCAATTTTGACAGATGCTTTGGCTTACATGGAATGCGAAGTGGTTAGCCGGATGGAACTTTCGGATCATCATATCGTATATGCTACGGTCGATAGCGGTCGCGTATCCAACCCCGAAGCGCTGCCGGCAGTTCACCACCGCAAAGTCGGCAATCACTATTAGGAAGTGAGTTGACTGTTGACTGTTGAGTGTTGACTGTTGACTGTTGTCAGGAGCAAGAGGGAAATTAAACGATATATCGATCGACTGTCCGAGTCAACACAGGCCAAACTTATTAGTAAGGTGCGTCAGCCGATGTTTTATTCGACTTCATCATCGACTATCTACTGACGCACCCTACAATTAAAGTCTAGGACGCAACTGGCTAAGCCAAAACTCTCAACTTTGTGCTTGTGGCGCACCTTACCAGGTTCTCGGTGTTGGGTGCGCCCCAAGCAGCAAACCGGGCAAACCGTTGTCATTTAGACTCCATTTTAACTAGGGGAATTGCTAATGCCCGCCAATCTTTTAGAAGACAGAAACTACACAATTATTATTGCCAGAAGCGATGGCAGCCGAGACTCCCAACATCCTTTTTACGAGGAATGGGTAGAAGCACAGGCATCTCTGATCGACTTGGCAAAAAAATGTCAAGAATTTGACAGCGACGGCATTACCGTCTATGAAGCTTCTACTCCTATGTGGAAGTATAAAAATTCAAATGTTGCTCGGTTGGCTGAAATTTTGCAGCGACAAAATACGGAACCGGATGCAGCAAAACCGACTGCAATTAATTTGGCAGAACCTCTAACAACAGCTTTTAGCGATTATTTTCAGCTCAAAACAAAGGCTGCTGGTAAACAAGGAGCAATAATTGTTGTAGTGCTAGATGAAAAACCAGAAAATGGCGCTGCTATCGCCGAAATTCTTGTAAGTGCGGCTAATAAAATAGATAAAGATGAAGAAATTGGTGTGAGCTTTATCCAAATTGGGGACGATTTGAAAACCCAGAAATTTCTAATTGATCTGGATACCAATTTACAGGTTCAAGGTGCCAAATTTGATATTGTAGATACCAAATTTTGGCACGAAATTAAAAGAAGTTCTGTTGTTCAGTTTCTCATAGGTGCAATAAATGACTAACGCTCTAGTTTCCAGAACCGCATCTGATGCCAAACCGCGCGACGTGCAGTTTGTCCAAATTGCGGCAGATACGGTAACAGTACGATCGCGCACTTGGGATAGACTAAAATTTGAAGTAGAATATTCCCTGCAAAAGGGGACGACAGCAAACAGCTATATCATTCAAGCCGACAAAACAGCTTTGTTTGACCCGCCGGGGGAATCTTTCACCCAAAATTATCTGGATTCTTTGCAGCAACGGGTGGACTTGACAAAGCTAGATTATGTGATTTTAGGGCATTTCAACGCTAACAGAGCTGTCACAATTACAGCTTTGTTAGAATTGGCTCCGCAACTAGCTTTTGTTTGTACGAATCCAGCGGCGATTGGTTTGCGAGGCGCTTTTCCCGAACAAGAATTAAACATTATGATTGTGCGGGGAGAAGAAACTCTCGATTTAGGAAAAGGTCACAAATTAAAATTCATCGCGACTCCGACTCCCCGCTGGCCTGACGAACTTTGCACCTACGATCCGCAAACTCGAATTGTGTTCACAGACAAATTTTTTGGGGCTCACGTTTGCGGCGACCAAGTATTCGATGAAGGGTGGAGCGTTTACAGCGAAGATCGGCGCTATTATTACGATTCCCTGCACGCATCTCAGGCTAAACAAGTGCTGACGGCAATGGATAAATTAGCCGATTTACCAACAGCATTTTATGCTCCCGGCCACGGCCCAATCGTCCGTTACGGCCTCCACGAACTGAGCAATTTGTATCGGGAATGGAGCCAGCAACAAAATTCAAAAGACTTGACAGTTGCTCTACTTTATGCTTCGGCTTACGGAAATACGGCTACTTTGGCGCAGGCGATCGCCAAAGGCATTACAAAAGCAGGCGTTGCTGTAGAAACGATCAACTGCGAATTTGCCGAACCGGGAGAAATTAAAGAGGCGATCGAGAAATGCGCGGGATTTATCATCGGAACTCCGACGCTAGCAGGACACGCGCCGACGCAAATTCAAACTGCTTTGGGAATTGTGCTCTCAACAGCGGCTAAGAGCAAATTAGCGGGGGTTTTCGGTTCCTTTGGCTGGAGTGGAGAGGCGATCGACTTAGTAGAAAACAAGCTGAAAGATGCTGGCTACCGCATTGGATTTGAGCCGATTAGAGCCAAATTTAAGCCGACGGCGGCGACGATTTACGAGTGCAAAGAGGCGGGAACAGACTTTGCTCAAGCTTTGGTGCGATCGCAAAAATTGCGGGCACCGAAACCACAGTTGACCGGTGGGAGCGATCGCACGGAACAAGCAGTGGGAAGATTAGTAGGTTCGCTGTGCGTAGTCTCGGCGAAGCGCGGAGATCTTACGAGTGCGATGCTGGCTTCGTGGGTATCGCAAGCCACGTTTAATCCCCCTGGCGTGACGATTTCGGTGGCTAAAGATCGATCGATCGAAGCTTTGATGTACGCCGGAGATAAATTTGTGCTCAATATCTTAGCAGAAGGGCGACAGTTGCGGAAGTATTTCATGAAAAACTTTGCTCCGGGAGAAGACAGATTTGCCGGAGTCGAAACCGTGGAAGCTAGCAACGGCTGTCCGGTTTTGACTGAAGCTTTAGCTTATCTCGAATGCGAAGTAATAAGTCGGATGGAATGCGGCGATCACTGGGTAGTTTATGCAGCGGTTGAAAACGGTCATTTGCTGAAAAATGACGGGGTAACAGCGGTGCACTACCGGAAATCGGGCAGTCATTATTAAGCGGCGATTAGGACACGGCACCGCGCCGTGTCCCTACAAATAGATCGAAGTTTTTACCAGGATTAATCGCCGTCAATCTGCTGTTACCAAAAACCGATTTACTTGGTCTCAACCGCCGATTGTGGCCACAGATAAATAGCGCCAGAAATCAAAGTTAAAGCTACAGAAATCCAAAATGCAACTAAGGCCGGAACGTTCCACGCCTCAGATAGAGGAGCGATTAAAAGCGTGATCGCCACAATCTGACTCACCGTCTTCAACTTGCCCCAAATATTAGCTCCAGAAATCGTAGTTTTATTAACACGCCACCCCGCAATTGTCAACTCTCGCCCCAAAATTAAAAACACTGCCCAAGCCGGCACTTTACCCAACTCAATCAACACTAAAAGCGGCGCTAACACCAACAATTTATCCACCAAAGGATCGAGAAATTTTCCCAAATCGGTAATTTGATTCAGCTTCCTAGCCAAATAGCCGTCCAGCCAATCAGTAGCCGCAGCTACCACAAAAATTGCGGTGCAAATCCAGCGACTTTGGGCGCTTGGATCGTACAAACCGTAGAGTAGAAAAGGCACTCCCAGCAAGCGGGAAAAAGTAATCAAATTAGGTAAATTCATCATAGAAGTCATGGGGAATTGGGAATGGGGAATTGGGAATGGGGAATTGGGAATTGGGAATGGGAAATTGGGAATTGGGAATTGGGAATTGGGAATGGGGAATTGGGAATTGGGAATTGGGAATTGGGAATTGGGAATTGGGAATTGGGAATGGGCTAAACAGGTCATGGGGCATGGGGCCTATCGTTGTCAATCGACCAGAAATGATGTCATCAGTCATCAGTCAAGGGAGAGGGAGATGAACAAAAATTAAGGGCAATATTTTTACAAAATATTGCCCTTAATTTAACATTTTTTTGTAACATTTTTACTTTTAGCAAAACAGCTTTTAGCTCGATCTTCATCCACAGCTCACGACAAACTAACAACCCAAAACAGCAGGTATATTAACACGCAGCTTGTTTATTTAAGACAACCCAAATTGTTTCGCAAATCAGATTGATCTCTTGACAAACCTCTGTCTTTCATGGGAGAGGATTCTTGATTCATATCAAATCCTATCTTCATCGGAATAGTAAATTCACTGTTGACTGTTGACTGTTGACTGTTGACTCGATTTTATTATTCCGATGCAACCGGAAACAATATTACTTGCAAGCAAGCATCTTGACCGGGAATGAAAATTTAATCACTTAAGCGATTTCTCGTTATATCGTTTCCGCTTGCATCGGAATGATTTAACCTTATTAGTACGCAGAGTACACAGAGTCCGAGAATATATATCTGAATCATTCCGATGCTACCGGATTTGATATTACCAGGAAGAGCCTGGTAACGAGCAATCCCGATCGCCCAAAACCCGCTTTTCACCCCTTCACCCATCGCTCGGTGTGTCAACATCCCAAACAATGGTGAGCGGTTCTAAAAATTTTTGCTGGCTGAATCCGGCGAGTTTTCCTAAATATTCGCGCACAAGCCTAGCGTGCTCGATATTCAAGCGATAACCCCGCGAGACATCCTCAAAGAAAAGCGGCTCAGCCAAAATTGCTTGCCAATCAGGATTTTGCCTCGACTCCTGGGCTAGCAACATGAAATCTTGCTCCTCCGGCAAAAGTCCCGCCGGCAATTTTCCAGCCAAAATCTCCAAAATCCTAGGCCTGCAGGTGCGGGTATTCACGCCTTGGCGTTCCAACAACTGCAAAATTTCCTCAAAACTCTGAGTTTGGGCACTCAAAACCTGCATTAATTCCCACAGCAGAAAAAAGTCGCTGTACTGCTGCGGCACATCCAAAATTTGAGGATAAAGAGCCAAACTCGCCAACCCGCAGGCAACTAAACCAATTTTTTCTGAATAATTTGTGCTTGGCAATACAGAATCAACAGCCGAATTGTGTGACTCAGAAATATTGCGATCGCCCTCAAATTCCCTGTCTAGCCTGTCTTGAACGACGATCGCATTGGGCAGCTTCTGTCGCAACCAACGGGCGATCGCAGGCCAAGCGCCCATACCTCCAGTACAAATCGCGCGATCGATCCCCGCCGGCGACATTCCCGCGCGGCTGAGCAAAGCATTTAATTCGCGGTTCAACTGCTGCACAAAAGGCACTAAAACCAGACTTTCCAAATCTCTGCGCTTCACATCCCAATGCTGCTGGCCAATATTCAAAACAAAACTTTCTTGATGTTGCAAAATAACTTTCAAATGCCTTGCCGCTGCCAACAATTGCAGCCCAAAAGCCGAACCTTGCAACCGCTGCTGCAATTGATACCGACTAGGCAAATCGGGATGCCCCGGACGCGGCAAATCGACCGACATTCCCCAAGTTTCATTTTTCGCCAACAACTGACAGACAATATCCTGATCGAAAGCATCGCCAGCAACATCAAAACTTTGGCAAGTAAAATCAGCACGAGTTAAACTTTCAAGATTGGACGGCAAATCAACTAAAGCTAATTCCACCGTTGTCGCCCCCGCATTCAGAATCAAAGTTCCCCCGCTAAAAGCCCCATCATTCACAGTTAGCGGTACAGCTTCTGCGACTTTGGTGCTAATAGAATCGAGCGCCGAAGATTGCACTTCTGTGGAATTTTTGACAGGAGTTACAACAGCAATTAAAGTGGCGATCGCATCTGGCACCACAAAAATTTGCGAAGCCGAAGCCACCAAACCTGCGCCCAAAACAGCCTCCCGCAAGTTAAACCGATAAGCATCCGACCAGCCCGCCGGAGTCCCCAAAATTACACCCTGCAACTCAGAGAGTGCCGCATCCAGAGTTTCAGCAGTCAGTCCCGAAGCTTTACAAACTTCCCCCGATCCCCCAACTTTTTGCCCCCGCAGGCGGGGATTCAAAGTAGCCAGCAGCGCCCGCACACCTTGCACCGGTATAGCCACCGACAAAGCCCCGCCATAGCACTGCAACAGCGGTTCGTACATCCCAGCAGCTTCTCGCTGATAAGGAATGGTCACTTTTAAAGGCAATTTAAAATTTTGCAGCAAAAATTCTTCCCCTGGCCAAGCCACCTGCGGGTCTGCATTGCTTGGGACTGTTTCCTCCACCGCCACAACCGAGGGAATCCGAAAGGTAGCCGAGGCTTCCGGGGCCTGCGGTGTTTCCCAGTAAATCGGGTGCAACTTGCCGCTGGTGCGATCGACCAAAGCAGCCGACAGTCCGCCCGATGCCAAATCAATGCCCAAATACCAGCGAGAATTCCGGCGTTTTGGAGATTGAGAGGAGGAAGGGGCGATCTTGCTGGGAACCAAATCTGCTGGCGACTCTTGCTGCTGCGCGCTTTCCCTAGGCTCGGTTTTCGCCTCAACAGCTTTTGTTTTATTCTCTGTGGGAATTAGGTTTTTTTTTTACTTTCTGCTGGAGTCGATCGCAATTCGTCAGTTTCTGCAGTTTCTCGATCGGTTTGAGTCAAACTAGCCAAAATGTCGTCTAGCGTCAACTTTGACTCATCTTCCTCAACAAACAAATCATCCTCAAGTTCGTCTTCCAAAACAAACGGTTCATCTTCAGATGAGAGTTCCAACACATCGGAGAACAAATCCTCCAGCGTGCCGAATTCTTCCTCTAGGGTTTCGGGAAAGGGATTTTCTGCACCGTCGTCGGAGGAATTCGCCAAATTAAAGCTGCTAACCGCACTTGAACTCGATCGCCCTTGGGCCGTATTTTCCAATCCCTCCAATCCCTCCAGATTGTAGAGGTCTGTCTCCAACAGTTCCAGAGTATTGTTATCCAAATTTAGAGCTCGATCGAGGTCATCTTCTAATGCTTCAACCGGCAGCAAATCCTCATCCGGCGAAGCTTGGATGTAGTCATCATCTAATAGCTGCGAAGATGCGTCGGACTCGCCCGTGCGAACATCACGAGCACTTGGGACGCGCGCGGCACTGGCTTGCTTCGGGCTAGTTTCAGGAGTCGCGCTCAAAGTCGGCGGCTGTGGTAATGTTGCAGTGTCGGAACTATCGCCTAGGTTTTTAGCCGTTGCTCGATTTGGTCGATCGTCCGAATCAAGTTGCGGCGCGATCGAACTTTTGGCTGGCGGTTCTGAAACTTGAGGTACTGTTGCAACTTGCAGTTCAAATAAATCTTCACTATCTAAAGTTAGATCCTCGATCGAATCACCGATTACAAAGTCTGAATCTTCTCCCAAATAATCTTCCAGCGATTCACCTTCATCCATCAGATTTACAAACAAATCTTCCGCATCATTCAGGATTTCGGCAGTTTCCTCGCCTGCGTTTTGAGATATTACCGCTTTATTGGTCGCAGCACTTTCAGTATTTTCTATAGTAAACTCTTCGAGTTCTAATTTTAATTCTGCGACTTCTTTTTCCGCAAACAAACTTGCGTACAAATCTTCAACATCTTCGCCATTTTCTGCTAACATATCTTCCGACTCAGCGCCGGACAACAGAGTTACAGATGCTGGTTCTTCTTCTGGTGCAGAACCGAACAAATTATCTTCCCAATCCGAGAGAGAGAGAGGAGTTTCAATACGATCGCGATCGTGCCTCAACTGTCCGAATTGCTGAGAAATTTCCGTACCGGCGTAGGGAAATCTGTCTTGTTCTGGCAGTTCGCCGCTCAGATTTTCACGGGTAGCAGGCGCATCCGGTTCGATCGCCCGATTTGAGATAGCCGAAGCGGCACCAGAGCTGTCTGTTGCGTTTGGGGCTGCCGTTTCGAGGTTTTCCACGGATATCGGCTGCTGAACGTAGGAAGACGCTTCTCGTCCCAACTGTGTCGCCAAGTGGTTAACAAAAGCCGCGAACATTGCCTCGCTCTGCTGGCTCAAACCGTACATATTTTCGAGTCCTTGTCCCAAGGAAGCTTGATAGCTTTGCAAATTTGTTTCCAAACCGTCGAAGACCATATTCATCGTCGAATCTAGCCTCATCAGCAGGCTGTCGGCACGAGCTTGGAAATTTTGCATTTGCTCCAACCTCTGACCCGGTGTCAGCAGCGGGAGTTCTTCTGAAGTTTGTGGGTTTAAAGCCGATTGTTCGGATTGTGCTGCACTGCTTGGCAAAAACTGATTTTCTAGGGTAGCGAAAATTTGGGACAAATCGCGATCCAAGGTTTCTGTCAAGCGGCTCCTGAGCACCTGCAAGAATTCAGAAATGATTTGCTGTTGGTTAGCTTGTTGCTGAGCTAGGGATTGTTGCTGCTGCCGTTGTGCTTCTAGCTGTTTGATTTCTTGAATTAGAGCTTGCTGCTCTTGTCGCAGAGCTTCGATGTCTTGTTGCAGCGGCCCCGTCAGGCTCGAACGCAGGTTGCTAATTTCTCCGGTGACGGCAAGCATAATTTGCTCTGCTGCTGAGGGAATCGCGGGCGGCATCGGCAATTTTGGAACTGGAACTGGTACGGGGCGGACGTTTGGGGGCGGCGGCCTGTTGGGAATTGCTAGCTTTGAGTCTTGGGAAAACAGATAAGCGCGAACTCGCTCGAACAGTTGGCGCTGGTGGACAGTATCGATCGAACCCGTCCAAGGCAAGCGGGGGGCGGGCTTGCTGAGTACCTCGTCAATCTCAGCAATTAGTGCTTGAATTTTGTACTTCTGAGAATTCAAGGGCGGAACCTCTGGGAATGCGGCTTGGCAGAAATTTTGTTGAAAAAAGATTGAAGTCAGGCGGCAGCTATGCCAATAGATAGAATAATCTCAATGAGAGCCTGTAAATAATCGACTAATATTTTATGACAACTTGGAATTAACCTTTTGCTTTTGCCTTCGGATGACTTCTATTACCCATCATAGGTTAGCTGGTACTTCCGCATCAAATGCTGGCTTCTATCAACTGCAAATGTTCTCAAATTCTGTGGCTGCTTTCCGTTTTTGCCGATCGACAGCAGGGATGATCCCCGAAGAGGGATAGCTGGACTTGATGAAATGCAGGCTGGCACCGGCTGGCGGCTATGGCGTGCCGCACCCACCAGCCATTCTATCTCGCTCTTTCACCGAAAGCAGAACAGTTCCCGCGTCGCAGTTCAAAAACCCGGTTTCTCGATCGCCCGTCTCTGGCTCGCGGGCCGCGATTGTCTCAAAAACCGGGTTGAGAAGGCCTTACTCTGACAGAAAAAACCTCAAACAATTGGCGATCGGTAAACGCCCCATTAATTACAAAAAGACTCTTGAAGCTGGTTAGGCCTTGGGGCTATTTGCAAGTGTAATTAATTCTGCCTGCCCTACTTACCGTTTTAAAAAAACAATGCAACTGTATGTCCCTAACCCAAACTCATATCCAGTAACTCATTCCCAATGCTTCAATTCTTTAATCTTCAATCTAAAATTGTAGGATTTAGGTGCCCCAAATTCAGCTTTATCCGGCTACAGTTGATGGGAACAACCTCCGATGATAGCTTTTGATCTGTATTCGTGGCTAGAGAGATTAATGGTATCATTAGACTCCCAGCGGTTGCGGTCGATTTGGTCGCTGTATACCCGGTGTGCCCGCTTGTGGTGTTTCTCCGTGCCGATCGACTGCTGGGCCGGCTGACCACAAATCTCTCAACAGTGTTAAGCTTGTTTTCGTCAAGTGCTGGTCTTCGTTAACTCGATCGGCACAAGCAGCTTGCCACGCTGCTTAAATTTTGTTAATAAAATTTGCTTTGCGGTATATATCTAAAAAATTATGGTATATTCTTTAGTTTCTAGCTCGCAATCAGAACTTGAAGGTATTAATTTCCATATTCGACCGATAGACCGCCTAACTTGAGAGGTAAAATTGCCGATTTGAGATAGTTGTTTCTCAAATTTTGAATTTCTCATCGAATGACTCGGCTGCCAACTATTTCTAACTGCCCAGCGTAGCTCTAGCGCGTAAATTAAAATAATGGCCTCATGGAAGACCGCTTTAACACCCGAGATCCGCAGTCTAATATAAATCAATTGATTGTTTCTACTCCTTTTTTTGTAGGTTTACCCGATCCTGTAATTGAAAGAGCAACTGTCCACATCGTTACCCGGAGTCATCCGTCAAATCAAGTGATTTTGCTGGAAAATGACTGGGGAACATCTGTGTATTTTATATTGGATGGTTGGGTAAAAATTCGTACCTACAACCTAGACGGAAAAGAAGTAACACTGAATATTTTAGGGAAAGGAGAATTGTTTGGAGAAATGGCAGCGATCGAAGAAACACCGCGATCGACAGATGTCATCACCCTAGCCCCGACACTGATCGGGAATATGCCAGCTCAAGATTTTGTGCAGCTCATTCATACCGAACCGCTAGCAGGCATTCGGCTAGCTCAACTGATGGCTCGCCGCCTGCGACAAGTCAACCGCCGCCTGCGTTTGCGAGAATCGGACAGTACCTCGCGAGTAGCAGATATTCTGTTATTTTTGGCAGAAGGGCAAGGCAAAAAAATCCTGGAAACAGGAGGCACAGAAATTCCCAACCTGCCACACAGAGAATTGAGCAGCCTCAGCGGGCTGGCTCGGGAAACAGTAACGCGAGTGCTCAGCAAGCTGGAAAAAAAAGGAACAATTCAACGCGAACGTGACGTTTTGTGCATTCCCGACCTTCACGCCTTGGAGCGTCTGTTAGTCTAGAAGTATCAGAGACTGCTAATGAGAATCTAATTAAAAAGCACTCTCTGTTAATTAACTGATATTGATGATTTCCCGCTGGAGGTAAAGCTGTGAGTTTTAAGAAAATTTTCGCCGCCGTTGATGATTCTGAACTGGGCCAGCGCGTCTTCAGTCAAGCTCTAGAATTAGCTGTGGGCGATCGAGCTCAGATGATGCTATTTCACTGCGTTACTGTCAACACACTGGGCGAGGTGGCAGTACCAATTCCAGTAGATTTGGGCATGAATGTCGAGTTAATGGATCGAGCTTATCAAGCTCAACGTTTGCGGCAGGAAAGAGAGATCGAAAAGACTTCGGGTTTGCTAAAAAATTACTGCGACGCTGCCACTCAACAAGGATTGCAAGTAGAATTTGACTGCAAAATGGATGGAGATGCAGGGCATTCTGTCTGTGAAGCTGCCGAAAATTGGGGCGCAGATTTAATAGTAGTGGGGAGGCGCGGCCGGACGGGCTTCACAGAAGCTTTCCTCGGCAGTGTCAGCAATTATGTGGTTCACCACGCATCTTGTTCGGTTTTTGTAATTCAGGACGCTCAACCCGAAAAATGATACTGCCCCAAAGTTGGGCGGATAAAATTAATCTAAAATAAGACTGGCGCAGGCATCTAAACCCGGTTTCTCCTAAAATCAAAAATTACAAATAGAGTTGAATTGCAAAAATCGGAAAATACCCTGAAATTATCTGCTATAGGGTGTGTTGCATCTGCCCGATATCTGCGGTTTCTGGATCGAAGACTTGTGCAACTCAAGTCTAATCAAAAACCGGGAATCAAAAACCGGGAATCAAAAACCGGGAATCAGCCAGCGCCAAGTCCCTGAAAATCTAAAATCTAAAATCTAAAATCTAAAATCGGATGAGTGATTTTTTGTCAGCAGATGCCGCGTCTAATTCGAGCAGTTCACCCAGTACAAATAACGATCCCCAAACTGCAGATATTTCAAATTTGGCTGGCGATCGCCCAAATCCAGATAGGGGGGCGCGCGCTGGCGGGGAAGCGCCTTTGAGGCTCGTAGAAACTGCATTTTTGGCAAGTACGGCTAGCTTGATTTGGCTGGTAAATTATTACTTTCCGCTGGGGCCTTTGCTGCGGGTTTTTTTCCCGCTCCCCATCGCCTTGGTTTACCTGCGCTGGGGAAACCGAGCCGCTTGGATGTCAGCTTTGGTATCGGGTTTGCTGCTTTCGGTACTCATGGGCCCGACGCGAAGCATTTTATACGTGATTCCTTTTGGAATTATGGGAGTGGCGCTGGGAGGACTTTGGAGGCGCAAAGCGAGTTGGTCTTTATCTATTATTGTGGGCGCGCTAATTGGTACTGTCGGCTTCTTTTTTCGGTTTTGGCTGCTGTCAGCTTTGGTGGGCCAAGATCTCTGGGTTTACATCACTGTGCAGGTAACAGAGATGGTGGAATGGGCGTTTGTGAAGCTGGGCTGGCTGATGGTGCCGAGTTTGGACGCAATTGGGGCGATCGCCGCCGGGATGATTTTGGTTAACAATATTGTTTATTTATTTGTCGTACATTTAGTAGCTTTGCTGTTGCTCGATCGTTTGGGAAATCCGATTCCGCGGCCGCCGCGTTGGGTGCAGGTTTTAATTGATTATGAAGAGTAATAGGAAGGAAGAGGGAAGAAGGAAGAAGGAAGAAAGAAGAGGGAAGAAGGAAGAGGGAAGAAGGAAGAAAGATTTTGTAACTGATTTAACTGATGCCTGTTGAGGGAAGGAAAAAAATACAATTATCCGCTTTACCTCTTTCTAGTTTTTCCGGCAATTACCAATTCCCCATGACTAATGACTAATGACTAATGACTAATGACTAATGACTAATAACTAATAACTAATAACTAATAACTAATGACTAATGACTAATAACTAATAACTAATTTATGATTGGTATTTATACAGAAATTGAACAGGGGAAGCGGTGGCTCGATCGCCATCGGGGACAGCAACCGATATTTGCCTGCGTGTTAGGATTCACCGCGACAGGCTTAATTCCGGGGATTTCGGCGGCCGGAGCAACACCGCGCGATCGACAGTTTACTTGTTTGGCGGATGCAGAATTTTTGTATAACGGCCCCCAACCCTCGCCCCAATATCCTTTGCCGCCCCTAGAAGCCGGTGCTTCTCCGGTACTGATCTCTCGCGCTGTAGTCGAAGCTTTGCAACTTCCCCTTTACCTATTTAATGCTGGTTTACCCCTGCCGCCTCCGGTACCTGCAATTGATTTGGGCGGTACTCCAGCAAAATGTCTGATTTCGGGCAATGCTTTAGAACTCGAAACAGTCAAACATTTGCTGGAACAAGGGTTAATTTGGGGAGCTAAATTAGCCGCCGAAACTAATGGCAGTTATTTAATTTTAGGGGAGTGCGTAGTTGGGGGAACTACTACTGCTTTGGCGGTGTTAATGGGTTTGGGAATTGCGGCGGCGGGCAAAGTTAACAGTTCTCACCCTCGCTGCAATCACGCTCAAAAATTGGCTGCGGTGACAGCGGGACTCAATAATGCTGAGTGGAAAATTGGCGGACAAAATAGCACTCCCCTGGATTTGGTAGCGGCGGTGGGCGATCCGATGCAGATAGCGGTGGCTGGAATGGCGATCGCCGCGAGTCGGACTTGTGGGGTGCTCTTGGCTGGCGGCACACAAATGCTGGCAGTCTACGCTTTGATTGAAGCCTTAGCCCGCGAATATGCTCTGTTATGGTGTCCCGAACAAGTCACGGTGGGGACTACGCGCTGGGTGGTCGAAGACCCGACAGGGGACACGGTAGGACTTGCTAAGGATATCGGCGGTGTGCCTCTGTTGGCAGCGCAGCTCAGTTTTGCGGGTTCTCGTTACGGGCAACTGCAGGCTTACGATCGCGGGTATGTTAAAGAGGGTGTGGGTGCTGGAGCGTGCGCGATCGCCAGCGGGCTGAGTGCAAATTGGACTCCGGCTCAACTTCTCCAAGCTGTTGAAGCTTTAGCCTCGCGATGCGAAATTAAACATGAGACGAATCCTCTCAAAGCCAGGGGGGTATCTGATACATAAACCGCAGATGAAACGCAGATGCAACACAAATCGACGCAGATAATTTTAGATAATTTGTAATTTTTGCAAGATGTATATTTTAGGGTTAGCTTCGGGGGGCGATCGCACTCAAGCATTCAAGCAAAAAAAATACTTTTTACCAAGCCGGAGATGCTCGAAGCAGCCTGCAAAGATCCAACTTTTAGGAATTAAACATTAAAAATTCAGATGCGCCCCTCAAACTGTGAAGCTACTTGTGCCGCTCAACCCGCTTCGTTTTAGCAGAATAATTATATCATTTTCTGTAGCATCTTGGCTCTCAGATTTACAGAATTTCCTACACCATATTTCGCTGAGATGCAGTGTTTTTCATACTAATTGCGGGAGAGAAAAAACTCCATGCAATCACTCTATAAGTTGACGAGCCGAAATTTACGCTACTTGTATTTTTTCTGCAATTAATGCCCGATCGCCAGCAGCAATATCTAATTAGACCCGCCGCCTACGTGGTGCGAGTATATTCTTTTGGAGAGCAACTGTTCTTCTAAGGCTGCAATTCGATTGTATGCTGCTGTTAGCTGAGCAGTGAGGCGCTGGATTTGAATTTCTGTGCTGTGTTCTTTTTCCAGGCTTTGAGAATTCTTGTCGAAGTAGCTGTCATCTAACAGTACGTCCTTGTGTTCGAGGAACAAGTCGAGACGGCTGTAAGTTTGATCTGACGAGGTTTGGTCATTTGCTGCGGTTCTGGGGCGATCGTCGATCGGCTGCGGGGCCAACTTCGTCTCCTTGACCGACTCTAATAACTTTTCATTGAGATTTTCTATGAGTTTATACAGGGCCTCGACTTGTTGACTCAATACTGTAACTTGCTGGCGTAGCGCTTCCATACCATCATCCTTTGGCTCGTGACTTATATCTTTACATTCTAGGGAAATCTTTACATAACTGGCATTTATCACTAAATTATTTAATTTTTGAGGTAATTGTTGTGTTTCAAATCCTGACGGTAGATTTAGGGACTCAGTTTCAGGATTTTAGATTTTAAATTTTAGATTTTAGCTTGTCTTGGAGGCTGAAACGAGGTTTGTTAACCCCGACACTTCGTTCTAACCTTTAATGAGAATTATACAATCAGGTTTCTGCGAGTTGGATGGCGGAGTCTTCCGTTAAATTAATTGTGCCCCACCAGCGCTTTCGGTAAAACAAACTCCAATCGCAGCAAAACCTAGTACAATGGCTCTGTGTTTCAGAAAGAAATAAAACACGCTCCCGGACGCATGAAGACCTTCAAACCTGAGTTTTTTTACCCAGACTGCGGGTAGCGCGAGAATAATTTTCTCTAAAAACAAAGGTGACGGACGCCCGCGCCTCTTGGACTAAAATAACTCAGCGCCAAATACCGGACTCAATAAACTATTATTTTTCTGGTGGCTGAATACAACGCGATCGCTTAATATTTAGATAAAACGGGTTCACAGGTGAAACGAAGGTCTTTGCTATTGGGTGCAGCCACCCTAACTTTAAGTCAATTGGCGGCAGGATGCGACTCGAAGCCCATTCTCAAAATTCGATCGCTCAAAAACGGTATTCCGGCCCAACTCGCAAGCAAATTTAGCCGCGACTTACAACCGTCTCCGGTTTTGCAGGTAACGCAGGAAGCACAATTAAAAGAATTATTCGCGCTGTTGCAGCAGTGGAAACGAATTCCGAAAGCCAAAAATCAAGCTGACTTGGTGATGTTGGGAGATTATTGGCTGACTTTGGCAATTCGGCAAAAATTGATTCAGCCGATCGATCCTGCTAAATTTGATAATTGGTCAAAATTGCCCGAAAGATGGCAAAAACTCGTCCGGCGCAACGATGACGGACAATTGGACGCTAAAGGTCAAATTTGGGCGGCACCTTACCGCTGGGGAAGTACGGTAATTGCCTATCGAACCGACAAATTTAAGGCTTTGGGGTGGACTCCGACAGATTGGAGTGACTTGTGGAAGCCCGAATTGCGCGATCGAATTTCTCTACCCGACAGCGCCAGAGAAGTTATCGGTTTAACCTTAAAAAAACTGGGAAAATCTTACAATACGCAGCAATTAGATCGAGTTCCAAACCTCAAAAAAGAACTCACAAATCTGAACGCACAAGTTAAATTTTACAGTTCCGACGCTTACCTGCAGCCGCTAGTTTTAGGCGATACTTGGTTAGCTGTCGGTTCCTCTGGAGACTTGCTGCCACTGCTACAAACTCAAAAGGATCTTGCTTTAGTAATTCCGGTTTCGGGAACTGCACTTTGGACGGATTTGTGGGTAGAACCCGCCTCGAAAAAAGCAGTTTCGTTAGCATCAAAATGGATTGATTTTTGCTTGCAGCCTCAAATTGCGCCTCAGTTATCTTTGCTGGCTAAGGCTAGTTCGCCGATAATTGTCGGCATGAAACCCGAGGATTTGCCTGCGGATATTCGGGCTAATCCCGTGCTGTTGCCGCCTGCTAAAATTCTTGCTGCTAGCGACTTTATGCTGCCTTTCGGGGAGGCGGGGATTCAGCAATATCGATCGCTCTGGCAAGAAATTCGGCAAGTAGTGAGAACTTAAAATCTAGGGTGCGTCAGTCGCCAGCCCAAAAGCGCCGAGAAAATCATCAAAACTGACACACCTTTAACCGTAGGGTTCGTCAGTCACCAGTTGTACCTGTATGGTGCGTCAGCTCTTAGATTCTCTACTACTACTAAGGGTGAATTTTCAGGTAAACAAAAATCCTGACCTTTTTTGTGAGGCGTGTATCCTTGTGCTAAGGCATGGAGAATTACCTCACGTACCAGCACAGGCGTAATAGCTTGATAATCATCAGAAAAACCTGTCGTCAATTTCTGAGCAGGATTATCATATAACTCTACGTACAAACCAATGCCGTAATCGTCGCGTGAAATAAGCCAACGATATTTTTCCCCGTTTATGGTGATACTACGTGAAGCTTTTTTAGGAAATGCCATTTTTTGTCTGTTATTTTGTTAGCTAAAATGTAGAGTGCGTCAGCTTTTGATTTATCGATTATCCCGAAAACAAATCGCTGCTGCCGCACCCTACTAAAAGCCTTTCTTTTTGCCTCTAAGTCCTGGATTTGAGAGAGAATCTAAATCAATTTTACAGTTAAG
The DNA here is from genome assembly GCF_036700745.1 of Microcoleus sp. S36a_B3. NCBI lineage: Bacteria > Bacillati > Cyanobacteriota > Cyanophyceae > Oscillatoriales > Microcoleaceae > Microcoleus > Microcoleus sp. S36a_B3. The sequence goes on along the minus strand of NZ_JAUBPN010000024.1, from coordinate 22,333 downwards.
CCGATCGCCCTTGCACGAATAAACCGCCAAAGCCTTCCCTTGACGGTTGCAAACTCGCAGATTGTAACCGTATTCGCTCGAAACCGTGCCGAAGCGGTTGACAAACTGATAGCGTTCGATATAGTCTAGCAAGCTCCACAGTTGGCGGTTGACGATGATGATTACCAAAGCGTTATCGCGATCGACAAACCAGCGATCGAGCAATTTGCCACCAAACAGTTTTTCAGCTAACCACAGACTCGGCACGCTTGGTTCGGCTTGCGAAAGCGGCGGCGACGGGAAATTCGCAATGTCACCAGTCGGGCAAAACCGCTGCTGGGAATACGCCGCAGATTGTCCCCACAGCAAGGCCGTGATGCAGGTAAAACTGGCAATTGAGAACAAAAATAAACTTTTTGTCAAAATGCTAGGTCTGCGGGGGAAATCTTGATTTATGTGGGGCAATTTGTGGTAATTCATCATATTTTATGGCGACAAAAAAGTTAAAATTCCGATCGCCTAAACAGCGAAGCAGGCAGGCAAGCAGTAAAAGTAGAACCGCAATCCAACTCGCTGCTAACTTCAATATCGCCGCCCATCATCTGACAAAAACGCTGGCTGATAGTCAGTCCCAAACCAGTACCGCCGTACTTGCGAGTAGTCGAATTGTCCGCTTGGGTGAAAGGTTGGAATAGTCGATCTTGCTGCTGTTTTGTCATGCCGATGCCCGTATCCGTCACTCGGAAAACTAAAAAGTCTGAATCCAAAATTAACATTTGAGCAACCCTCGGTTGATATTTATTTTTTAATTCTGCGCTGGTAATTCTTTCGACATTAAGCACGATCGTCCCATCAGTCGAAAATTTAGCCGCATTGCTCAACAAATTCAGTATTACCTGTCGCACTTTCATCAAATCGCCGTGCATAGCGCCAACATTCTCAGCAATCAACACTTGCAAAGTATTGCCGTTTTTATCCATTAGCGGTTTTACAGTTGTCGCCACCTCCTCAATTAACCCGCCAACATCAAAGCTTTCGAGGTAAATATCCATCTTGTCAGCTTCAATTTTGGAAATGTCGAGAATGTCGTCAATCAGCCGCAGCAAATGTTTGCCAGCAGTGCGAATTTTGTCTAAATCCGAGACAACTTCTAAATTGCCCAACTCTTCGGCATCTTCCACCAACATATCGCTATAACCAATAATCGCGTTCAAGGGAGTCCGCAACTCGTGGCTCATGTTTGCCAGAAAAGCACTCTTGGCGCGGTTGGCGACTTCTGCAGCTTCTTTGGCCAACTGCCACGCTTCCTCGGCATTTTTGCGATCCGTGATATCCCGCAACGTCGCCACCACCGATTCCACACTGCCGTCTGTCCCCCCAACCGGGCTGAGAATGTATTCGTAGTCGCGGGTTCCCCAGGTGGCGGTGGGGACTATTACTTCGCCTTTGACCGACTCGGCTGTGGCAAATACGGTGTCGCATTCTTGGTGAACTCGCTGCATAATTTTTGGCGACCAGCCTAATTCCTGCCAGGTTTTGCCAATCATTTCTCTGGCGTTCATGCCGGCAGCTTTAGCGGCCATGCGACTGACATAGGTGTATTTTCCCGATCGATCGACCAAAAAAATTAAATCGAGGGAAGCGCGGAGAATGCCGTCAACTGTTCTGGCGTGTCGGGCTACCTGGGCGGTCATTTGTCTGACGGCGATCGCCCCGCGAACTTTAGCCGCCAGTTCAAACTCCAATAGTTGGTTGGCTTGTTTGAGGAATAGCGTGCGCTGTTCGACTTCTATTTCTAGTTCTGCTTTAGCTTTTTCTAGGGTGAGTTCGGCTGTTTTGCGATCGCTGACATCTGTAGAAATTGTACCGACTGCATAAACTTTGCCTTTGGAGTTGCAGAGGGGAAATTTGAGAGAAATATAAGTGTGCGGCCCGTCGTCTTGAGGGATGACTTCTTCAATGCTCAAAGGCGTACAGGTCTCGATAACTTTTAGGTCATTTTCTCGCAAGGCTGCCCAAGAGTCTTCGGGAAAAATATCTCTGTCAGTTTTGCCTGTTATTTGTTCTTTTGTCCTGTGGAACAAACTGTCAAAATGGCTGTTTGTGAGCAGGTATTTTCCGTCAACATCTTTGATGTAAATCATTGCTGTTGAGTTGTCTAAAATCGCTTGCAGCAGTGCTTCGCTCTTTCGCAGGGCTTTTTTAGTGTTTTGGCGTTCGACTATTTCTTGCTGCAATTCCCAGTTGAGGCGATTTAAATCTTGCCAAGCTTCTTGGACTTGATTTAAGGCGATCGCGCTTTTTTCTAGTTCTGTACTTACCAGCAACGGCTGCTGAGAAATCCAGTTTTCATGCAATTCTCCGGGTGGGAAAGTTAGCGGACTTTCGGGATTGGCGATTTGTCCTCCATCGCCCGAAAAAAAATTATCTTGAAAATCAACCGCTAATTGACCGTCTAAACTCGGTTTTTTGGAAAATAAACCAAATTCAGCCAAATTTATACGATCGGATAAATTATCAGAAGTGCGATCGAACTTCCCCGATTGCAGCAGCGGTTGTGCCCTAGAATTAGATGCCCAATTCCCATCGGTTGTTAGTAAAACAGAGTTAGCTGGTTTGGCAATCCGGCGGGCGACTGCAACTGCCAAAACTACGGGGGCGACTGTCGCAGACAAAGCCAGCAGCAGCCAATTGTTCTCCCACCAAATTTCAGAAGTTTTGGGAATGCCCCGCACTAAAATTGCTGTCGGTTTTCCGGCTAAATTGTCCAGGGATCGGGCTGCTACTGTATAAGTTTGACTGCCTGTTTTTAGCTGGGCGGCGACTGGTTTGCCCTCGGCGGCGAGTGCAGATATTAGCACAGATTTGTCTGCCAGCAAATCTGGCAACTCTTGATTTTTTGTAAGTGTTTGCGCGCTTGCCAAAACAAATTTACCGTCAGCCAGCGCTGTGTAGATAGCGCGATATCCGCCACTGCGTAAATTGACTGTTTCGCCGATAGCAACTGCCGGCATTTGATTCTGAATTTTTCCCAACACTAAGGCAGCAATCACTGTCTGATTTTTGGGATCTTTTACGGGAATTGCTGTGTAGCGGACTACCGCAGGGCGATCGCCCGCTGGTGGCAAATATCCCAATTGTTTCTGAATTTCCGATCGAGCAATAATTTCGGTGGCGGTAATTGGCTGTTTTGCAGCAAATACTTGATCGACTATTTTTTCTAGGTTAAAACTTGCTAGCTTCAGGTTGGAGTTGACACTAACCACAATTTGCCGATTTTTTTCAACTAAAACCGCGCCGTCTATCCCCCCTATTTTAAATTGATTTTCCAGAATCTTCTTAACAGATTCTTGTAAATTGGAAATGTTTTTATCGCTGTTATAAATTAAGGCTGTTTGGGCGATAATTTTGCTGTCAGAGGAGTTTTGCAAATGGTGGACGGCGCGATCGAGTTTGAGATTGTCGTTAATTTCACTAAGGCTCAATTCTGATTTAGCTTGATTTTGCAGTTGATTGCTGCTAAGTGCTGATGTTAGCAAAAAAGCTGCTCCCGTTAATCCGACTGGCAAGATTATTTGTAAAGCCAGCAGTCCGATTAGCTGTTTTCTCGTAAAAGATAAGTTGTAGGTGTACGGTTTAAACCCTGCTTGAAATCTTTCAGAAGTCGCAACTTGAGTTAGCTGCGGACAATTTAGCTGACTGTCATTTAACTGAGTTTGATTCATAGTAGTAGATGCTGAATCGGTTCTAGATGACACGCGATACATTAATCTGGAATTATCAATTTGAGACGTGAGATTTGAAGTCCAATTCGGTTAATCAATCATCATAAAATTCTTCGGTTTTGCCCTGCCTAACCCAGTAATAAAATAATCGGTATTTCAGAAAATGGTTGTTTTTTTCGTTCGATCTGATTGTGTTATTTAGTTGTTTTTACATATTATTTTGGCTCTTATTTAAAGTGTGTTGGAAGCATCCAAACAGGCGCTTTCACAAAAGTGTTTGCGCTTAGATGTAGGCTGGGCTGTGTAGGATGCTCGCACTCAAACAAAAATGCTTTTTGCAAAATTGGGATACTAGCGAAGGCAGTCCCCAAACTAGGTACTTTTGCGATCGACTGTATTGTAAATTTACTTAAAAAAAGTCTAACTTAATTCTGGCATCACTCGACATCGGCTCGATCGAGCTTTTCCCTGTTTTGGCTGCTTCGCCTCAATCCCACAACCGCCTCCCTGCTTTACCGCCTAGTCGTTGATGAGTATCTTTTAGCAGAGTTGGGATGTCCAACTCTTCGGGACATCTGGGCAAACATTCGCCGCAATCGGTGCAGCGGTTGCCTTTGTTGCCGGGAAACCAGTGGCCGGCATTTTCAAACATCGCGTAGCGGTATTTACCGAAGTCCGTCATGTCGCAGCCAACGGCGAGATTGCGAAGGCGCAACACTTCGGGAATGTTGATGTTTTCCGGGCAAGGCAAACAGGCATAGCACTGGCTGCATTTGTCGGTTGCCAAACGATCGACCATAGCTGATTCTAACTTCGCAAATGCAGCGATTTCGCTGTCGGTGAGGGGAAAGTCGCGATCGCAATATTTCAGAGGTTGTTCCAATTCTCTCGGATTTGCAGCCCCCACGCTCACAGTCCCAATCCTAGTATCGCTCAGCAAAAACCGATAGTTCAACTCTAAAGGCGAGAAAGGCGAACACAATTTTGTGAGAGTTTCCGGGGGCGTGTAGAGTTGCCCTCCTTTGTCTGCCGGGGAAATGATGAAAACGCCCATATCTTTGTCTTTGGCGAGTTGAATTGCGGGGGCGTGGCGCTGAAAAAAATAGTAATAATGCAGATTGACAAATTCAAACAAATCTGTATTAATTGCCGCCAAAATCAGCTCCAGAGGCCCGTGAGTCGAAAAACCGACGTGCCGAATTCTGCCATCAGCGAGGGCTTTTTGTACGGCGCTCATGCAGCCTGTGGGCGATCGCACGATCGCCAAATGTTCCCAAACATTCAAACCGTGAATTGCCAGACAGTCGATATAGTCTAGATTCAAGCGTTTGAGAGACGAATCGATGCAGCGTTCCATTGCAGCAGCATCGTCCGTTGGGGGGATTTTTGTAGTGATGTGGAAGCGCGATCGATCGATCGACAAACCAGCCGAGATGGCCACACCGAGATATTCCTCGCTGCAACCGTAACCCGCCGCCGTTTCCAGGTGATTGATTCCCATAGACACCGCCTGTTGTACAGTCTGACGGGCAATTTCCTCAGAAGCCAAATAGCGCATGGTTCCCAAGGAAAATACAGACAGGTGCAACTGCGTTTTGCCAAACCGTCGATAGCGCATAAATTTTAGGAAGTTTCGCCGGAGCTAAAGCCGCTTCTCTTGATCAAATCCTCTGGGCGGAGGTTTGAGATAAATTCCCGGAAGGCGCGGCGTTCGGCCTCATCAGCATCTCGATCGACCGGTATCGAAGCATCGGCGACAACTTCTTCCATCACCCAGATGGGGCTATTCGTTCGCAGGGCGAGGGCGATCGCGTCACTGGGTCGGGCATCGATCTCTTTTTTAACTTCTCCCTGACGGACAATCAGCACGGCATAGAACGTGTTATCTTGCAGCGAGTGAATCACTATCCGCTCCAAAGTAACACTCCAGGCCTCTAAAAAAGTGACCATCAGATCGTGAGTTAAGGGTCGAGGAGGCTTGTTGCCTTCGAGAGCGCTAATAATAGCCTTAGCCTGCTCCTGACCGATATAAATAGGCAAAGCGCGTCGCTCAGTAGCGTCTCTCAATAGGACAATAGGGCTGCGCGTGGCTGCATCTAAGGCAATTCCAGCGACTTTCATTTCAATCATAAAAATGCTCGGTAAGTGGGAAACTCAGAGACTTTAGTCCTGAGAGGGAAACAACATGGGCGGTTTCAACACATTCGACTACGCTCAGTGAGCACCACCTTGAATCCCCTTTCCCCTTTCGGGGGTAGAGGGGTATGGTTGCCCCTCTTTGGAGATATGGTTGTCTCCGGCTCCCTTTCGGGGTAATGTTCGCTTCGCCAATGTTATTAGAGCTTGTTAGACTTGCAACACTGTCTCAGTGACCTTAAGACTGTTTAATTGCAAATGACAGAGCGGAAAACTAGCGTCGCATTCTCCGGTGTCGTGACTCAAATAACGTAGCCAGTTAAGGCTGAGGCTGGTCAGCACAGCTTGCTTCGATTGCTCTTACAAGCTCAGTCCCTGGTTTTAGGGCTGGGTTACTGACAGAATTAAGACACTGCAAGGCGGTAAAGAACTCGGACACAAAAATGACCTGCTAAATCCAGTATGACTCGATCTTCGCCTGAATCTGCAACGGATCGGCATGAGTCGATTTTAGATTTTAGATTGACTTGGGGGGAGAGGGGGCGGCAAAAGCTCCTGCGTCTGGTTTGTGGTTTGACTGAAATAAGCGATCGACTAAGGAAAAATACTTATGTTTACAGGACTAATTCAATCTCTCGGAAAACTGAAGTCGCTAGGTAATGACTACTTCCAAATTTCCTGCACCTCAAGCAACTCCTACCAGATTTTACAAGATTTAGCCATTGGGGACAGCGTAGCCGTGGATGGAGTTTGCTTGACAGTAGTAGAAGTTCTGCCGCAAGGTTTTGTCGCCGTCGCTTCGCCAGAAACCCTGCGCCGCACAACTCTGGGATCGTTCCCCGATGCTTTAGTCAACTTAGAAACCTCCCTGCGCGCCGGTAGCAAATTAGGCGGACATTTTGTGACGGGGCACGTAGATGCGATCGGCAGTTTAGCCACATCAACCCAAACCGCCAACGCTTGGGAGATGCGCTTTACTGCCCCACCAGCAGCCAATTCGGCATGGCAGCGTCAAATCGCACCCTACATCGTTTCCAAAGGCAGCATCGCCATCAACGGCATCAGCTTAACCGTGGCAGATTGCGATGCTGACGGCAATTGGTTTGAAGTTGCTGTCATTCCCCACAGTTTTGGTGAGACAAACCTCAGTTATTTGCAACCAGGAAGTTTAGTTAATTTAGAAGCAGATATACTCGGCAAATACGTAGCAAAATTTCTCCGCAGCGGCCGGCAAATACATCCCGAATCCTGGGAAGAAATCCCCGCCATTAACAGTTTAGGAACAATTACACCAGAATTCTTAGCCGAACACGGATTCATGTAATCGCATAACTCGGCAGACAGAACTCGGCGGTTAAAACCGCTACTACAGAAACGAAGTCCGCCTCCGCGGACTAAAGAATAAACTTGTAGGGTTCGACAGCGAACTATTCCATCAATAATCGACCACTCAAAGCTGACGCATTTACTAAAACTAACCTCTCTCTCTCTGCGCTCTCTGCGCTCTCTGCGGTTCAAAAATCCAAATCTATTCCTCAACAACATTGTTTTTCTCCCAAAACAAACCCGCCGCAATTCCCACCTGAGAAACTAAAAACAAACCTGCAATTAATAGTTTCTGAAACCCCGCAGCGCGGCCAAACGGATAAGTTAGCAAATTCAAATAAAACGACGGATGTTGCAATTTCCCCTTAGCCCCGCTGTTCGAGATAATTTTCCCAAACAAAAAAGCACCTCTACCGTAATTGAACTGCTGCCGCCAAAATTTGCCCAGAGTTAAGGCGTGAAAGTGATAAACTGTAACTTCAGGACGGTAGACCGCGCAGCCTCCGGCATTGAGCCAGCGAAAGCAAAATTCCCGGTCTTCTCCCGCCGCTAGCGAAAAAGTCGTGTCAAACCCGCCGATTTTTTGGAAAGCCTCAGCGGGAAGGGCAAAATTGTTAGAAGTGAAAAATTGCGCGCGATCGCCAATAGCATTGTAATAACTGTAAAGATAGTCGATCAATTGCTGGCTGGCCGTAGAATAGATGTTATCCTGCAGCGCGTTGACAGTCCGACCTCCAATCAAACAATCTGGTGTTTCCATAAATCGCCGTTCCAAATTTCGCAGCCAATCTACCGCCACAGTACAGTCATCGTCAGTAAACACTAAAAATTTGCCCTCGGCTGCAAAAGCCCCAGTATTTCGCGCCGTAGCCGGGCCAGAATTTGGTTGTGTCAAAAGTCTGAGATTTAGCTGATTTTGAAAAGGAGAAATTGTACTTTCTACAGATATTTCCGTGCTGTCGTTAACGACAATGACTTGAAACCCATCGCGCGGATATTCTAGTTCAACAAAAGACTGAAGACACTGCGCTAATTTCTCAGGTCGATTGTACGTTGGAACAATAATTGAAAATAGAGTTTTAGCTTGGTTCATGATAACTAATAACTTTTAATTCTTCAAGCGATATAACACCGACTCAGTATTAAAATCTTTGCCGAAAACTGGTTGTAGCGGGCCATCGGGACTTGTCAGCCAAGATAAACCTTGTTTGATGTATTCGTCTGTCTCAGTCATGGGCCCGAATCCTACAATGCTAATTTTATTTTTTCGGAGGTTGTCAATCCATGCCGGAAGTCTATCGGCTCTAAAGGGTATGTATAAAACTTTTCTGTCTAAATTTCTCCCGTAAAACAGGTAGCTGCGGGAACTCAGAAAGAAGCCGATTCTTTCATCCGGTACTGTATTTTGATCGATATACTCGTAAATGCCTCGATACAGTTGGGTTCTAGCAATATCTCGCTTTTCCCTCGCCACCCAACTAACACTTACCATCAATGCTATACACAGAAAAATTATCATGATATAAATCGATTTTTTTAAGTTTACCAATTTATTTTTTAACTCGGTTAAACTTGAACTTTGCTCAAACAAAATCCAACCTAACAGCATGAAGCCAATATAAGCTAACAGGTATATTGCTAAATCTAGCACGTAGGGAGCTAATATTTTCATCACCACATTGAGGGCTTCCACAGGCTCGGATTTAAACCGATCAATCAACCCGCTTCCCCAAACAAGACTGTTGTCGGTAAAAGAAGCATTTTTAATTAAGTCAAAAATTATGTTGCTAATAATGCCGGAAATACTGCCAATTAAAACAACTGCTACGACAAGTTGATTCGGAGTTTTTAATTTGCTAGCTGTAGCTGCTGCTGCTATAGCTAGCAAGCTTAGGAAGGAAAATCCGTATCTGAGATTGAAACCGAGTATGGGGCTGAGTTGACCGATCGACTCTCCAGCACTACCGGAGGTGTAAGGTGTAATTAGATACAGAATTCCGGTGCTGGCAAGAAGTACAATTAAAATGATATTATTTTGATTGATTGTTCTGGTTTTAGTTTGCAACAAAGCCAGAGGTGCTGCTAAGACTTGAAGTGCGATCGCCAGAAAGGGCAGTTGCAATCTAATAATGATTTGTAAGCCGAAAGTTTGCCAGTGGGAAATATTGCTGGGATTAAATTGAGCTGCTAAAGTGCTTTGCCAAATCTTTAGAAGTGGCGAAGCGGGCGGCTGCTTTACCGAAGGTATTGGTGCAGGTATGGGAGACTGTAAGCGAACAGGCTCTAAGGGAATTTTAATATCGCCGACTTCGCCGACAGGGTAATTGATTTGCAGCAAGTTTCTCGCATACCAAAAACATCCTAAAAGCAAGCAACAAGCTACACCGCACAGCAAGACTGGTTTGAGAAAGTGGCGAATTCTAAAATTAGCTGGTGTGGAATCTTGATTAAGGGCGAATCTTGTAATTTCTAATATTGCTAATCCTCCTAAGAGTGAGGCTGCATAAACTAGGCCAGTAATTTTTATTCCGGCTAGCATTCCTACAGATGCAAAAAATAGGGATAGTTCCCAGACGGATCGGCTTTTATGATAGGATAAACCTAGATACAAACCTACTGTAAATATGGCAGCTAGCGGTAGGTCTGGGTGAATGGTGTTAATTTGGTTGAGCACCATCGGTACTGTCAATACTAATGTTGATGCTGCCATAGCGTGAATTCTGGTTGCTCCAAATTTTACGCTTAATAGATAGACGGCTATTCCTTCCAGCACCCAGGCTATTAGCAGGGGAAAAGCTGCGAGAAAGTCCGATCGGAAGGGGATCACGCACAAGGCAGATAAAACGTGCCAGTTGTAGGGATATACTCGGGCTTGCTCCTGTTCAAAAATCCAGTTTCCGGTGGCATCTAATAGTGTAAAGGAATGGGTTTGATACCATCGGGCGATCGCGGGCAGGTGAAACCACAATGAGTCATAATTGGTTGTGGGTTTGGTTGCTAGGGTGTAACACAGTACAATTCCTGCAAAAGCGACTGTCAAAATAATTAGAATTTCGGAGCTGTTGAGGGGTTGTTTGAGTTTGGGGATCTGCCAATGCGATAAGGTAAAAGCTCTGTTTTTTTTTGTATAGATCGGGATTGTGCCGATCGCGCAAATCAAAATTTCTGCTATAATTACTTGAGCGAGATTTAGGCGATCGACACTTCCTAAAATCAAGCCGATACAAACTTGTATGATGCTCCATCCCGTCAGAATTACGAGCAGAAAATGGGGAAACGAACAGTTATTGTTTGCTTTCTGATTCTCGAAAGCAAGAAACAAGCTTAAGGGAATTGGCCCGAATACAATTATTAGAAATAAAATTAATTCCCACAAATGCTGCGTTATTAGCATAAGCTACTATTTACCAATTTTTATGGGTTTTTCCTAGCTACCAGGTTCTTAATGGTAACGAGAAATCTATCAGGTTCGTGGTTTTTGTGATGGTAATCGATTGAGAGCCTTCTTGGTAGAGGACTCGCATTCCTCATTACAAACTTGTCTGGTTTGTAGTGAGGAATGCGAGTCATTATCAAAAGCCTATCTACTTGCTTGCTTCTGAGTTTTGGGTTTGAGAGCTTCCTGATCTTTGGGTGCTGAAGTGTCAGCTTTTAACAATTCTGGGAATGGCGGCTGGAGGTTGTGAACTTCGATATCCATTCCCAGCGGCAGAGGTGGAAGCATGGGCAGATCGCTTTCTAAATCCTTGAGTCCCCTAGCGCTTAGTGTTTCCACGATTTTCGGCATTAGGGGTACTTTGGCGGTTTCTAAACTGCCCATCATTTTGGCTACGGCGAATTCTAGCTGAGCGCCCGGATCGATCGCCACCCAACCCCGATCGGTCATTTGCCGGATCTCGAAGTGAAGGTGAGGCCCTGTAGACATTCCTGTACTACCGACGCGGCCGATAGTTTCTCCCTGTTTCACAAACTCTCCGGGTTTGACAAACAGTTCCGAAAGGTGGCCGTAGAGAGTTTCCTGAGACTGTTTGTTGTGGTCGAGAACCACCGTCAAACCGTAGCCGCCCAACCAATCGGCGATCGCCACTTGACCCGCATAGGCCGCCAGTACGGGCGTTCCCATCGGAGCTCCCAAGTCTGTTCCGGTGTGAAACCTGCCGTAACCCATAACCGGATGAGTCCGCCACCCGAAGGGCGATGTAATGTCGGCAGCAATAGATAGGGGAAACAACAGGCTGGTGTTGCCGTTTCCGGGCATTCCTAAAGGACGCGGCGTGAGATTGTAGTAAGCAAAACCTGTATTGCTGCCGCTGCTGACACTCACTGCACCGACTTGCACCGGCCCTAGTCCCATGCTGGGTTCGGGAGGGCCGCCGTAGGATGCAGGGTTGACCGAATATCCAGAGTTAGCCGAATATCCAGAGTTAGCCGAATATCCAGAGTTAGCCGAATATCCAGAGTTAGCCGAATATCCAGAGTTAGGCGAGTAGCCCTTGGGCCCATAAGCAGATTCTCCGCTGCTTCCTTGTCCCCAAAGCTTGTTGCTTACTTGTTGAATGGCTCGATCGACTTTATTGGCAGAATAACCCCGATCGTTATCGCCCGCATTTCCCCGAACATTGCTCGGAACATTGCTCGGAACGTTCTCCGCCAGGTTTTGTGGCAGATTTCGAGGCGGGGGTGCAATATACGAGTTACCGGCGATCGGGCTGTGGGGGCTGTCGTTGGGTTCTTGTGCGATCGGGGTTTGGGGGCTGTAGCTGGGAGGGGCTGCTTCTGCAGTGACCGGCTCGTCCACAGCAGCAGGCCCGCACGAACCGCCACCGGAACCTTCGCAACCGCTCGATCGTTCTGCAAACTCGATTCTGGTCGGCGGTTCGTAGCCGCCCTCAGCGCCAGCGTTGTAGTCTGTATAGTCTGCTTCAGCGTGGACTGGGTTAACTGGCGCTTCAAAAGGAGGCTCTTGGGCTGTGGCTTCTGGCAGGGGAATCAGCGCAGGCTCCGGCAGATAATAGGCCGGAGGTGCTTCGGTGACGTAATCTGACTCCCTAGGCGGTTCGGCATAGACAGGCTCGGGAGCCGGATCTTCTGCCTGCGGTGGGTAGTACGGTTCTGGCTCTACTTGGCTGACTTCCGGTTCCGGGGGGGCCAGAGGCGCTTCAAATAGTGGCTGGAGTTCTGCTGCGCCGGGGACTGCTTGTTCTGCTGGCGGTGTTTCGGTCTGGGCCCACACTAGGCCTTTGCTGAGCAGTCCCAGACTGGCGATGCAGCCCAGTCCTACCAGCAGCGAGCGATCGGACAAAAGGCGCGATCGAGTCCGAGCGCCTTTCGGGTTATTTTTGTGATGTTTGGTGTTCAAATGGGCTGCTATTTGCTTGTCTGGAACTGGTTTCACGATTTTTTTTCCCAACTCAACAGGGGACGCAAGGATATCTAAGTCAGTCGATTTTAGATTTTAGATTTTAGATTTACTTGCAACTTTGTGAATCAAAGGAGCCCGAACTAAAGTCTAAAGTTTTGGGCTGCTGGCGACAGGAGTCTTCAAGCAAGTATCTGTTTTTTTTGGCGGGGCCTGGATCGACTGTATGGCAATCCCAATATTTAATACAGACTTAACTGATTTTACCGGGCTTGAGGCAATTTTTGGGCGTGTCGAACCAGCTCGAATGCTGTGGCGTCGATTCGCGATCGATGCCCTGATTTTTTGGCCGACGATCGCACTGGCTGGCAGAGTCTGTGAAGGCCACATTGATAATAGCGCTTTGACGTTCGTCTGTGTTAGTTAGTTCGCTCTATTTTTCGGGTCGTGCCAAATTTCGCCAGCCTCCACCGCCTCGGTCGATTTTAGATTTTAGATTCTTCGACTTCGCGAGCGAACAAGTTTTAGATTTTAGATTTACTTGCAGACGAGTGAATCTCAGTCGCCGGAACTAAAGTTTAAAGTTTTGGGCTGCTGGCGACAGGAGTCTTCAAGCAAGTATCTGTTGTGTTAATTATTTGCCTCTATTTTTCGGGTTATGCCAAATTTCGCCAGCGTCCACCGCCGCTGGGCGGCTTCTTTCATCCCGATTTTTTTGATGAAAGCCGATCGCGCATTTAAACCTCAGCCGCCAAAATTGTTGATTGCTTAGAATAGAATGCAAATTGATTCGTTTGGGGATGGATGGCTTTAATGACTGTAGCTGGCGATCGCTTGACAAATTTTCCTGACTCCTCACCGGCAACTGGATCCCCTTCGGCGATCGGTTGGGAGTGGCAAAACTCCCAAGGTTTGCCTTATCTGACTTGTAGCTTGCTCTCTCGATGGTCTCACGGCTTTTTTACTCGCGATTTCTCGCCCCAAGGCCCGATCGAACTGACGGAAATTCTCGAACCAGGAGCCAAGGTTTACCGCCTTCAGCAGGTACACGGCAATGCGGTACTCAAAACCGGTCAGTTGTCCCCGGTTGTGCCTCCGGTTTCGGAAAGCGCGGCTCAAAGCTATGTTGAGGCTGATGGGTTGGTGGCCGAACTAGAGGGTGAGGCGCTGTGGGTTTGCTCGGCTGACTGCGTGCCGGTGCTGATTGCTGACGATCGCACTGGACTGGTTGCGGCAGTTCACGCTGGTTGGCGCGGCACTGCTGCTAAGATATTACCAGAGGCAATCGATCGACTTGTGGCCGTCGGCAGTCAACTAGAAAATCTCAAGATTGCTATGGGGCCGGCGATCTCTGGAGAGGTTTACCAGGTATCTGTGGAAGTTGCCGCGTCTCTCTTAGCCGCGATTAATCCCCAGAGTGCTGTTAGTGCCACAGCAGAGGGCATTCTAGAGTTTTTGCACCAAATGCCCGAATCTCCTGTACTACCAGATCCAGAACCTGGAAAAGTACGCTTGGATGTTCGCCTCTGCAATGCTCTGCAATTGCAGAAATTGGGAATCGATCTTTCTCAAGTGGCGATCGCTCCTTTCTGTACCTATTCTGACTCGGCTCGCTTTTTTTCCTACCGCCGCGATCGACTAAAAAAAATCCAGTGGTCGGGAATTGTCAGCGCCTGCGGGACAAATCCCCGTTGAAAGCCTTCGGCAACAGGTAAAATTATTGTAGACGGCTAAGCTAAGGTAAAAACAAAAATCTTTAGGTTCATAATTTTTTATTTCCTGTTGCCCAATGCCTTCTACCTTCCTAATGTTTGCTGGTTTCTGTCTCAAAGCACTAAAAACTACCAGTAAAACTTTGGGGAAAGCGGCGCGGCTTTCATCTCTTGTTAAAATTGCACTATTTTTAACGAGAGCCTTCAGCGGGTTATTAAATTTAATGACCGAGCACTGGTGGATAAAAAATGCTTAGCGACCGCAAGGTTAACCATCATTGGTGTCAACAACCAAGTCAAATGCAGTACAGGTATACTATCTGACGATTAAAACCTAGAACCTCCCCTGGCCGCCCGACTATTTGGGAGGACAAAAAGCGCTCTTGCATCAACCCTACTCCCATTCTTAATGGAGATTAGCACGGGATCGAGACTCAGCTATAAACGAGAGAAACAAAGGTTTTTAAACTTAAATTGACGCCAATGGTTTAGGATATCATCCTACACTTTCAAACCACGGCGGTTAACACCGCCCGCTCGCATCCCTCTCAGGTCTAAAGACGCTGAGTTTTCCGCATACCAACAAGTTTTATGAGTGAGCCAACTCCCTATCAACTGCTTGAAGTCGATGAAGATGCTTCCTTTGATGAAGTGCAAGAGGCCCGCACCCGTCAAGCCGAGCAGCACAGTGGCGACAAGAAACGTTTGGAATCGATCGAAGCTGCTTATGACGCGATTCTCATGGATCGCTTGCGACAGCGACAGGAAGGTAAAATTAAAGTGCCCGAAGGCATCCGCTTTCCCGATCGGCTGACTCCCCCACCCGCAAGCTTTACTCCGTCTACTCCGTCGGGGAGTCCTGCTTGGTTGCAGCGGCTAATCGATACTCCTAGTCGATCGGACATTTTGTGGCCGGCTGGGGTTTATGTGGCGTTGGGCGGACTGAGTATTTATCCGGCGGCTAATGATTCTTTGCTACAGTTGACTCTGGCTCTTGGAGTCGGCTCTTGTCTTTATTTTCTTAATCGCAAGGAACAAAAATTTGGTCGGGCCGTGCTGCTGACTGTGGCGGGCTTGGTTTTAGGCTTGGTGCTGGGAGGTGTTTTCGGCCCTTTGCTCAGTACAGCATTTGTCTCAACAGAGAAACTGATTGCTTTGTTTACGTTTTTAACTCTGTGGCTCGTCAGCAGTTTTTTGCGATAGTCAGTAGTTAGTGGTTATTTGTAATTAGTTATTTGTGATTTGTTGGTTCCTAGTTCTTCAGTGTTATTTGTTGATTCTTAATAACAACTAACAACAATTAAGAGCCAGTAACCAATAACCAATAACCAATAACTAATAACCAATAACTAATGACTCCCTAAAACCATCTCAACTGCTTCGCTCAAATTATTAGCAATAAAATCTGGTTGGTGCATTTCTAATTGGGTGCGATCGCGAATTCCGCACAAAACACCAATTACCTTGACACCGTGCGTTTTTGCTGCTACAATATCCGCCTCGGTATCCCCCACCATCCAAAAATCAGAAGCCGGTGGCAGTTCGGCCAGAGCTCTAGCCATCAGCAGGGGCTTATCCTTCACATCCCCGGTTTTGACGTAATCGTTGGGGAGACAATAGCGGCGGTTTTCTGGGAAAAACTGCGCCAAATTGCAGCGGGTGAAGGCTTCGTCTAGTTCCCTGACGCGGCGCATGGTCATCACCGTTAAGTCTACTCCAGCGCGCTGCAACTTCTCTAAGGTTTCTACTGCACCCCGAGCGGGTCGATCGTACATCAGAAAAGGGAGAGTGTGGACAGTTTGACGGCGTTTCAGGGCAAAACCGACAGCTTGATCTGCGTCTAATCCTGAGAGGAGGGCGATTTCGGTTTCAGGAACCCGCGCCCGTTTCATGTCCCAAAACTCGGCTAAGGTGAGTTCGCGCACTGCTTGACCCTCACGCTGAGTCTCGGCCAGACACTGCTGGTAAACTCGGTAATAGCGATCGGACACGTCCATAATCGGGCCGTCAAAGTCAGTAATAAGTCTCAGCATTTAGCAGAATATTTTCCAGTTTTTATACAAATTGTTCAATATTATATCACTTCAAGGTAACAGGTTATTTGCCAAACTTGACACCAATACCTAGGGGAGGTAAATTGTAGAACAATGGCGCTAATTAAAGGCAACAGTTGAATTGAATTGTATCAATCCTCAACTCTAAGAGTTGTTAGTAATATCGGGAAGTCTACAATTGAAAACTGCACTATAAATAATGCAAATCGCTTGTTTAATTAATCATTATAGCCCTTAACCGCTTAATTCAGACCGAGCTTAAATGCTTGTTCAACACATTTGCTATAACTTATATTCGGCTAGCTTTGTCAAAAAAAAATGTTATAAATGACAATTAAATAACTGTTAATCGTCTGCTGTCAAAAGTTAAAACTCGCATATAAATAGCTCTGGAGTTATATCGTTTCCGGTTGGATCGGAATGATTTAACCGGCGCTAGAACACAGAGTACACAGAGTCCGAGAATATATATCTGAATCATTCCGATGCTACCGGATTTGATATTAGATCCTGTCCGTTCAATTCACAACAATAAGATTTGGTTCGTAGTGCGGATTTTAGTCCGCAGCCCAAGAGCGGACTAAAATCCGCACTACGAAACGTTTTTGGTATGGTAATGGATCGCGCATAATATTACGTATCCAGCGCGTATTTATCGATCGTTGCGAGGAAAAGCAAAGTAAATCTTGGACGCATGGATAGTGAGAAACCGGGTTTTTTACAAAAATATTTCATTCCGGCCCCCAGTAAGGTTAAAAAACCCGGTTTATTTGGCTGTAATACGTCCAGCACTAAAAGCTTTCACAAACCTCAGACATCTCCAATAATGCTTGTACAAGGGAGCATCTCAGTTTTGCATTTATAGTGCGAGCTGTCGCGAACTCGCGACAGCTCGCACTATAATAAAAAAAATGCTTTTTGTAAAACTGAGATGATACCCTTGTGCAATCAGCTAAGAGCCTGCTTGCTTACAAACTGTGAGAACAGAAATCTCTCGATCTATCCTAACAGTTCCATCAGCAAAAAAAACGTAAAAATAATTTTTCCTACTCACCTTTGACCTGAATGTTAGACAATAACGAAATCCTGCCACCATTGAATTTACAGATATGCCCCAAAAGTATTAACAATCTTCTAGACAAACTGTTATCTTTGCGTCGCATAGAATTCCTCGCAGTCGATAGAGAACTGAAAATTCAAGAAACATCCTTAAACGTGCAAGACTTTGCCGAGATTCCCAATCAAATCGAAAAAGGCAAAGATGTGCGCGACTGTTTTCCCGAACTGATCGGAATTGAAGAACTGCTTGACGATATTCTAGAACAACGACAGTCAAGTTTCCATTTAAAATCAGTTACCAGAATTTTAAAAGATGGAACTTATTTCTATCTCGATCTATATATTTTTTGTCATAAGGAGCAGCTTAAACCTGAGAGATTAATTATTTTTTGCGAAGACGTAACAGACAGTGCCTCTCTTCAGCAAACTATGGTTCAAGCAGTCAACGAAAACAGTATTAAAGTCGATTATTTGGCTACTGCTCGTGATTATATTGATAAAATTCTTAACTCACTTAACGATATTTTATTGGTAACAACGGGAGCGGGAAAAATTAAAAAAATCAATAAAGCTACCGAAATATTATTTGGATATACCGAATCAGAATTAATCGGTAAACAAATCTCAATGATTACCCCTGATGGGGAATTATTGCGTCAAATTAGCCAGCTACCTCCTGAACTGAAAACAGAATCTTGGCATCAAATAAAAGTAACTTGTACAACTAAAAATAGTTCAAAGCTGACAGTTGCTTTTTCCTGCTCTACTATCGATACAAGCATAGACAGCAAGCACTATGACAACAAAAGCATACAAGATTTTGTCTGTGTGGGTAGGGATATCACTGAGGAACAGCGGATCAAAAAACGTCAAGCAGCACAGTATGCAGTAGCTCGTATTATGTCAGAATCGGGTTCTTTAGAGAGCGCCACTCCGAAATTTTTGCAAGCTATTTGTGAAAGTTTGGGATGGGATGTTGGCGAGCTTTGGACGCCTGTGGATGAAAAAGAGAGTAAATTTGATGCGGAAAATAGTCGCGACAAAATACCTTTTTTGTTGGCTGCACCAGATAATGTTATTGAAAATATTCCTTTTTTGGTGCGAGTGGGAGTTTGGCGCAGGGGGACTGAAGTTGGGGAGTTTGTGGAAAATTGCCAGCAGATTAATCTAGAGCCTGGTGCGGGTTTACCGGGAATAGTTTGGAACACTGGTTTTCCGCAATGGATTACGGATATTCTCAAAGATCGCAATTTTGTGCGATCGCACTTAGCAGCCAAAGCAGGATTGCAATCGGCTTTTGGTTTCCCGATTCGCGCCAGCGGTCAAGTGGTAGGGGTAATGACTTTTTTCTGCCAGGAAAAACAGCCTCTCGATGAAGATTTGCTTGAGATGATGGCTGCTGTCGGTTCTCAATTAGGGCAGTTTGTCAAGCGCAAATATGCAGAGAAAGAACTGCAAGAAGCCGAAGCTTCAATTCGATTTTTGTACGAGCAAGAAAAACGGCAAAGCGAAGAATTAGCCCAGCAAAACTTAGCTTTAGAACAGGCGAAATTAGAGTTAGAAGCTGCTAACCAAACATTGCAAGAACTCGCATCTCTCGACGGTTTGACTCAGATTGCTAACCGTCGCAGTTTTGACAAAGCATTAAAATCGGAGTGGCAGCGGATGGCTAGAGAGAAAGCGCCCCTGTCTTTGATTTTGCTGGATATCGATTTTTTCAAACTTTACAACGATCGCTACGGGCATCAAGGAGGCGATGAATGTTTAAAAAAAGTAGCTAAAATTTTAGAGAAAAATGCTAGGCGGGGAGGCGATTTATCAGCCCGTTACGGTGGCGAGGAATTTACGGTAATTTTGTCGCGGACTGAGGTTAAGGGAGCTATGCGGGTAGCTGAATTAATTCGCAGCGATTTGAATGCTGCGGCAATTCTTCATGCTGATTCCAAGGTAAGTAAGTTTGTGACTCTCAGTATCGGAGTCACTAATGTTGTGCCTGCTGTCGGTTTATCCATTGAGGGGTTAATTGGAGAAGCCGATCGCGCGCTGTATCGAGCTAAACTAGAAGGGCGCGATCGCATAGTTTGCTTAGAATACAATCAAGAATTTCAGGGCCCGAAAGGAGTATTTTCTGATGATCGTGAGAGAAGCTAAAATTGCTGACGCACCTGCAATTGCCCGAGTTAATCTAGACACTTGGCGGACAGCTTACCGAAAATTTTTACCAGCAGATTACCTCGCGCAACTGTCATATCAAAAACGAGAAAACAACTGGCAAGAAATCCTGTCAAACGTCAAAAATACTGGGGATTTTGTCTGCGTTGCTGAGAATGACTCCGAGCAAATTGTGGGTTTTGCTGCCGGCGGTTGCGAGCGTACTGGCAAATATGCTTATCAAGGAGAATTATTTGCTATCTATATTTTGGAGGAATATCAGCGTCAGGGAATCGGACAGCAACTCGTGCGAGCAGTTGTCACAAAATTGACTGAATCAAGCTTGAATTCGATGCTGGTTTGGGTACTGGGAGACAATTCAGCCTGCAAATTTTATGAGTTTTTAGGAGGTGAAAAAGTGGACGAACACCCAACAAATAAAGCAGGAGTTGCAGTCAAAGAAACTGCCTACGGGTGGAACGATCTCGCATTGCTGAAAGACAGGCTTGCTTGATCCCAAAATTGGGAGTTTTATCAATTATCGATTAAATTTCCCCTTTTCATTTGTTCCCGTTCAATTGCTTCAAATAAAGCTCGAAAATTGCCAGCCCCAAAACCTCCAGCTTGCACCTTTTTGCCGTTAATCAAAGAAACTCGGCGCTCAATAATCTCGAAAAAGAAAGTCGGTTCGGCAAAAATTGGCTGAGTAAAGATTTGCAGCAGCATTGCGGCGGGAGTATTTTCTTGCCAATCTGCCAAAACTTGAGAAGCTGCAATTGCTTGCCAATCTGCGGGCAAATAGTTTTGCCGCTCTTGCAATTGGGAGTAATAGGTTGCAGGAACGGGTAGAAAAGGCAAACCGCGCGATCGCAAATCGGTAACAACCCCTACAATATCAGCAGTTTGTAAAGCCATGTGCTGAATTCCTGACCCCCGATTTGCAGTCAAAAACTCTTGAATTTGAGAATTAGTCGATGCCGGTTCGTTAATCGGGAATTGCGCCCCACCTTCAGCGTGCATCATAACTTGGCTTCGCAAGGCCGAATTTTCAGTCTTAATGTCAAAATTTTGCTGCGGCGTAAAACCTAATATTTTTTGATACCAACTAACAGCACTTGACAAATCGCCCGATTCAACATTTAAAACTACGTGGTCGATTAAGGTAAACAGCGACAGCTTACCAGAAGCCGGTAGCGCTAAATTTTCTTCTATTTGCTCAATCAGCGTGTGGCTTAAATCTCCCCAACCAGCGATTTTTGCCCGCTTAAAACAACCTGCTGCTGTTAGGTTCTTTTGAATCGGTTCCAGAATTTGAGCGCCTGCAGCAGCCGCTCTAGCTACTGCTAATTCGATATTTTTTACCCGAAAACCCACATCGGCAATTCCGGGAGGATGAAACTTCAACCAACTAGCGGCGGGACTAGCGAGTGTCAGCGGCGAAGATAAAACAAAACATACATTACCGCTGCTGACAGATTCAGTGCTAGTGTGGCTGTTGGAAGAACCTGCGATTGATTTAAAGCCTAAGTGG
Source organism: Microcoleus sp. S36a_B3 (assembly GCF_036700745.1). Taxonomy (NCBI): domain Bacteria; kingdom Bacillati; phylum Cyanobacteriota; class Cyanophyceae; order Oscillatoriales; family Microcoleaceae; genus Microcoleus; species Microcoleus sp. S36a_B3. The sequence continues at coordinate 1,301 of NZ_JAUBPN010000024.1, read as the reverse complement.
CTAACAAACCAGTCGCGGGATACTTTAGCATTTTCAACGTAAAACAGAATGCGATCGAATTCCATAATCAATAATTGAAAATGGAAACTGAGGAATGGAAAATCGGCTGATTTTCAGTGGAAAACTGCAAGATAGAGACAGAGTAAGGGATATTTTTCATGTTTTTCTCGTGCGCGCTACTAATAATAACCTCAAGGTTGAATATTATAACTCCCTCTCAAGGTATAAATACATCGGCACTAAAAAAAAATAGGTGTCGGGGAGAACTTGAGTTTGGTGGCGATGCCTTAGCCCAGTAGATTTGAGATTTTAGCTTTACTCCACAGATGAATCTGGAACATTGAAGTTTTGTCTAAAATGTTGGGATAATCTATGAATTAAGGCTGGGTTTGTACCTATTTTGGGGTCAATCGGTGCGATAAGAACATTATAAAAACTGAATCGGTGCGCCTCGGCGCACCCTACAAACTACTAGAAAAATAAATGACTTTCCGGCTGAATATTAATCTCCAGCGGCACAGCTTGCGGGTCAGACGAAAGAGCAAACATAATCGCATTTGCAGCGGTTTCGGTACTCAGCATTTTTGAGCGGTCTACCTTCAAACTCACATTATCCCAAAACGGAGAATCCACCCCGCCAAAATAGAATAGTGTAAATTTAATGCCGTAGCGGCGCAGCTCATCTGCCATGCACTTGCTAAAACCAACTACTCCAAACTTTGAAGCACAATAAGCAGTTCCCATCGCCATCGAATGCTTGCCCAAAATCCCGATGACATTGCAGATGTGACCGGATTTGCGCTCTTTCATCACATTCGCGGCGGCTTGAGATGTGTAAAAACTGCCTTTCAAGTTCAAGTCAAGCATCGCATCTAAATCAGCGGGTTCTAACTTGTTCCACTGCTTGAGAATTCCGGCACCGGCGGCGTTTATGAGGGCATCAATTTGTCCGAAATGTTCGACAGTTTTTTGCATCAGCGTCTCGACTTGCGACAAGTCGGTGATGTCTGTAGGTACGCACAGTACCTCTGTTGTTGAAAGTTCGCTTGCTAAAGCGTCTAATTTACTGCTGTCTCTGGCGGCGAGCACTAGCGTCGCACCCGCATCGGCGAGTTTGCGGGCGACGGCTGAACCGATGCCGCCAGTCGCACCCACCACAACCACAACTTTGTCCTGCATATCCCTTTACATTTCTTTACGTCCAGATTGTATGATAACTCAAGTTATTGGGAATTGGGAATTGGGAATTGGGAATTGGGAATTGGGAATTGGGAATTGGGAATTGGGAATTGGGAATTGGG